>JANRBI010000163.1 GCA_030727625.1 Salibacteraceae bacterium
AAGTTCCTGAACTATACCGCATAGAAACGTATCCGAAAGTGCATCAGATGTACTCAACGGTAACTGCCGAATTAAAAGACAAAAATCAACTTAACGATGCACTGCTAAAATGCTTTCCAATGGGCAGCATGACCGGTGCACCCAAGGTTAGAGCAATGCAAATCATAGAATCACTTGAACACACAAAACGTGGATTATTTTCTGGAACCATCGGTTTTTTCACGCCCAATGGCCAAGCCGATTTCAATGTGATTATTCGTTCTCTTTTATACGATGAGCAAACGCACTATTTGAGTTGTCATGTAGGCGGTGGCATCACGATTTTAAGTGATCCAGAGGCAGAATATGAAGAGTGTTTAGTAAAGTTCAAACCGATTCAACAACTGATTGCTAGCATCGCTGGTGACTAAATCTGACCTACTTTAGCGCCATGCTTTCTGCACTAAAACAGCACCTTTTAGAATCACAATTGCTTACCGAAACCGATCACGTTTTGGTAGCCGTAAGTGGCGGAAAAGACAGCATGGTACTGCTGCATTTGCTGCATAAAGCTGGCTATAAATTGGCCATTGCGCACATCAACTATCAATTGCGCGGAGCTGATTCAGATGCAGACGAAGCTTTGGTGATAGAAAAAGCGCAACACTTAGGTTTAGAAATCCACATCAAAAAAGCCAGCATTGACAAGGCACATAGCAATGTGCAAGAAGCTGCACGCGAGATTCGCTACCAGTTTTTTAATGACCTCTGCGCCTCATTTGGCTACACCAAAATAGCAACAGCCCATCATGCAAACGATGCGCTCGAAACGCTATTTATTCAGCTCATGCGTGGCACCGGAATTCATGGTTTAAAAGCTATTCCAGCGCAACGCGAAAACGTGGTGCGGCCCATGCTTTGGGCAAGTAGACAAGAAATTGACGCTTTCGCGGAAGCGGAAAAAATCGCCTTTCGTCAAGATGTTTCTAACCTGAGCGATGCGTATTTGAGAAATAGAATTCGCCATCATTTACTGCCGTTGATCGAGCATGAAATTGACCCAACAGCAATCACTAAATTAAAAACCAGCATCAAGCTTCTTGCTGAAGATGGCGCAGCCGTCAAAGCAATGGCCGATTCGTTATTATCTGAACTGAATAATGGTTTTTCTTTGGATTTGAGCGCCATTCCTGAAAAGGAAAAACACACATGGGTTTACCATGCTATTTCACGTTTCGGATTTAACCGCGATCAAGCCAAAAGCATTGTTGAAGCAAGCGAAAACGGCAAACAAATTTTGTCGCATTCATCCACTTGCGTGAAAAGAAACAACACACTTTTTATTACATCAATAGCAAAGCAAAACGATCATATTAAGGTTGAGCAATTAGAAGATTTTGTGTTTGAAAGCCTTGCGTTTTCCATGCGATTGATTCCAGTTTTAGAAGATCCGTTTTCTCACATTTCTAAAGATTCGATGATCGGTTCTTTTGATGCCGACAAAGTGCATTGGCCGCTCACTTTTGGGCATGCATTTGGCCACGAACAGATGCAACCATTTGGCAGCACAAATCAAGTAAAACTGAAAAAATTGATTTATGGGTTAGCCCCCAAACCCGCATTAGCATTAAAAGACGCTGAGGGCGAAATCATTTGGCTGCATGGTTTGCGCACTAACGAAAACACTAAAATCACTGGCGCAACAAAACGGATTTTAGTGATAGAAACCAAAGACTAGAGTCTTGAATTTACACGAAATATCCCAAGAAATAAGTGCGCTTCACATCAGCTTCATAAAACTGAAAAGCGATACAATCGCATAAAATGAATTTTCAAGTCTCGTGCTTGATTTGGTAAACATAGCTTGAAATAAGCTGTTGGATGAATTACATGTTATGTTTGTAAGAAGAACTATGCCACGGTTATGGAAAAATACGATTACATAGAGCGTCAATACTTAGGATTCAACCGCTTTGGTTTGATCAGAAGAATAGTGATTACCATTTTTTGCTTCGTATTTTATTTCGTTTCGGATGATGCAGCCCTAAACCGCGATTTATTCTTTTACTTAGGCTTGTTTGTCCTTGTGCTTTCGGCAGCAGCATTACTTATTCGACATCTTGAAACCACTGTAAAAGATGGAAAACTCAAGTTGGTTGGCCCAACTACTTTCAAAAAAGTTGAGCTTGATCTTAAAGAATTACAAGCGGTTGAAATAAGACCGTATTCGCGCTTTGTGATGAATCGCCCGATGTTTAACCTTCACCGAAAAGGGCAATTACGCTTTTATACACACGGCAATATGTGCGTGATGTTTAAGCTGAAAGATGGCCAAGTAGTGAAACTTGGCACCCAACGGCCCGATGCGCTAAAAGCTATCTTAGAGAAATACATTCCAGCACAGCCTTAGATTTCAACATTGGCTTATCATTTATGAGGCTACTCACGCCTTTAGTTGACTTGGCTCATGCTATTTGGTTGCGAATCTTTTGTCCTTTGGTTCAAATATCAAAGACATGGAAACTACCAAACAATCCCCAAAAGTTCATATTGACGATTTACATTTTGAGCATACCGCTTGGGTAAAAGAATTAGCTTTTTACAAAGAAGAATTGCAATTTTTCAGAGCTAGACTAGAGGAAGTTGCAATGCGATACACCTCGGCCGAAGTATTGAAAGGCATTGAGCACTTTCAGAATCAATTCTACATCCAAAGCAATCACCTTGACACATTGTTGCACGACATAAATGCACATGAAAGCAACATTGCTGAATATGCCGAAGAGCATCCAATTGCGGTGGATCACGTACTTTTTACTGATCATAAACCTTTGCGAGAACGTGTAGAAATACACCGCGATTTGTGGAGCAGCATGAAAAAAGAATATCAAAGCTATTTAGCAAAATGGCTTTAGTATTTGAAAGCCTTTAAGAAATCCTCGATTGAACTATTGTCAATCGAGGGTTTCTTTTTTTAGTACATCAACCCAAACATCCAAAGCGGAATAGTGCGATTGTTTCCAAATTCAATATCGTCTAAAGCTAAAAAGCCATTGCTTGTGTCTTTCAATTGCTTGGCGGTTTTGTTTTTACCTCCAATTTCAAACAGCATGTTTTCATTCACTAAAAAATCGCCCTTTTCAGGGAAATTGATTTTGTTTTGAAACCCAATTTGATTGGCAAAAAAGGTTTCTCGAAGCGCGCCAATTTCTGTTTTTGACGACAGCATAAATGCCAAGTTGGTATTATCTAAAAACACTTTGTTGGGCTTTTGCAATTGCGAAATACCTTGACCTTGTTTAAACAAATTGATGATCAATCCTGCTTCTTCGAGGTAGTGCACATATTGCAAAAGCGTAGTGCGATTAATGCCAATGCGCTCACTAAGCTTGGTCATGTTGGGTATAAATGGTGAAGATTGAGCAATCACAGCAAGAAGCTGCTTTAGCTTGGTAACGTATGCCACGTCAAGCTTTCGCAAAAGCGGCAATTCTATATCAAGAATGAGGTTGACCACACTTTCAAGCTTGATTTGGTAAAACACTTCGCCTTCGGTAAAAAATGGGTAATAGCCTGTTTTTAAGTAAGAACTAAAAAATGCCAATGGCCTCAGCTGTTTGGTCACATCCGCGGCAATATCTTGATGATTAGCTACAATATCTTCCAAAGAAACCTTAGGCAAATCATGACTGTATTTTAAACCTAAGTACTCACGAAAAGACAAACCTTGCAAATCAAAAACTACTGCTCTGCGGCTTAAATCGGCACGTGCATTCAAAATTTCGAGCAACGATGAACCAGTGAAGATGACTTTGAGCGTTGGCATGTCATCGTAAATGTTTTTTAATTCTTGAGCCCAGCCATTGTATTTGTGCACTTCGTCAAGCAAGAGCAACTTGCCACCGCGTTTCACAAAATCATCTGCCAAATGGTAAAGCCGCTGTGTGCTAAACCAAAAATTATCAAGACTTACATATAGCACCGTGCTTTGCCAGTTTGGCTGCAACTTAGCATATTGCAAAAGCAGTGTGGTTTTGCCTGTGCCGCGAGAACCTTTGATGCCCAAAAGCCGATGATCGGCATTGAGCCAATCGATGGCAGAACGCTGAAAGGTGAATTGCAAACCTTGTAATCTGCTTACAAATCGATCTATTAATTCATCCATAATTGTGTGATTTGATGAACAAAAATAGAGCATTTCGTATAACTTAGTATACAATTATTTATTTATATTGTTTATTATGGTATACAATTATGGGTTTAATCGTAATGCTTGGTGAACAAAAAAGAATGATCGAAGCGTGAATTGTGCCCCGGATTGCAGCGGAAATCTTTTTGAAAACAAAGCATTAGTGCAGCCGAAAATGCACAGCGACCGGTAGGAAGCTCTTGCATTTGCGCACGCTGCACTTTGCTTTGATGAGAAAAATTGGAGCGGAAAGCCGGATTTGGCAAGCAAAAAAAAGCCTGAACTAAAAAGCTCAGGCCATTTTGAAAGTATGATTTCTAAAAACTAAAAAGGAACCAACGTAATTCCTAAGCTGAATGCGTTTTGTGGGCCAGACAATGTTCTGTCATCAAAAAGATTAGACAAAGAATAAAAACCTGAAAGTGCTACAGAACCATAACCAACGCGAGCTGTAACGCCATAACGCCATTTGTTTATAGTTGGATAATTGTAGTACTTGACTTTAATTCCATCATTGTTAATGATTTTTTCGTGCACTTGCACTAAGTAGCCAACCTTGGCGCCAACTGCAAATTTCCATCTGAAATCTTTTTTGTCAGGATTGGTTCTGAAACGCAATTCGAAAGGAACGTCAACGTAGTTCAAACTCACCTTACCTTTTTCTTTCACTATTCCACCTGGCACAATCCATTCGCTGGTCAAAGCTCCTGTTGAATCGGTGTAGGTTTCAATAGTGGCATCGGTGTAGTAATTCTGAGTTTGAAATCCCACGCCAATACCGAGACTGAAGTTGTTGTTTTTGTTTAATGGCTGGTCAAACATGAGCCCGAGATTTACACCACGACCCCAATATTTTTGCGTTACAATGCTCGGCATACCTAGCATGTAATCCCAGTTTAAATCGACAAAGAATAAATCTTGTCTTTTCTTTTTAGATGACTGATTAACAGTAGACTTATCGTTGTCAATGTTTATGGTATCGGTTTGTGCTATAGCAACGACAGAAAACGCGGCAATCAAGGCAATAGAACAGAAAAATTTCCTCATGTAAAATATTTAATAGCGGCCAAAGGTAAGTGTTGCATGGTCTTTTAATATGTAAACAACGTTACTTTTGATTCATACGTCTTTTGCACATGAAAAAACTTTCTATTCTATTAATAAGCCTATCACTATTACAAACCGCGTTTGCTCAGTTTAATAGTGGTTACGTTCATAAAAATAACGTTAAGGTAATTCATGGAGTAGATACACTGCTTAATCCTTGGAGTGGTGGCATTAACAATCCGCAGTTTTCGGCAGTAGACATAAACCTTGATGGATACAAGGATATATTCATTTTTGAAAAAGATGGCTACAAGCGTAAAACGTTTGTTTACAATCCAATAAGCGGTAATTATAAGTGGGATTCTGTTTCTCACAATCGTTTTCCACAACCTGAAGCAGGGTTTATGCTGATGCGCGATTATAATGCAGATGGCAAAGCAGATATCTTCATGCAACCAGTGAACGCAGCAGGCATCAATGTGTACAAAAACACATCAGACACGAGTTTAAGCTTTTCACAATCAGGAAAAAATTTACTTTACAAAAGACCAGGTTCATCGGCCCTTTACTTTTTCATACAATACAATGACTTGCCCGCAATAGATGATATGGATGGCGATGGTGACATAGATGTAATGTTCCAAACCTCGGGTGGCGCTTTACAAAATAGCAACGTGCTGTTTTATGTCCAAAATATGAGCATGGAAACCTATGGAGTTCCTGATAGTTTGATCTATACGCTGAAAAATGAATGTTGGGGTGCGTTGAGCGAGTATGTGGTAGACATAGGATGGACCAATATTGATTGCAGCGATACTGCCGATTCTGGAGATGGATTAGAAAACCGTGGTGGCGAAAGACACGGTTCTACCACACTCACCACCTTAGACTTAAATGGCGATGGAAACTTAGACGTTTTGGTGGGCGACTCGTATGTTGGCTCGATGTTGAGCTTAATTGGTGATAACAACAACCTTTCTACCGAAGTAAACCTCATACAAAGTGATTTGAGTTTTCCGAGTTACGACACACCCATCAATACGCCTTCGTTAGCTGCCGCATACTATTTTGATGTTGACCATGATGGCGTTAAAGATTTGCTAGTTGCGCCAAACCAGCCAACATACTTACAAGCCGAGCCAGATACTTCGGTAAATGTGAATGTAGATTGGTTTTACAAAAACAATGGAAGTAGTGACAGCTCAGCGTTTAGTTTACAGAAAAAGGGCTTTTTAGGTGCCGATATGATTGATGTTGGCTCACGTTCTTTCCCAACATTGGTTGATTTGAATGGCGATGGACTAAAAGATTTGGTGGTTGGCAATGAAGGATTCAAAATATATGGTGGCACTTCTACTGCAACCATCACCTATTATAAAAACGTGGGTACGAACGGAGAACCAGCTTATGAACTTATAGATAAAGATTTTGCGGAAGTTTCTCAATATGGTTTTGGATATGCGCATCCAGCTTTTACAGATCTTGACGCAGATGGAGATCAAGATATGATGGTGGGCGATGATCAAGGCATGCTGCATTATTTTAGAAATGTTGGTTCTGCGACTTTTCCACAGTTTCTACTAGTTGAGCCAGAATTTAGAGGCATTGATGTGGATTTAGGCGCTCATCCACAATTTTTTGACCTGAGCACCGATGGAATTCCTGATTTAATAGTAGGTGACTATTATGGGCGTTTACAATATTTCGAAAACAGCGGAACAGCTCAACAGTATGATTTTAGCCCAACTCCTAGCATTCAAAAACTTGGTGGACTATTGCTCTATAATAGCTTTGGCGGTGAGGCTACACCCTATTTTACTCGCGCAACAGACAGCACTGGAATGCTCTATGCATTTGTAGGAACAAAAAACGGAACCGTGCTAGCTTACGGTCCAATCAACAACATTTTCTCGCCTTTAGTAGCGATTGATTCTATCGAAATAGAAGCCACGTATACTTCCGTAACTGGAGCAAATCTTTCGGGCGATCTTCGTGACGAACTTATTATTGGCCAGCGCACAGGTGGACTTTACTACCTAAAACGCGACAAAGACGTGATTCTAGGAATAGGACAGAGTGAAGCTGCCATAGAAAAGCAGCTGAAAGTATTCCCAAATCCTTCTGATCGCGACATCAATATTTTGCTTGAGCAAGTGAAGAATGATTCAAAAGCTGAAATAAACTTGTATGATTTGAGTGGGAAAATGCTTTCGCAAAAAACAGCCACAACCAGCAATGGCGTGCTCAACACCACCTTTTCGTTATCCGGCTTTCCTGCAGGTATGTATCTCTTGACCGTGAAAGTGAACGATACAATTTACCGAAGCAGTATCATCAAACAATGAGGTTTTCATTAAGCATTCTTATTTTTCTATTCGCTTTAAGTGGAAAATCTCAATCTGGATTTCATGAAGGAAATACGCTTGTGTTTTCTGACAACAACCCACTTAAATTCTCCACAGCAGGTGGATTTGACAATCCTCAGTTTTCTGAAATAGATCTCAATCAAGATGGCGTTTTAGATCTGTTTGTTTTTGATAGAAAGTATGATGTGGTGCGCACATTCATATATGAAACTGCCAGCGCAAGCTACAGCTACGCACCTGAATATGAGCGCTTTTTTCCGCAAGGATTGCATGATTTTGCGCTATTGCGCGATATCAATTGCGATGGAAATGCTGATCTCTTCACCTTTTTTCAAGGCGGTTTTAGACTGTATGAAAACCTTGGTACAAACCAGCTTAGCTTTAAGCTGAAAGCGAGTAAAATTCAAACAAAATATGGTGCGATAAATACAAGCGCATTTGTGCTTGCGGGCGATGTGCCAGCCATTACTGATGTAGATGGAGATGGAGACTTAGACCTCTTGACATTTGGAACTGTTGGTTCTGAAAACACAATTGAATTCAATAAAAACTTGTCGATAGAAACCATTGGAAGTTGCGATACTTTATTGTTTGAAGTAGAAACACAATGCTGGGGCAATGTGCAGGAACCTGCAAACCAAGCGGTGTTTGAAGCCGTGAGTTGCCGTGGCATTTACCCCCCTCCACCTTGGGAAGATCGGGTTGGTCGCATTCATCCTGGTTCTACAGTTTTGGCCATAGATCTTGATGCTGATGGCGACAAAGATTTGATCACGGGAGACATTGCCACCAAAACACTTTTACGGGCTATAAATGGTGGTGACGCTAGCTCAGCAAATATTGATGTGACGCAGCAAACCAATGCGTTTCCCAATGCTACAAATCCAGTAAACATGCCTTATTTGGTAGCAGGTTATGAAATTGATGTTGATCACGATGATATTAAAGATTTGGTGCTTTCGGTAAACAATGGCATTGATAGCTCGGCAAACAACAGCCATATTTGGTACTATAGAAACACATCTGCTGGCGCGCCAAACTATGTGCTTCAAACCAAAAACTTTTTGCTTGACAATATGCTTGATATTGGCTCGTCAACCGTGCCCGTAATGATCGATATAAATGGCGACCAGCGCAAAGACATGTTGATTGCAATGGATTATAAACGGACCGAAAACACGTTTCAAAGAAGTAGGATCTACGCCTATTTACAAGATGCTGACGGCTCCTTTTATCTTGATACCGACAATTTTTCGAACCTTTCTTTTTTCAATTTAACGGCTATCAGCCCCACGCTAGGCGACTTGGATAATGATGGTGATTTAGATATGATCATTGGTGCGGGAGATGGCTTTTTGCACTTTGTAAAAAACAACGGAACGGCTGGCATACCGCTATTCAGTTTCACCACACCAAACTACATGAACATCAACACTATTGGTTCTAATGCCGCGCCTACCTTGGCAGATATTAATGATGATGGCTTGCTCGACTTGATTGTTGGCGAACGCACTGGCATTCTTTCGTATTTCGAAAATGTTGGCACTGCCTCTTCTGCCCTATTCAACTCTTCGCCCACCATCGATAGCTTTGGCAAAATTGACATCAGCTATTACTGTTGCACAGGTTTTTCTGTGCCTCGCGTGCTAGATAACCCAAGCGCCTTTGGTCCAGGAAAATACTTGATGGTGGGAAGCGATGAAAAAGACATTGAAATTTATGGCATTGCTGACGACTTGAATGCCGCTTTTACACGTGTTGATTCTATTGGTGTAAACGCTGGCAAGCTAGCGCCATTGGTTGAAGACATTGACAATGATGGCGTTTTCGAAATCATTACGGGCACAGCCGAAGGCGGACTAAAATATTTAGAGCGGCAAGGCAATTATCCTTGGGCTATTTCACCTGTTGAAACACTTCAAAACATTAAGATTTTTCCCAATCCCGCTTCCGCGAATGTCACCATCAGTGGCGTGAACGCACCCAGCAATTTCACGATTATAAACTTGCTTGGCGCAACTATTTCAAGTGGAACATTGACTCAAAACTCAACGACTTTATCCCTTGAAAAAATGGCTGCAGGACATTATATTTTGCATGTAGTTGGCGCAAAACCTACGCCTTTGATCATAGTGAAATAAGCGTTTACTTCACGTAAACTGTCTTCACATTTACAAAAGCTTTAATGCCATTTTCCGCCAATTCGCGGCCATAACCAGAGTTTTTAATTCCGCCAAAAGGCAAACGAGGATCGCTTTTCACCAACTCGTTTATAAACACAGCGCCTTCATCAAACAAATGCACTTTATCCAGCACTTTTTGCGGGTTTCTAGTGCAAATACTCACACCCAAACCAAAGTTAGATTGGTTGCTCAATTCTATAGCATGATCTAAATCTTCTATTGGCATAAATGGCGCCACTGGACCAAACAATTCTTGGTTAAACACTGGCATTTCAGCAGTCATTCCTTTGAGCATGGTTGGTTCGTAAAACGCGCCATCTCGTTTGCCACCAATCACCAATTCAGCGCCAAGCGCTATAGAATCTTTTACTTGCTGCTCAAGCTTTTCAGCTAAATCAACTCGCGCTAACGGACCAATATCGCAGGTTTTATCCAGTGGATTCATGCGTTTCAACTTCTCAATCTTCACCCGAAACTTGCCGATGTAAGCATCATACATTTCTTCGGCAATCAAGAAGCGTTTACCAGCAATACAGCTTTGGCCACTGTTTAAAAACCGTGCATTAAATCCTGTTTGAACTGCCAAATCAAGTTCAGCATCTTTTAGCACAATCACCGCATTACTGCCACCCAATTCTAGCAAAGTAGGCTTAAGCACAGCTCCAGCAGCTTGAGCCACAGCGCGTCCAGCGCCCTCGCTTCCTGTTAGAGAAACCGCTCGCACATAATGATGTTTGATCACTTGACTCGCAAAATCATTGGTCAAGAAAATGGTTGAAAAAAGATGCATTGGAAAACCAGCCTCAGCAAACAGCGCCTCCATATCAATAGCGCATTGGCTTACGTTTGGCGCATGTTTTAGCACGGCCGCATTGCCCGCCATTAGGGCTGGAACAGCAAATCTGAAAACTTGCCAATACGGAAAATTCCATGGCATGATGCCGTAAATCACGCCCAATGGTTCGTAGTTCACAAAGCTTTTTGTGGCATCTGATTTTATGATTTTCGGGCTCAAAAAAGCCTCGCTATTTTCAGCGTAGTAATCGCAAAGCCAAGCACATTTTTCAACCTCGGCAAGCGCCTCTTTTATTGGTTTTCCCATTTCCATGGAAATGGTTTCAGCGCAAGCTTCTTTCTTTTCTCTTAGCAATTTAGCCAAGCGTTTCAGCGGCTCAACTCGGTCGCTTATTGGCTTTTCGCGCCAAGCGTAAAAAGCAGTATTTGCGCTCTTTATGGTTTGATCTACCTCGACTGCGGTGAAGGTTTGAAACTCACCAACAAGGTCTTGATTATACGGATTTATAGATTGGAGTTTGGACGTAGATTGCATAGGCTGAAAGTATAATTATTTAGCGCCAAGCAAATGCGTTTTAAGCATTTCTAGCGATTGGGTAGAAAACTACATTTGCCACCATGTTTTTTAACTTTCTCAGATTTTGGTTCACACATGTTACAAGCGGCTGGTTTCGCAAGTTGTATGTGATTCACGATGCGCCTATTCCTAAGGACGTGCCGGTGATTTATGCCAGTACGCATCCAAATTCTGTGATCGATTATTTGCCAGCACCTTTTATTCAAAACCATGCGGTAAACGTGCTGGTACGTGGCGATGTGTTCGAAAATAAATACCTAGACAAGTTTTTCCGATTCATTTGGATGTTGCCTGTTTACCGTATTCGCGATGGCTTTTCGCAATTGAGTAAAAACGAACAAAGCTTTAAAGCTTGTTTCGAATCTTTCGACAGAAAAGAACATACTTTAATTTTTTCAGAAGGAGTTTGCATTCAAGAAAAAACCTTGCAACCGATAAAAAAAGGAACTGCGCGATTGGCGCTCGACTACCTATTTAAGCACGGTGGCGAAGAAATTTATGTGGTGCCTACTTCTAGCAACTACACCCATTATAGAAAGTTTAGAGCTTCGATGACCACCTTTTTTGGAACGCCCATAAAATGCAGCGAATACAAAGCTTTGTATGATCAAAATGCGAATCAGGCGTACGAAAAATTGACCGCAGACATTACCGAAACCATTCAGAAAAACTTTATCGAGGAAAAAGATTACCGTGATGATAGCTGGACCGAAAAGGCGCTAGAAGCACTGCGCTTAGGCCGACTCGATACTAGAAAAGAATGGACCCTAGCCGATAGAAGCTATTTTGATGAAGAAAAAGCGGTGGTAGAAGTATTGAATGAAAAAGGTGAAGATGCGCTGAGTAATGACTTCAAAACCTTAACTAAATCACTTAACTTAAATCACAAGCATGAAGGCTTGCTCACGGCAAAATATGGCAATGACGTTTACTTAGTGCAAGCCATTATTTTGAGTCCAATTTTCTTTTTGATTGGTCTTTTGCACGCCATTCCTCACTATGCGGTGCAGTGGGTTTTGAAAAACAAAATCAAAGGCATAATTTTTCATGATACCATTACCGTGTTTGGAAACGGCATTTTCCTATTGCTACAAACCATCATAGCGCTCATCATCAGCTTGAGCATTTTTGGCCTTGGCGGCATTTGGATTCCAGTAGTAATGGTGCTGCTTTCTCTGATTGGTATTGCGCTTATTGACGAATATGTTTTTAGCCTTTACAACTGGAGAAACATGAAACGCAAAGCCGATTTCCAGAAGTTGTATGATGAGGTGAAAGGGTTGATAGCGGGGAAATAGATCCGATAATTAATCGGTATGTTCTTGCTTCTTATCATCTAAACATTGTCCGCAAGTTGGGCATACATTCCCTTCTAAATTCTTTTTATCGTTGATCTTTTCAATAAAAGCGGAACTTAATATTCCTGTTGGAAGCGCTACAAGGCCGATTCCAAGAAGTGCAATAATTCCACTGATAAATTTCCCCCAAGCTGTTATCGGATAAACATCTCCGTATCCAACAGTAGTTAAGGTTGCAACTGCCCACCAAAAAGATGCAACTATGTTTGGAAACATATCTGGTTGCTCATCTCCTTCAATAAAATACATGAGCGTAGAAGCTATAACCATTAAAATGAAGGTCACGAAGAAAGTAATTCCCAAATCAGACCGCTTTTCTCTAAACACATCACCAATCAGCTTCAATGATTTAGAATAGCGATTTATCTTAAAAAGTCTTGTAATTCTTAAAAGCCTTAGAATTCTTACAAACCGCAGATCGATCGGAATAAGCAAGGGCAAATAGGTTGGCAATACAGCCAAAATATCAACCAAAGCCAGAGGTGAAGTCAAAAAGGCAATGGCCGCTTTAAACGCATTTTTATTTGGATACCTTAAATCTGAAGTGAGAAGTCTGATTAGATATTCAAGCGTAAAAACAGCTACAGAGAATATTTCGAAGTAAAAAAATTCTTGTTTATAATCCTGACGTAGGCTTTTGAACGATTCTAATATGATGGCGACTACGTTGAGAATTATCAATCCGACAATAAAAAAGTCAAAGCTTCGACTAGCTGTCGAAGCCTTATTCTTTTCATCAATAATGCTGAATATTCTTTCTCTGATTGTCATTTATATCCATCGAATTCTAGTTATTCCCAAATCACCACGCCACTCTTTTTCTCTTCCCTCTTTCTCATATCTCTTCAACTATTCACTACTCACTACAAACTACCCACTACCACTTAGTCCTTCTTTCTATTCAAGCCCATGAACCAGAATAGGAGTCTTGGCAAAGGCTTTTTCTTTTGTGCTGGAGATAAGGTGAGTTTCCAACCAAATTTTTTGGCAACGGTAATTTTATCTGCTTCTACCAACTCGATCAACGTGCCATCTGGATCTTCTACATAAGCAAAACGCCCTGCTGCTTCGCCCATGCTGAATGAATCGCCACTGTCTACCGTAAATGGATGATTCAATTGCTCTGCGCGCTTTTTGATCTGATCCATTTGATTCACGTCAAAACACAAGTGAATAAATCCTTGATCGCCCCAGAAACGGCCGGCCATGTTGTGCTTGCCCTTTTCTGCTGACTTTACTTCGAGTAGCTCGATATGAAAATCGCCAAACACTTCAGAAAATGCTCCAGTGTGTCGGTTGCTCGGTTCAATGCGCATTCTGCGGTAAGTTTCGCCCCCGTCTTTTAGGTGTTTTAGATCGTCAAACACGCGGATTTCGTCATAAATCACTTTGTCAATACCGAGCACTTTTCCGTAAAATTCTTTGGCTTTATCAATGTCTGTTACCCCGATCACGATGCCTTCAATACCACCGAAAATGCTGTTTTTGTGTCTGAACCAATAGTTTGATTCTGAAACCATGTATGGGTTTCCGAAAGGGTCAACCAAAGAAAAAGCATTTTTACCTGTAGGATCTTTTTCTACCGGATTAGTCAACTTAGCATCAATTTGAGCGTGGCCCTTGTGCGCATCTTCCACCTTTATTTTGGTCACCAACAGGCCTTGTTTGTTCAACGAAAATGGATGCTGATCGCCCGATCTTCGGCTGGTAAATTGCCAAATTTCCATTCCGCCTCCACCGTTTAGGTTCACTGCAAACAAAGCATGACGCGAATGCACTTCGCCACCGGTATACTGCGTCATCAATGGCGCTGGAGCAGCTTCGTCAAATGCGGCTACATCAAAACCAAAATTTTGACGATACCATTTCCAAGATTTATGCACATCGGTGGTTCCTACGCCCACTTGTTGAATTCCGTTGATCATTTTCAGTAATTATTTTGGGTTGAACTTGCTCACAACTGCTCTAAAAGCACTTGGCAAATAGCGGTTCAAATAAATTAAAATTTGTTCTTTTCCGATATAAAGTTCTGCTTTTCCTTTTCTAGCAGCTTTCAAGATGATTTTTGCTGCATCATCAGCCGATAAACCACCTGCAAGGCGCGTTTCTTTTCGGCCGTTTTTCGATCCATCGCTGGTAACAGCATTGATAGACATATTAGTGTCTACCCTGCCTGGGCAAGCCAAAAACACTTTGATGTTTTTTCCGTGCAATTCTGCCCTGAGCGTATCAAAATAACCGTGAATTGCGTGTTTCGAAGCCGAATAACTCGATCTGAGCGGAAAACCAAATTTGCCCGCAGGCGAACTCATGTTTATGATTTGCCCTGCATTGCGTTTCATCATGCCAGGAAGCACAGCTTTGGTGAGCACCACAGGACCAAAAAAATTGGTTTCCATGATTTGGCGTTCGCTTTCGTGGCTGGCTTCCCAAGTAAGTGAGCGCTGGCTTATTCCTGCATTATTGATTAGCACATCAATGTTTTCGAAAAGTTCGGCATTTGAATCAATCACCGATTTTAGTTGCATTGGGTTAGAAACATCAAGTACCAAGACTTGGTGGTTTTCAGCATTGGGAAGCGATTTTTTCAATGCTTCAAGCTTATCTGCTTGCCTGCTACTCAAGATGAGGTTTGCGCCTGCTGCAGCCAGCTGTTTTGCAAATGCTTCGCCTATTCCGCTAGAAGCTCCTGTTACTAAAATGCGTTTGTTTTTCCAATAACTCACGTTGCCTTCGGATGATTGATTAATCTGAAGTACAAACGAAGTAGTTTTTTGGGAGATACGCCCAAATAATAAAGCGAGAAAACGACCACATTGGCAAAATTTACCCGCACATAGCTGTTATGATCGTATTTGCGAGCAGAAACTACCGCTTCTTTGGGTATGATTTTAAACCGAGTATGCTTGCGCAAACGCCTAATTATATCATAATCTTCCATCACAAAATAATGAGGATCGAAGCCGTTTATTTTATCAAAAAGCGATTTGGTGATGTACAAAGATTGATCGCCACCGCGAAAAATGAGGAAAGGATAGCGCGTCAATCGCGCTTGGCGCTTAAGAATAGCGCGATCAGAATCAAAACGATAGCGATAGCAACCGGCTTCAAAACCTTGATTTAAATGGATGAGAATGTCTTCTGAAAAGCTAGCTGGCGGAATAGTATCCGCATGCAAGAAATAAAGCACATTTCCTTTGGCACACACAGCGCCTTCATTCATTTGAAATGGCCTGCCTTTTTGCTTACAAGCCAAATAAGTAGCTCCAAAATGTTCAGCTACTTGTTTGGTCTGATCAGTACTTCCAGCATCGCACACCATCACTTCGCAAACCTGCCTGCCACCATGCATTTGTAAAAAAGGCAGTAAGGTTGAAAGACTTTTCTCTTCATTGAGCGTAGGTATGATTACGCTGATGCGGATTTGATTCGTTTCAAACATTGATTTCAAAAAGAAATAGAATTAAAGTAGACCAAAACCTTACGTTTAAAACCATGAAAAAGACTTTCTCCATCGCAATTTTAGCTGCATTTCTTATGAGTGCTTGTGCCATTGCGAATCCTGCTTCAGACTCAAAACCAATTAGCCACCAAATATGGAATTCTATTTTGAGTCAGCATGTTACAGCTGATGGAATGGTGGATTATGCAGCCATTCAAAAAGACAGCAACACACTAAATAGCTATTTAAAATTGGTGAAAGCCAATCATCCAAACGATGCAAATTGGAGCAAAAACGAGCAATTGGCTTATTGGATCAATGCCTACAATGCCTTCACTGTTCAGCTCATTATTCGCCATTATCCGCTTAGCAGCATTAAAGATATTGGCTCAAGCATCAAAATTCCGTTTGTAAATACGCCTTGGGACGTGAAGTTTATCCATATCGAAAACGAAACCTACGATCTCAATAATTTGGAGCACGGCATTATCCGCAAGCAATTTGACGAGCCCCGCATTCACTTTGCGCTGGTTTGTGCTGCGGTGAGTTGTCCACGACTAAGAAATGAAGCATTTACAGCTGCCAAATTGAACCAGCAGCTTGATGAAGAAGCCACCTATTTCATCAACAACAAGAAGAAAAATGTGATTGGAGCAGATGAAGCTCATTTGTCTAAAATATTCATGTGGTACAAAGGCGATTTCACCAAAAAAACAAGTTTGGTTGAGTTCATCAATCAATACAGCAAGGTGAAAATGACCGAAAACACCAAGATTGAACACAACGATTATCACTGGGAATTGAACAAGCAATAATGCGTTTTCGAAGTTCGATCTTTTGCCTACTGACAGCGTTGTTTTTCTGCCTTTCCGCGAAAGCGCAAAAAACCACCGACAGCACAAGCACAGACTCTACCAAGGCTAAAAACTTGAGTTTTGTGGCGCTGCCATTGGCGTTTTATTTGCCCGAAACTTCGTTAGGATTTGGTGCTGCTGGCGCTATGAATTTTCAATTTGGTGGCGTTTCAGATTCATTGAAAAAATCGCAGGTTTTGTTTGGCGGAGCATACACGCTAATGAAGCAAATTTTGACCTACGCCAACTATAATTTATATGCAAAGCAAGATCGATTTTGGCTGAAAGGCGAAGTCGGCTATTACCGATATTTCTACTTTTTCTATGGAATTGGCCCCAAAGCCAAGCTTGAAAATGAAGAAACATATGAAGTTCAGTTCCCTAGAATTAGGCTTGACGCAATGACCCGAATCACTGCCAAAAGCTACTTCGGTTTTCGCTACATTTTTGATTATTACGATATGATCAAAGTGCAAGAAGGCGGCTTTTTTGACCAACACATGGTGGCTGGAAGCGATGGCGGAAGCATAAGCGGCATTGGTCCGCTGTATATTCTAGACACGCGAGACAATGTGTATAGCAGCCGAAGTGGCTACAAGGTAGAAGTGTCTGCTACGCTGTTTCATAAAGCAACTGGCAGTAGCTTTAATTATGGACAAGTAAACCTAGATGCCAGCTGGTTTAAAATGCCTTTTAAAAACTATAAACACGTATTTGGCGCGCAAATCATCAGTGAAAACCAATGGGGAAATGTTCCGTTTTTTGGCTTGAGCAAAGTGGGAAGTCCAAAAATGATGCGTGGCTATTATCAAGGGCGCTTTACAGACCAAACGCAATTGGCAGCTCAAGTGGAGTATAGATTACCGTTGTTTTGGAAACTTGAGTCGGTGCTTTTTGCGTCAAGCGCGATGATTGGAAAATCGTTTTCAGACTTCAAATTTTCGCAAGCCATTCCGGCTTACGGCACAGGTTTACGCATTGTACTCAAAGAAGCCGAACGCCTAAAAGTTCGCCTCGATGCCGCCAAAGGCGAGCAATGGAATTTTTACGTGACGTTTAATGAAGCGTTTTAGGCTGAGAGAAGTTTGACTTCCATCCAAAAACCAAATAATGATTTATTTTAGGGCGACCTAAATCCTATTTAAAATGACGCTGGCTGAACGATACCACGACCAATCGCTTTCTTTTTTGATCAATATCATTGAGTATCAACATGACTACACGCCCGAAGCGGTGAATGCAGCCATCAATGAAATTTTGAGGCAAGGCCATGACCGCTCGGTGGTAATAGCAGAAGCACGAAAGTTGCTAAGCGAGCGCATCGAAAGCTACTTAGACCAGTTTAATGTGGTGAACGATAAGCTTGAATTACCTCAAAGCCATTACTTTAACGAAGAAGAAGTGAAGCTGATTTTCATGCACGTTTTTAACCAATGGAATACTAAAACAGAAGATATGACGCCCGATAGTTGGCAGTATATTTTGGCGGCTGGTTTTGGATAAAAAAAGCCCACCAAACACAATGGTTTGGCAGGCTCTCACACTATTAGGGTTAGCGCAATTTTATGATTACAGGATTCAATTCTCGCTCCAATCCGTCTTTTCCGGTATAGTATATTTCTGAAAATGTAAGCTCTGTACCAGACTTTAATTCCACAAAAACATCCATCATCTTTTTGGTGAATAAATTACTGTTTGATGGCAACTCAGAAAATCGTCCATTTACAGTAAACCCAACTTTAAAACGCTTTACAGTGGCATTCAATTCAAAGACAAAATCTGCACTGTACTTGGCTTTTATTCCCTGACTTGCAACAAGCTCAGCTCCTGACATCAGTCCTGAAGTGCTGACTTTACCAATTTCAGCATAAGGCAGTGGCAAGTACTTTACTCTGAATTCTTTCTCACCCATGTTTTTGGTGCTGCCATCGGGCATTTTTGCTGAAACAGTTACTTTTACTACTGCAGGACTTTGAGGCGAAATCATCGCATTATAGGTTCCGTCTGCTTGGCGCAGAAGCTGATTACCACCCGTAATGCTCACTTTCACGTTTTCAGACGCTACGCCTGGCACCGAAACACCCAAAGGATTTTCGAGTCCGCGATACAATACATTCATTTTCGCGGCCGAAACGGTAACACTTGGTTCGGCCACCATGTATTCGCCTTTGAAATGATAATCTTCGAGCGAGCCGTTTGGTTTGCGCAATTTGATCACACCATCGTATTGCTTCAAGCCAATGGTGTTGTTTTGAAGATCTATCGCACCCAAGCCATTTGCCACTTCAAGGCTATCAAAAGGCGTGAAAACATCAGCAATGCTGTCATACTTACCCAACACCATTTGAGGTTGCTCGGTAGTGCTATAAGCCGCCAAAAACACCTCAGCTTTGAAGGGTTCACCGCGAAGCACATAGTTGCTCACCGGAATTACCTTGGCTTCAATTTTATCAAACTTAAAATCTTGCTCGTTGATTTTTGAAAACAGCGACCGCAAGGCAAAACCTTCGGCATTGCGCACATCATTCTGCAGTTTGGTAATCGTGGTAACGCAAGCAGCCAAAGGAATATGATAGAAATTACCTGTTTCCCAAGATTCGGTTTGGCCATCGGGCGTTTTCAAATCATCCAAAACAATGGCTTTGCTAATGGAAGATCGAATGATTGAATCTTGTTCTGCATCAAATAGCTGGCTCAGCTCAGCTAAGTATTGCTCCAATTCTCGTTTCATGGTTCGGGCAGAATATGGCGTTTCTATCGGAAAAGCAGGTTCGCTACCAATGAGCAGTTCGGTTGGCTTGTCATAATTGTCTTTACCGTTTACGTTTTTGAGCATGTACATAGAATCGGGCATGGTTTGCTCAAAACCTTCGGTGTATGACACAATGTGCTTTTTCACGCGTTCTAAGTATGCTACTGTAGAATCAGCATGTGCTTTTACTTTGGTGGCGCGATTAAAAAATGGCGCCACTTTTTGTTGATCTAATGCCAATTGCTGCTCGAATTGACGCAGTGTTGAAGCGCTTTTCTGTTCTGTATTGTTTGCGCTATCTGCCAAACTATCGTTGATTATTACAAATGCATCGAGTATGTCTTTAGAAACATTTAGCGCAAGCATCGCCAATAGCACTAAATACATCATTCCTATCATTTTTTGTCGTGCGGTTTCTTTACCTCCAGCCATGATTTCGAGTTTTAAGTTGGGTTAAACAAGCGTTGATTTTTAGGCAATAGTCGGTCAGGGCATTTTTTGCCTTTTTTGAAAAAAAGTTGAATGTTGAGAGAAAGAATAGCCGATGCTTTGCGCTAAGCTAAAGCCAATTCTTTTGCATTTTATTGGAATTCCGAATTGTGATTAATCCTTGATCAGAGAACCAATCACAATAGCATAATGCAGGAAGAATAAAAAGTAACAGCTTTTGGTGAAAATATCTGAAGAAATAACCGAAGTCCTTTGTTATTGCGGGTTTTCCGTTTGCTGTTTTGGATTTTCGGCTTTAGATTTTTGCTCTTTGTCTGCGATTTCGAAGAGTAAATAGGCTATGAGCAACACCATGAGCAACGCGAAGAAAAAGCGTGGATTTTTATAGACTGGTTTTTTATGAATATCATACACAGCGCGCTGATAATTGGTTTTAAGCGCATCAAAATTTCTGAGCTTGATTATTTCAGACTCAGGAATAGTGGGCTTAACTCCTTTTTTATGTGTGTATTTTTTCATTTTATAATCTTATCTACTTTCAATATTCTTTCGCATTTTTTTTAGAATGCGATACAATTTCATTTTCATATTGGCCTCTGTAATGCCATAAATATTGGCCATTTCAGCAAAAGAACATTGATCAAAAAAGCGCAATTCTACCATTTGACTTTCCTCTAAACTTAGTTGATTTAGTTGAGCAATCATGCGTTGAAAATTATCATCCGTTTCATCTACGCCCACATCATGCGCAAGTGTGCCCAGTTGTGTATCGTCAATAGAAACTTCGAGGCTTGAGGTTGATTTCCGAAAGTGCATGTTTAGCTCATTGCTTGCAATACGCAGCAACCAAGCGATAAATGGCACACCGCGATCTTGGTATTTTTCGAGGTGGAGCATTGCCTTTAAAAAGGTTTGCGAGGTAAGGTCGGCTGTCAGTTCTTTATCGCCAATTCTCTTATAAACAAACTGAAACACACGTACAAAATACTTGTCATAAAGCAAAGAAAAAGCCGCTCGGTTTTTCTTCGCCTTTTGAACAAGTGCATGGTCTTCAGATTTTTTAAAAGAAATGTTCAATGCCTTAGGTTAACGAATGGGATAATGTAGCTTTTAGGAAAAGTAACAGGTTAAATAATTCCAAACTGATTTGCCAGCAGCGTTTTTACCAATTCTTTTTGAATTCTACTGATCGGAACTTGAAAATCATCTTCCATCAGCAACATGCCTTGGGTGTTGCGTTGGTATTCTTTCACAAAAGCAAGGTTAACCACATGGCTGTTGTGAACACGCACAAAACCTTGGTTTGAAAGCGCCTCTTCAAATTCCTTTAACGACTTTGTAACCAACAGCGGTTTTTCATTTACCATGAAAATGGTCGTATAATTTCGAGAAGATTCTAAACGGATAATTTGGTCAATATTGATAAATCGAATACCGGAAGATAACGGCACACCAATTTTTGTTTTCACCGCTATTTCGGGCAAGCGCACTTCATTTTGGTGTATTTTTTTGACTTTGGCAACGGCATCAATCAATGCATCTGGGTCAATGGGCTTGAGTAGATAATCTACCGCGCCCGCTTTAAATGCTTGAATGGCATATTCGACATGTGCCGTGGTAAAAACGACTGAAAATGATGGTGTTTGAAGTTTATCAAAAAGCGTAAACCCATTACCACCAGCCATTTGCACATCTAAAAAAACAAGATTGAAATTCTTTTTTTCGATCATCTGAACGGCTTCATTAACATTCGAAGCCATTTCTATGACACTTTTATTATCCGTGAATCTGATCAATAATTTTTCGAGGCCAACTCGCGCTGCTTCTTCGTCATCTACAATTAATATGTGCATTGATTAGCGGTTTGGTTTTATGAACGAGAGCTTGATTTTCGCTCCCTTTTCGCCATGTTCAACGGATAAAGTTGCACTTTCTTGTTTCATAAACTTCATTATGTCTAGTCGTTTTTGAATGGCCGAAATTGAAGAAGAACCTTGGTTGGCTCTTGCCAGTAAATCTTGTTCTGTAAAACCGGGTCCATCATCTTCTATGGTAACACAAATATTCTTTGGAGTTTCGGTGACCGTGAGCCAAATATTACCGCCATTTTCACTTTTAAGCACCGCATGTTTTATAGCGTTTTCTACAAAAGGCTGAATCAACATAGCAGGAGTTTGTATCACATCCAAATCTGCTTCTGTCTTGTTTTCGAAATGAAATTTCAGTTTTTTACCAAAGCGCAATTGCTCAATTTCAACATATTCTTTCACACTTTGCAGCTCTTCGCCCAATGAGATACTTGCCAACTGTGAATTAGCAAAAATGCGCCTCAATAAAACCGAAAGCTTAGAGATGTAGCGCAAAGCTTTGGTATCGTCCTCTTGTGCTATGAAAGAAGAAACCGTGTTCATCGAATTAAAAATAAAGTGTGGATTGAGCTGCGCAGAAAGCGCTTGACTTTGCGCTTCAAACAAACCTTCTTTCAACCTAAATCTCTCATTAACTGCTCTCAACCTCAGATAAACACCAAAAGTCACTAGCCCTGAAATAAGTAAAGACACCAAAAGAATGAAAGGTAATTTTAAGTAGTAAGGTTTGTCCACCTCAAAAAACTGATATGCAGATTCACTCCATTTACCATTAACGTTTAATTGCTGCACTTCAAATTGGTATTTGCCATAACCAATAGAACTTAGGCTAACGCTATTTGAATTGCTTTTGGTCCACTTATCGTTTTGAGATAGTCTCCAACGATACTTCCTTCTCAAACCATTAGCATAATCAAAATCAGACCAGAAAATCTGAATCTTACCATTTTCAAAAGGAAGAACCTCTTCATTTGGATTGAATCTTTGACCATCAGCATTTCTAACATCATAAACAATTAACGGATGATGTTGAAAGCTATCATTGACGCTAAGCTGATAAAAGCCGTCATCAGTGGCTAAACCAATTGACTGATTACTAACGACAAAATCATTTACAACAAGCGAATTATAATTTTTACTGACTAAATATTTCAAAGAAGCGCTATCTACGTTAGAAATAGTTTGCAAGCCAATGGTTGTGCCCAAATAGCCCTTATTCTTTATTTCTTGAAAACGTTTAAGGTCAAAATCATCGCTACTAAAAATAGTATCAAAACAATCTGGGTTTGAAATACTCCAATCAAAAATACCGCGATAATCAACGAATCTTATCATATCATCAGTTAAAAACTGACTTTGCCTTATGCGATTGAGATGGTGTGTGATGCCCAAATAATCCTGTTTCTGAAAATTATCATCAATCCTTTTTAAGAAACAATGCCTATCGATGAAAGAAGAAATGAAAACATCTCCTTTTCCATTTGCAATTGATTCTTTAATCATTATTTGTTCATTCAAATAAACTTCAGCCTCAGAGTTTTCAAGTTCAATAAAAAGTAGGTTAGGTTTAAAAATATCAGTGAAAATCTTGAGGAAACTTCCAGTTGACGATGCAACTAAGTGCTTCTTAGGCGAGCCCTTAATCTCAACTTTATGAACCAATATTTCGTCAACAACACTTGCATAAAAATGTGCCTTTGTGGAAGAGACAACAAGCTGATTATTGAGAAGCCGTTTGTTTATAGGTTCAAACAATACGTTGTCAATCAACACAAACTCATCTTCATCTTGTTTTTTCGCATAGATCTCTCCATTTTTTAAAAAAATAATTTCGTACGGATCCAATTTCTCCACGAAAAGTATCGGTTGATTTGGAAAATAATGCTTTTCAAACGTTGGTGATTTAACAAGAAAAAAACCATTCTTTAACGTTGATATCCAAATATTACCCTCGCTGTTTTGAAAAAAAGAAGTCACTGTTTCGCCCTGAAGCGCCAACATCCGAGTTTTCGCTTGAGCCTTCAATTTTATGCATTCAAACCCATCATCGAAATATCCTAACCAAGCATAGAGACTATCATCAACTAAAAGCCCTGCAGGAGTATTGTGATAACTAAAATCCACATGTTCCACTTTTTCACCTGCTTGGTTTATTCCTACCAAGCTTCCATTGCTCGCAACCCAGCTAAAAGAATCTGATAAAAAAACCGTGCGTTTAGTGTAATTTCTCTTTGCATTCATACTTTGAACCCAA
>JANRBI010000164.1:0-2742 GCA_030727625.1 Salibacteraceae bacterium
GCCGCTATCATTGATGCTGATGCCAACAGAGACCGTTTTGAAACCATTGGTACAAACGGACGAAATTTTGTAAAACAATACTTTGAAAGAACCACCATTGCGGCTTCTTTCAATCAACGACTTTTAAAGCTTTAAGCATGAAGATATTGACCATTGTAGGCGCTCGTCCTCAATTTATTAAAGCGGCAGCATTGAGCCGAGAATTGAAATCTAGAGCTGGAGTAGAAGAAATATTGGTGCATACAGGCCAGCATTTTGACAAGAACATGAGCGATGTGTTTTTTGATGAAATGAATATTCCAAAGCCTAAATACAACCTCGAAATAAATTCGCTTGGTCATGGCGCGATGACAGGGCGCATGCTTGAAGGCATCGAAAAGCTTTTGTTGGATGAAAAGCCAAATATGCTATTAGTGTATGGCGACACTAACAGCACGATTGCAGGTGCTTTGGCCGCAAAGAAGATTCATGTTCCTGTAGGTCACGTTGAGGCTGGTTTGCGCAGTTTTAATATGCGCATGCCCGAAGAGGTAAATCGCATATTAACCGACAGAATCAGCGATCATCTTTTTTGCCCTACAGACACAGCGATCAATAATTTGAAGAATGAAGGCTTCAATGATTTTGATTGTAAAATCCACCGAAGTGGAGATGTAATGCAGGATGCAGCGCTTTATTATGCCCAGTTTTCAGAGGCGAAGAGCGATGTTTTAGCTAAGCTAGGTAATCCGAAGAATTTTGTACTAACAACCATTCATCGTGCAGAAAATACAGATGATCCTATTCGTTTAACTTCAATTATTTCAGCTTTAAATGAGATAAATAAGTCGCAACAAGTTATTTGTCCACTTCACCCGCGCACTCGAAAAATATTAGAAAATCTACCTGAAAAACCTGCTTTTTCCATCATCGATCCTGTGGGTTATTTTGACATGATTGAGCTGTTAAAACACGCATCATTAGTCATGACCGATAGTGGTGGTTTGCAAAAGGAAGCGTTTTTCTTTCAAAATGCTTGCATTACCATGCGTGATCAAACAGAATGGACAGAACTTGTGGATAATGGCTACAATATGCTTGCAGGAGCTGATAAAGAAGCTATTTTAGGTGCTTACGACACAATGCGGAGCTTGAACCTTGATTTCTCAAAAGATCTGTATGGCGGTGGAATGGCTTCTGCCAACATTGCTAATGTTTTAGTTTCGCTCTAAGAGAAAACAGGAATGGAGCAGCAAAAAATACTTGATTATCAGAATTATATGGCTTATGCCATTGCATTTTTTATT
Organism: Salibacteraceae bacterium; assembly: GCA_030727625.1. GTDB lineage: Bacteria > Bacteroidota > Bacteroidia > Flavobacteriales_G > Salibacteraceae > SHAN690. The sequence continues at coordinate 1,287 of JANRBI010000164.1, forward strand.
CCTGTATTTCCTGTGCTCAACAATCTGTTTATTGCTGGCTTTTTGATTTTAGGGTTGATTTCGCTTGCCAAAACTTACGTTAAACCTCGTTTAACTTCTGTATCAGTAATCATGTTGTCGCTTTATGCTCTGCATCTTTTTGGTTTACTCTATACCAGCAATACAGAGCGCGGTCTGTTTGACATAGAGGTGAAATTGAGTTTGATGATTTTTCCGATTGCATTCCTTGGATACTCGGGTACAACCCAAGAAAATTATCGGGCTACACTTAGATTTTTTTTACTGGGAACATTAACCGCTGCTGCTTTTTGTTTGCTTCAAAGTGCTTATAAAGTGCTAATCCTTGATTACGGCTATTGGCATTTCCTTACCTCTCGCTTTTCGGTGATCGTGCATCAGAGCTACTTTGCTATGTATCTCATTTTTGCATTGCTCATTCATGCTTATTTAGAATGGCCGCTGATGCGAAAAAAACAACGGTTCAGAACCTTTGGCAACATCGTTATTTTCCTCTTTTTATCCATTGCAGTAGTGCTAACGGGCTCAAAAATAGGTTTCATCATGTGGTTTTTCATCATGTTGGGTTTGATGATAGCATTGATTAAAACCTTGCGGTTGAAATGGTTGCCCATCATATTGATGGTTATAATCAGCAGTATCATTGGTGTTATTTTTCAAAATGCACCGATGCTTCAAGAGCGTGTAGTTAACATGGTAAAAGTGGCCAAGTCTGATGAAGTGGATCATGATTCAAAAGAAAGTACTGCGGTTAGATCGTTAGTTTATTCATCAGCGTGGGAAATTGTAAGCACTCAAGATTGGTTTGGTCAAGGCACAGGCGATTTTCAAGATAGGCTAGACGAAGTTTATAATAAGCGCCAATATACCATGGCGGCCGAACAACATCTGAATGCACATAATTTGTTTTTTCAAACATGGATTGCGCTCGGAATCCCAGGATTGACAATGGTTATAGGCTTGTTTAGCCTTATGTTTTACCAATCAATAAAACATAGAGAATACATTTACTTAGGCTTCACATTACTATTTCTTCTAATTTCTTTAACAGAAAGTGCGCTCAACATGCGCGCTGGTGTTATTTTCTTTGCTTTCTTCACAACGCTCTTTGCGAAGAAAACGAGTAACGCGCCAAATGCACATTGAACAAGCCGAAACTATAGATCAAATTAGATCTCAATATGCCAAACGCATCTTAAATGGTGCGAATGAAAAATATACTGCGCATCCCATTTACCAAGATTATATAATTGAAGAGCGGGAGCGCATATATCTTCAATACATTAACCAATTGAGAATACCTAAGTCAGAAATTAAACTGATGGAAATTGGTGCAGGTTTGGGTTTGAATCTACCTGTTTTTGAGAAGAATGGCTTGCAATGGGAGAATCTATATGCTAATGAATTGCTAGAAGAGCGCGTGAACCAAATGCGAGCT
>JANRBI010000164.1:2842-4637 GCA_030727625.1 Salibacteraceae bacterium
CAAGCAAAGCAGATCGATTTTCATTCTGTGACGCTTGCACCACCAATTGGCAGAAGAATTGGCCACGCGTATGGATGGATGAATGCTTTATTCCCATTTTTGCGCAGTCATCTAATTGCCATTATTTATAAATGATTCCATTTTCTCCTCCTCGCATAGATCAAAAAATTATTGACGAGGTTACTCTTGCGCTCACTTCGGGTTGGATTACTACGGGTCCGAAAACCAAGTTATTTGAGCGAAAACTTGAAGCTTATACCAATGCTAGGCGTGTGTTTTGCTGCAATGCCAACGCTAATGGCTTGGAGCTCTTTATGCGCTGGTTGGGCGTTGGCCCTGGAGACGAAGTAATCATTCCTGCTTATACCTATTGTGCTACCGCCAACATAGTGATTCACCTTGGTGCAACGCCTGTAATGGTTGATGTTCGTGAAGATTTTACCATCGATCCTGAAAAGGTAGAAGCGGCAATTACGGCTAAAACCAAAGCGATTGTTCCAGTAGATTTGGGCGGTTTACCAGCAGATTATCCTGCGCTTTGGGCAATTGTAAATAGAAATAAAACTCAATTTTCGCCTACGAGTGAAGCCCAGAAAGCATTAGGGCGTATTGCTTTGGTAACGGATGCAGCTCATAGTGTTGGGGCAATGATCAATGGCGAAAAACTCGGTAATCAGGCCGATGCAATGGTGTTTTCGTTTCATGCTGTAAAAAACTTGACCACTGCCGAAGGTGGCGCGGTTTGTTTGAACTTGCCAAAAACGATTGATTGTGACGAAGTGTATACTTGGTTAAACACGAGATCGCTGCACGGACAAAGCAAAGATGCGTTGGCCAAAACGCAAGCAGGCGGCTGGGAATATGACGTGGTAGAAGCGGGTTGGAAATGCAACATGACCGACTTGCAAGCAGCAATTGGTTTGGTGGAATTAGAGCGATATGATGCAGATACCATGATTAAACGCCAGGTTGTGGCTGAAGCGTATCAAAATGCTTTCTCACAGCAAAAATGGGCGCTATGTCCTGTGCTTACTGACAAAGTCAGAACCACAAGTTATCACCTTTATTTGCTTAGAATCAGAGGAATTGATCGCCCAAAAAGAGATGCTATTATTCAATCCATTTTTGATGGTGGAGTTTCGGTAAACGTGCATTATAAACCTTTGCCATTGATGACGGCATATAAAAGCCGCGGATATAAAATGGATGATTATCCAGTTTCTAAAATGCTTTGGGAATCAGAGATTTCGTTGCCAATTTTCTATGACATTACCGAAGAGCAAATTCAAAAAGTAATCTCTGTGGTAACATCGGCCGTAGTTTCGCATTTATAAATGACTCGCTTTTTCGATATTTTCTTGTCTTTGCTTGGCTTGCTCGTTTTGAGCCCAATACTCGCGCTGCTAGCATTTTGGATTTTGTTGGACAGTAAAGGCGGAGTATTTTTTAAACAAACTAGAGTAGGGAAGCACGGTAAGCATTTTCAGTTGCTCAAGTTGAGAAGCATGCGCATTGATGCTGAAAAGTCTGGTCAACTCACCGTTGGTGCACGCGATCCAAGAATTACGAATAGTGGACTTTTTATACGGAAATATAAATTGGATGAAATGCCGCAATTGATCAATGTGCTAAAAGGTGAAATGAGTTTGGTTGGTCCAAGACCAGAAGTACCGAAATATGTAGCACTTTACAATGAAAAGCAACTACGGATTTTAAACGTAAAACCTGGAATTACAGATGTAGCTTCATTGGCTTATTTTCATGAAAATGAATTGCTTGCGGCAAGCGAAAATCC
>JANRBI010000165.1 GCA_030727625.1 Salibacteraceae bacterium
GGTTTGTAATCCTTTTTGTCAATAATCATCTTAGCGATGATTTCCCTCAAGATCTCAGAAGTTCCTCCACCAATTGGTCCTAAACGGCTGTCTCTTAAAAGTCGAGCCAATGGATATTCTTCCATGTAACCATATCCACCAAGCATTTGAAGGCAGTCATAAATTACTTCGTCAGCAATTTTAGTAGAAAGCAACTTGCTCATGCTTGCTTCTTTCACCACATAGTTGCCTTTTTTCATTTGATCGGCAATGTTGTAGTTAAACACTTTTGCCATTTCTACCTCGCTGGCTCGGTCGGCCATTTTGTGTCGCAAAGCCTGAAATTGATCAATGCTTTTACCAAACGCAGTGCGCTCGCTCATGTATTGCAACGTATACTCAATTGCCCACTCAGCGCGTGCATGCGCATTTACGCCCATTGCTAATCGCTCCAAAGCAAAGTGCTGCATCAGATAAAAGAAACCTTGGTTTTCTTCACCCATGATGCTTTCGGCAGTAATACGAACATTGTCAAACGCGATTTCGCCCGTGTCTGAAGCTCTCCAACCCAATTTATCAAGTTTAGAAGCGCTGATTCCAGGAGTTTCGCGATCCAATAAAAAGATGCTCATTCCCTTATTTCCAAGCTCAGGCGCAGTTTTAGCTGCTACGATCAAATAGTCGCTGTAAACACCATTGGTGATGAATGTCTTCGATCCATTGATTACCCATTCATTGCCATCTTTCACAGCAGTGGTGCGCATTCCGGCTACATCACTACCACCAAATGGCTCGGTAATACACAAGCAACCAATCATGTCGCCATTTATGCTTCCTGTAAGGTATTTCTCTTTTTGCGCTTCGTTTCCTTCTGCATTTAAGTGAGTCATAGCTAAATATGAGTGTGCCCACATAGCTGCTGCAAAACCGCCAGAATTTACTCTTTGCAGTTCTTCTAAGAAGATAACGGTAAAGAATATGTCAAGATTTAGCCCTCCATATTTTTCAGGATAGTTAATGCCGAAATAACCCATTTCGCCAAATTTTTTCCAAATGAAACGTTCGATGTGTCCTGTTTTCTCCCATTTTTCAATGTGAGGGACCACTTCTTGCTGTAAAAAACTTCGGAGTCCTTCTCTAAAAAACCGATGTTCTTCTGTTAAATAATGTTCTGTCATATTTTCTATCTGCGTGCTCAAATATATAGGTTCTAAAAGGTCTTCTAAAGCCTATAAAAGATTAACAGCCTAAAGTCAAAATCTGTTCGATGAAATTTAGAATCTATCGCTTCATATTCTGACTCATGTCAGTTTGTTCATTGTGGGATTATTGTGGTAAGATTTGCCGTCATTGGGCCTTAACTCTCTATTATTGCAACTGAAATTCGATAGAAAATACACGTGGAAAATTCGCTAGCATACGCACAAACCCAAGATAAAAATGATGCTTTGGCATCATTTAGAGATAAATTTTACCATCCAGTAATCAACGGCAAACAAGCGCTTTACTTTACGGGTAATAGTCTTGGTTTGCAACCTAAATCGGCAGAGGCTTTTTTAAAAGAAGAGCTAGATGCTTGGCGTCAATGGGGCGTTGAAGGCCACTTTGAAGCTAAAAGACCTTGGTTTTCTTACCACGAATTTTTCAGCAAAGGCTTAGCATATGTAACTGGCGCAAAAGAAACTGAAGTAGTTGCAATGGGTTCGCTTACCGCGAATTTGCACAGCTTAATGGTTAGCTTTTATCGCCCAACAAGCGCACGTTATAAAATCCTTTGCGAGAAAAAAGCCTTTCCTTCTGATACCTATGCATTGCAATCTCAAGCTAAGTTGCATGGATATGAAATTGAAGATGCCATTGTAGAAATTGCACCTGCAAAAGGTTCTGATTTGATTACTGAAGATGCCATCATTGAGAAAATATTTGAGTTAGGAGATTCGCTTGCAATGGTCATGATTGGGGGTGTGAATTATTATAGCGGTCAGGCGTTTGACATGGCTTCTATCACTGATGCAGCGCACAAAGTAGGCGCAACTTGCGGTTTTGATTTAGCGCATGGTATCGGAAATATAGAACTGAAATTGCACGAATGGCAAGTAGATTTTGCTGCTTGGTGTACGTATAAATACTTGAATTCAGGACCAGGGTCTGTCGGTGGAATTTTCGTTCACGAAAATCATCACAAACGCAAGTTGCCAATTCTTGCAGGTTGGTGGGGACACGATAAAGACACGCGTTTTAAAATGGAACCAGAATTTATTCCAATGCAAAGTGCTGAAGCTTGGCAAATGAGCAATGCGCCTGTTTTTAATATGGCGATTCATTTGGCTTCGCTTGAGATTTTCCAAGAAGCTACAATGGAAAAACTTTGGGCGAAAAGCCGCCCTTTGACCGATTATCTTGAGTTTGTTGTAGGTGAAGTAGCCAAAGAAACGGGAGCAGATTTAGAAATCATCACACCAAAACAACATAGGAGAAGGGGTTGTCAATTGAGTATTGTAGCACACGGCTATGGCCGAAAATTGTTTGATACCATTACCGCAGCTGGCGTAATTGCAGATTGGCGCGAACCAAACGTAATCCGCATGGCGCCTGTGCCGCTTTACAATTCTTATGAAGATGTATTCCGTTTTGGAGAAGTGCTTAAGGCAGCTTTGAAGTAAATTTGAAGGATGAGCAAGAAGTTAGAATGGAAAGCATTTGAAGTTCATGAGGAACAAGCTGAGTATGTTCAAGCTAGATATGAAACACTCACAGGAGAGCAAAGAATCAAGCGCTTTTTTGACGTTTGGGATATGATTAGGGCATTAAAGAAGTCTGATTACAAACCCGAAGGTTTTATTCTGAAACGTACAAAATGATATTAGGGCAACCTCTCTTCGAAGAATTTGCAGCCGAGATGAATAATTATGAGGTTCGGTATCTTGTCGTAGGTGGGCTAGCGGTTGTTATACATGGATACATTCGAACCACAGGTGACGTTGATTTATGGGTTGACAACACTCCTGAAAATTTGGATAGATTAAAGAAAGTCTTCTTGAAGATGGATTATTCAATGGATGAAGTTGAGAAAGCTGCTGCCATTTACAGTAAAGGTGCCAAGGTAACTTTGTACTTAGATGCAGATTCGGAAATCCCAGTAGAGTTTATGCCTATTTATGCAACAAGTGTATCTTTTGAGGAAGCTTGGGAAATAAAAATTAAACACCCATTTGGTGAGACGTTTTTGAATGTTGTCGACCTTACTACACTTATAGACATGAAGATAAGAGCGGGGCGAGAACAAGACTTTAGAGACGTTATAGAGCTTAAGAAAAAGAATAATATTTCTTAGTCGAACTAGAAAAAGAATAAGCTGTTATTTAGCATTGATTTGTTTCAGTATTTGTCAATTTTACAATGCTGTTTCCCAACCACCAAATACCAAAGAAATTATGAAAGAAGTTACCATAGTAGGAGCAGGATTAGTAGGGTCGCTTTGGGCGGTTTACCTCTCAAAAGCAGGATATAAGGTCAATATTTTTGAGCGAAGATCAGACATTAGATTGGCTGAAATAAGCGCAGGAAAGTCAATCAATTTGGCACTTTCAGATCGAGGTTGGAAGGCACTAAAAGGTGCTGGTGTTGATCACATGATTCGCGAAATTGCGATACCAATGCCCGGAAGAATGATGCATAGCGTGGCGGGTGATTTAACCTACCAAGCATATGGTAAAGAAGGGCAAGCCATCTATTCAGTTTCTCGAGGAGGTGTGAATGCACGCATGATGGACATTGCAGAGAAGGTTGGAAATGCAAACATTCGCTATAATGTGAAGTGCCTTGGTGCTGATATGAAAGAGGGAATTGCGCACTTTGAAGATAGCATCACCAATGAGAAATTCTCAGTAAAAAGCGATTTAATCTTTGCTTGTGATGGCGCGTTTTCAGCCATCAGATACAACTCAATGCAGAAGCTAGACCGCTTCAATTATAGTCAGACTTACATTGAAGATGGTTACCGCGAAATTTTGCTTCCAGCAAATCCTGATGGTTCTTATAAAATAGAAAAAAACGCACTGCACATATGGCCTAGAGGACGATTCATGTTGATTGGTTTGCCTAATGAAGACGGTTCATTCACATGTACTTTGTTCATGCCTTATGAGGGTGAAAACAGTTTTAGCAAGCTTACTAGCAAAGAAGCAGTAAACGACTTTTTCAAAACAACTTTCCCTGATTTTTATGAAATGATGCCCAACATTGCAGATGCTTGGGAAGATCATCCTTTAGCTTCATTGGCGATCACCAGATGCTATCCTTGGCATCACGGAAAAGTTGCCTTAATGGGCGATGCAGCGCATGCCACTGTCCCATTTTATGGACAAGGAATGAATGCTGGTTTTGAAGATTGCACCGTGATGAATGATCTGATGATCAAGCATGACCATAATTGGGAAGCCATATTCGAAGAATATAGCCGCACAAGAAAGCCTGATGGCGATGGTTTGCAGGATTTGAGTTTGCACAACTATCACGTGATGCGCGACTATGTAGCCGATCCTAAATTCTTACTTCAAAAGAAAATAGAAGCTAAATTTTCTGAAAAACATCCAGATAAATGGTTGCCGCTTTA
>JANRBI010000166.1 GCA_030727625.1 Salibacteraceae bacterium
ACAGAAGTGCAATACCTTACTGAGAAAGTCATTTTTGAAGTAACTCCACTTTTCAATATCACTTCAAAACCACTTTCCACTATAATCAGAGAAACAAACATGCACAGCATCAATCTTTTTGCTGATGCGCTTTGCACGGAACTTGATTCAAAATCTACGGATAAATCATTAGAAGGTGGTTTAGAAACCATTCAAACCTTTCTGGGCACACAAAAGGTGAACACTTCGGGAACGCGAATGCTTGATGGCAGTGGAATTTCACCCATGAGCAGACTCACCGCGCAAAGCCTTGTAGATTTTTTAGGTGCAATGTATCGCAGCAAAAACTTCGACACTTATTTCAAAAGCTTGCCCGTAGCAGGTGAATCTGGCACTATCAAAAACTATTTTGGAGGAACAAAGGCCGCTGGCAACCTACGCGCCAAAAGCGGAACCATGGCGGGCACCAGAAACTACGCGGGCTATGTAACCAACAAATACCAAGAAAACATTGCATTTTGTATTATGATGAATGATTTTGACGAAGGACGAAAAACAGCCATCATGGATCGTGTTCAGTTACTTTTGAACGCGCTGATCGAAGATTAGACTTAACGGATTTACGTCAAAAAAATGAATCAAACCAAGCACGAAACGGAACCGCATTACATCAACCGAAGTGGTTGGCTAAGAGCGGCCATTCTTGGCGCCAACGATGGTATACTTTCTACGGCTAGTTTGGTCATTGGAGTTGCCGCGGCAAGCAACACGAGAGAACCAATCATTATCGCTGGAATTGCGGGCGTGGTTGCTGGTGCACTTTCTATGGCTGCGGGCGAATACGTTTCAGTAAGTTCACAATCAGATATAGAAACTGCCGACCTCAAGCGCGAAAAGCAAGAATTAATAGATACGCCCGAAGCCGAATTGAAAGAATTGGCCCGCATTTATCAAGACCGAGGTCTCGATCATAATTTAGCGTTGCAAGTAGCAGAACAACTTACTGCTCACAACGCACTTGAAGCGCATGCCCGAGACGAACTTGGCATCAACGAAATAACCCAAGCAAAACCATTTCAAGCGGCTTTTGCATCAGGTCTAGCTTTCATTTTTGGTGGCATCATGCCGGTGATAGCTTCTTACTTTGCCCCGCTTGCGCAAATGGTTTATTTACAATACGCCTTCGCACTTCTTTTCTTGATCACTTTAGGAACCGTGGCCGCCAAAACAGGCGGTTCACATGTAGGCAAAGCCATTCTGCGCATCAGCTTTTGGGGCACCGTAGCCATGGGCGTTACCGCATTAATTGGATACCTTTTTGGTGTAAGTGTGGCTTAAAACTTCGCTTCAAAAAAGATTTTTTAAACTTATCTTTCAGAAATAATTGAAAGTTTAGAAAATAGTGTTATGTTTGATCCATGAAATTAGCAGAAGCAAAAGCAGAATTTATTCAAGCATGGGGAACACTCGGCAGCAGCTGGGGAATTAACCGCACGATGAGCCAAATTCACGCTTTGCTGATTGTGAGTCCGAAGCCAATGAGTGCCGAAGAAATAATGGATGAGCTAAAGATTAGCCGAGGCAATGCCAATATGAACATTCGCGCTTTGATGGACTGGAACTTGGTGAAAAAGCAATTGATTCCTGGTGAGCGTAAAGAGTATTTCAGTGCCGGAAAAGACATTGTAGAAGTGGCGCGCCAAATCGCAAAAGAACGAAAGCGCAGAGAAATTGATCCAATATTGGAAGTGATGGAAAGCTTGAAAAAAGTGGAAGGCACAGACCAAGAAACGGAAGACTTTAAAAAGGTAATTACAGAATTGGGCGATTTCACTCAAAAAGTAGAAAGTACGCTTGACAAGTTTATTCGTTCAGATAAAAACTGGTTTTACAAAACAGCCATCAAACTAATGAGCTAATATTTTTTTGACCTACATGTTTCAATATTTATTGAAAGTTTAGAATATATAAATACAAATAACCATGAACCTCAACATACTTACATACGGCATTTACAGCGCAATTACTGCACTGATCGTGGTGAAAGTAGGTTGGATCTTTTATAAAAATGGAGCGCATTACTTGCACGATTTGTTTGAAAACGATCTTGAAACCGCAGACACAATCAATCGCTTACTGCTTGTGGGATACTACTTGATCAACCTTGGTTACGTGGCTGTTAGCTTGAATTACTGGCCTGCGATCCAAAATCTAGTTCAAATGATCGAATTGATTAGCCAGCGATCTGGCTTTATCATACTAGGCCTCGGAGCCATGCACTATGTGAATATGCTCTGGGTGAAAATTTTGAAATCTTACTTAAAATCAACTTAATACATACCATTATGGAAACTGTTATGGAACACACCGAGTTATTGGCCAACAACGCCAAAATGATTGTAATCGCTTACTTGATTTATTTGCCGATTGCGCTATTCCTCACTTACTATGTAGCACGAACATTATTCAAAAACGGCAAAGTGTTTATGCTCGACATTTTTAAAGGCCGAGAAGAAATTGCCAGCGCTACAAACCGCCTTTTCGAAATGGGTTTTTACCTCCTCAATCTTGGTTTTGCATTGATGATTTTGAAAATCAATTTCAACAACGATTATTTGTTTGACAAGCAAATGCTGATTGAAGCGTTGAGCACCAAAGTGGGTGGTTTCAGCATCTATTTAGGTGTGATGCTCTTCTTGAATCTTTACCTCTTTTTTCGCGGCAAGCGCAAAAGCAAAGAAAACTTGGTAAAGCCTGATTACCAAAGCTACATACATCCACAACAAGGTTAAATTTTAGAAATCATGACTACGAAACAACTTTTAATGGGCTGGTTAACGACTATCATTTTGGGCAGCGCCTTATTGCCTCTGGGCTTTAAAATATATGAATTATTTGAAGGTATGCCATTCAAAATTCAGGGAGACGAATTTGTTGGCTACATGGTATTTGGTCTGATGATATCTGCTGTAGCTTCAATCCCCGCAATGGCTTTGATCTTGACTATCAACCATAAATGGATGAAGGAAATAGAACCGTTTCAAAAACGAATGAGAACTTCTGCAGCCATCAGTACTGTGTTGATTGCACTGACCTTTGTCGTGATGTGTTCTTTGAATGCAAGCAACATTTTAGAAGCCATTCCAATGTTTCTTTCTTACGCATTGCCAAGCATAGGTTTTCATCTTTACCAATGCCAAAAGAGCTACCATAAGCCTCAAGTATTGAATTTTCCGGCATAGTTCAGATCATTTATAAATTGAAAATGCGGCTCCGAATTCGTTCGAAGCCGCATTTTTTCGTTTTCTGATCTAACGAAAACTATTGAAGAATCAGCTTTTCAGTTTGGTGAACGGTAACCACAACTGAAAAAAGCCTGATTCTAGATGGAATCAACCGTAAAAAGACGGACTTCAACCTTTCAACCTCTCTTTACCATCATCACACCAAGTCCGGCCGAGATGGGTCCAATCGTAATGATGACAGAATCACCTCCACTATAAACCAACGAACCAATGGTCATTGCTATGCCAACTCCCGCAATGATAAATCCAACATTTCGGTACGACAATCTAATTTCGTTACTCGCTTTTTTTACTTCGCTTCGGATAACAATTCTGTCTGCGATTTTTATTATCTCCATGATTTCTGCGTGATCTACATCTTTAAGTGCTAATTCATTTTTCAGTTCTGAATACGATTTCCCATTCAGTTTTTGCTCCACGCAATAATCAACAAGTGCCGCTCTCATTGGTCAAAAATAATGAGAACCAACGTAGTTCAAGAAGCGCGCGTCTCAACATCAAACCCATTGATCATGAAATCATTATACACCACATTTTTTGTACTTACTATTCTTTTTGTAAATGCATCTGAAGTGGTTCCTTTTCAACAAAAAGCGCCAAAAGCACAGCATTTAAAAGAAGTAAATAAGTTTTGGGAAGGGAAACCTGCAAGCCAAGAATTAGTGGCGTTTGCCTCTGAAGCAGATCGAATTCAAGCCCACCTTTTTGGTGTTTATGATTACTTAAAAAGCCACACTCCTTCAGATTTAAGAACTGATCAACTTGAAAAAAGAGCTGGACTTTTAAAAGAATTGAAGCTTTATGCGCAAGCACGAAGTTTTCCTAGAAACACTGGCCACACTGAGCGCACACCTTATTTTATTGATCAATTCAATACGGCCTGTGCTGTTGGAAATTTGATGCTAAAAGCTGGTGACGAAGACTTGGCATTATTCCTAAAAGAAAATTTCAACTTCAACTACATCGCAGAAATGCCGCAGAAGGAAGTGGCGCTTTGGGCCAGCAATAATGGTCTTGAAACTTGGGAATTGGAATGGATTCAACCAGGATATCCATATTACCCAACTACCCGATTTCAGCAAAAAAACAACCAGTTGATGTCGCCTGTAAACAAGGTGCAGTATATCGCTGACTTGGAAATGACATGCTATGCCACGAAAGGAGAAAACGTGTTTGCTTCAGCGTTTAATTGTGTGAAAGATGACGGCACTTTTATGGATTACGGATATTATTTGAACGGAAGCCCAATGGACTTTGAATATGGGTTTGATGGCAAAATGGTAGTTGGCGGTGAATTTATTTATGG
>JANRBI010000167.1:0-10110 GCA_030727625.1 Salibacteraceae bacterium
GCGATGTGGTACGGGCGAAGCAGGAGATATGAATACAGCGACTCTTTTAGAGCAAGCGAATATTGTCCCTGATAGATATGTAACTAATGTACTTTTCGAACTTGCAGTAAACTAGTAATATTCTAAGCAATTTTGATACACGATTACACAAGGAAAAGAGGGATTCGTCTCTCTTTTTTTATTCAACATTTTGCTGTAATTGTTGCTATTAGTCTTACATATGGCGCTAAAGCCATCGCTCAATGCACTCCGTGTAACGATCCTGCTCCAGCTCTTTCAATTGAGTTCAATAGTGCTGCGCTTAGCATTTTGAGGGGAGCTAATCTAGAATTTAATTTTAATACCATAGATAATTATAGAAATGGTATTGCACTAAATGCAGCAACTATTTTGGGCATCACAATTTGCGATTGCACCTCAGAAGTTGGGGTGCCTTCAGGAGATAATTATGCTGGATCAACCGTAGATGGATATTCCATTTATTTTGATACTGACGATGCTAATATAAACGGAATGAGTGGCTCTGTTTTACCGTTGTGCATGATTGAAGCTGAGGCAAATATTTTTCAAGGTTTTGCGCCAAATAATATCACCAATTCTGGCACACGCGTGCCTCTTGGTGCATACCCAACTGCAGAAGGCGCTCTTTTCAGAGAAAGTAGTGCCCCAGCCACGGTTACTTCAAGATTTTGGTCTACTGACCAAATTGCCATTTCTTATTACGTAGGTGTAAGCCCAGCTAATATTGCGTGTTCAGCAACCTTTCCTTTGTTAAGTAACACTGGATTAACGTCTGATTCATATTTTGTTACTATTTCATATACACTAGTGCCTGAGTGCACTAGTTGCGGTGATGGATATACCGAATACTAACTTAATTCAAGAAGGTGAATATTAAAATCATCTTGATTTTTTTAATTGCACTGCACAGTGCTTGTTTGAAGGCTCAAGACTTTTCAGACAGCGCGCTTATTGTACCCAGCTCTAATGTGCTTGAGTTAGATTCTCTTAAAATGGGGATAGTTAAGAATACGGAGTTGAAATTTTTAGACTCATTGGCAAGGTCAGTAGATCCATTCTTTAATAAATTCGACACAGTAAAAATTGCAAATCCAGAAGAAATTGCATCGCCAGATTCAATATCGAATGACACACTTAATGAAGTACTAGTATATTTCACGAGAAAAAAAATATTCTTATCAGAGAATGAAAAGACCATTTTTAATGCGCTGATTATTGAAAATAACACCTCTGAACCTGTTTCAGGTAATATTTCTTTTTATTTACCAGAAGATTGGTCTATAGCAGGTCAGGTGAACGGGGTTGTAAATCTGGGGCCAAAGCAGAAAAAGATTATCCCAGTAAGGTTTGTTTTGCCAAGCCAATTGATTGGTGGGAAGGCGAATGTAATCACATCTAGTTTTTTTCAAGATGAAAAGGAAGTTGTCAGAGCGTTTTCATACTTAGAAATAGAACCTAAAGTAGAAATCATTGGTTATTCAATGGTATCACCAGTGTATATTAATCCCGAACAGAATGCTGGCTCTTACGCTTATAAGATTAGCAATAGAGGAAATACAAATGAGCTGGTCACGTTTGATATATCGACAACCATCGGATATAGCATTGATAATGCTCAGGTGTCTGATTTAAATTTTCAGTTTTACATGTCGCCAAAATCTGATACTATTCTAGTTTTTAACATACTAAAAGTTTCCAGTCAAATTGGCGCAGAGCTCGCAGGAAGACTCCGCGTTAAAGTTAATTCGAGCGTCAAATTAATTGAAAGTTCAGTATTGATTATTGATTATAAAAGTCAATATTTCGATTACAGTTATAAAAATGTAGCGCCTTTGGTGCTCTCGTTCGGCTCGTTAAATTCGAGTATGGGCAATGGCACTTATTTAGGTGGCGCTCAAGGGATAATCTTACTACAGAACAAAAGCGCATTCAACTACAACGTTGGTTCAATGAATTTTTCCAGATTCGGATCTGTACCATTAGGTCTTGGTTCGCAAAATGGGGTTTATATCTATCAATTTAAGTATACTTCTCCCAAATTAACCTCGGGGTTTTCATCTCGAATATTTAATCGATACTTGCCAGTAATTGGTCAAGGACTCACTACAAGCTATAGCTTTAAAAAAGGAAAATTGGGTTCTTCCATTGTTTACAGCACAACTGCTAAGGCCTTCTTGTTTGATGTTGATTATGATTTCACATTAAGATCGAAAAAGATAAAACTTGGGGCATTAAAAACGCTTGCCAACAGAGATTATGATTTAACCATCCTGAGAGCTGCTAGTTCGGTTTCACTTTTCAAGACACTTAATTTTGGGTTTGGAGGGGATTATTATTTTGGAAGTTTAACCAATACAGCTTTTGCCGAGAGACAGCAAGTCAATCGTGTTGGTTATAATTTGTCACTGGGCACAAAAATTAAAAAATCATCCATTAGTGGTGGCGTTAACTTTAGACCATTAGTTTCTCCATACTATACAGGAGGCACTTTTGTTGCTCAAGCAAACGCTAGAATACGATCAAAGGGTTTATTAAGTCAAAACGTTAACGGACAATTTAGATCTGCAAGTATGATGGATTTGGTAAATCAAAATGGATTTTTGTTTTGGCAATTTTCAAGAAGCTTTGGGTCTTATTATCTCACTGTAGGTCCTAATGCACGTTATGTTTATTTTTCTCGAAAAACTCGGGATAACATGCTGCAGAATAAAAGCTCCTATTTTACGGGTGCTCAACTATCAATAATAAACTATCTCGACAACAAACAAAGTATTGGGTTTTCGTTTAATCCCAATTTAACTCAAATAGGGTTCAACCAGCTAGATTCCAACAATAATGCGGTCATCAGCCTTTCAAGTAACATATATCCATCTTATAATATTGGTATTCGATATATCAAAGCAAGAATGTGGTTTCTTTCTGCAAACTATATCAACGGACCTTATTTTACAAGTGGGCAAGCAATTAACTTGACTGACACATCTTTTAGTGTTACAGAAAACGAAAGGTTATCACTGATGGCCTCATTTTATAGATCATTTGTTTTAGGCAACATTTTGGGGGATATAAGACTCAATGGCAACTATAACATTAATCCGCAAAGTTTGAATGAACAATTTAGTTTGATGGCTCAAACGCATGCAGATCTTGGGCGCGGATTTGAACTTTTTCTGAATGCAGGTTATTATTCTTCGAAATTTCGAGCGAATGACCAAGGGGTTCAATCCAGTAAATCGATTAATTTAAATTTTAGATTGGTAAAATCTTTTTATTGGCAACAAAAACGAGAGCAATTTTACAATCTAAAAATTACATGCTTTGAAGATATAAACGCGAATGGCATCAGAGAAGAAAGCGAACCACTTATACCAAACATAAGAATCAGGCTTATTTCTACAGACTCAACCGAACGGGATAAGCAATACTCGTTTGCTCCATCAAACTATACGGTAACAGATATAAGGGGGGCGGTGTTTTATTCTAAAATTCCAAGCTTTGATTATGACGTAGAACTTGATACGCCTTTCGGAATAATGGATATGTCACCATCAAATGGGTATACGGAATCAATTTACTTGAATGAAGACAAAGAGCTTTTTATTCCTTTTGTAAAAGATTACAAAATGGAGGGTAAAATAGTTGTAATCAAATCGAAATTCAGCTCAATTGGAGATGGAAAACCGGATAAAGTTGTTGTAACAGCCAAATCCATGCAAGGAGAAGTGTATAGAGGTGTGAGTGATGAGTTTGGATATTATTCAATATCGATTCCGAAACCTGGAATTTATAGAATATCATGCGTAAACAAATTTGGTAGTGCTTTCAAATCGATGAACAATGATGTTGAAGTAGACTTTAATGGTATCAAGGTATATGAGTATGATTTTGTTTTCATAGAACAAGAGCGCAAAATAAACTTCGGTGATAAAAAAGAACAATTAAACCTTACCAATAGTGAAGATCAGCAATCAGAAAGCTCCATTAATGATCAGACTAATAAAACATCCACGTTAGATGATCAATTGAGGAAATTAAAAACATTGAACGTCAACACTAAACATATTCCAGATAAAACGATTCCGATAAGTGAAGCAAAATCATTGCTTGGCAATGAATTTGAGCGTAATTTAGGATACACAGTATTTATAGGAGAGTACAAGGGTCAAGTCAAATTGAAGGATGTAGATAACTTGTTGACTCTTACTAAAGGTGAAAAGGTTTACAAGATTGAACCGATTGAGAAAGGATTTATTATCAGTCGAAATTTCTTAACCAAAGACAGTGCAACAGAGTTTAGAGATAGTCTTTTGATACAGAATATTTGCACTCCATCTCTTTATGGTCGTTATAACGAACTTTTAATTGATTTAGATTAATTCTCCGGGCTTTAATTTTCACTTCCTATGAAACGTCAATTAAAGTTTACAAAAATTCAGAAGCTTTTTTTAGCCACAATGGCTGCGCTTGTCTTAATCATGATTGTTTTTTATGACGAAGCTAGCATGATAAAACAAGAAAAGCTCGGGTTTCATGTTCTCGAGTCTGACGAACTTTTTTTCAAGAATCTTAGGCAGTATTATTATGAAAGAGAATGGCAGAAAGAAGCTCAATTTGAGTTATTTAGATTTGAAAAGCGAATTAAAGCGATTGATGAACCAACGCTGAATTTTACAATTGTTTGCAATTGGCTTCACGACCAAGCTTATATCTTGCCTGAAATAGAAGGGGTTCCTGATTCTCTTAATTATTCTTTTTGTATTGTCACTGCCGACAGCCTCGTTTACAACATGGGATTGATCAATAATGAGGATAATCTCATGATAGCATTTAATACTTACAAGGCCTTGATAAATGACGAGAGTCGCTTTTATTTGAGATCAGAAGCTGAATGGAAACAAGTGTTTAAAACAGTGGCGCAAAGAAACGCTATCAAGCAGGTGCTTAAAGATTTTTTTAAACTGACCGGTGCCTTGTAGGTAGGTAATAAGTGAATACAGATCCCTTACCCAGCTCACTCTCAACTTCAATTCGACCTTCGTTTAGTTCTGCAAATTTAAGGGCCATTGTAAGCCCTAATCCGCTTCCAATTTCATTCTTGGTGCCTGCTTTTGAACTTATATCAGCATTGAAAATTTGTTCGATCCGAGTATGGTCCATTCCAACGCCATAGTCCTTAACCTGTGTTATTACGTGTTCGGTTGAGCTAATGACATTGATTTCAATCGAAGTGTTTTCGAAAGAATACTTTATGGCATTCGAAATCAAATTTCGAAGAACTAATTGAGCCGCTATTCTGTCAGTTTCTATAATGGGCTTGTCATCTACTCTAATCTTTAGATCAATCATTTTAATAGCTGCTAAAGGCGTTAATAGGTTTATCACGTCTTGAACGTTTTCTGTCCAATCAGTTTTTTCCGTTTTCGGGGTATAGTTATTACTTTGGCTCAAAGCCCATCCTACGAAGGTTTCGAACATGAGAGATATGTCACAAGTTTGACGATAAATAATCTCTGATACTTCGTTAAACTCTTGGATGCTCATGGACTCGTCTCTAATAAGTTCCATTAAACTTCTAATGTTGTTCATCGGCCCACGAAAATCATGGCTAATCATCCTAATTATCTCTTGATTAATAGATAGGATTTCTGTCTGTTTTTTTATGGCTGTTTGCCGCTGCCGCCAGCTTATTGCTATAGCCAAACTTGACATAATTACTATTACTAAGGTTATACTAATTGCAATGAGGGCAAATTGGCTTTTTTTGAGGGCAGCATTTTTTTCATTTTTCTCAGATTCGACTTTCGCGAGTTTGCTCACGACTTGCGAAATGTTTTTATCCATTTCATCTGCAAGCAGTTCAGTGGCAATCTCTAAATTGAAAATGCTGTCTTTAATTCGCGTAGCTTGTTGCAAGTAATTATAGGCTAATTGGTGTTGATTTTTATGGTGTGCAATCTTCGAAAGCCCAAGTTTACTATTCATAACTTCAATAGGTTCGTACCATACTTCGTTGCTCAATCTAAGGGCTTCCGTAAATTCCTTTTGAGCTTCTTCAATTTTCTTTTGTTTTAAATAAATGCGACCTAAATTGTTTTGAGCTTCAGACATGCCGGGTACATATCCTAATTCTCGAAATAGTGAGAACGCTTCTTTTGAATAGCGCTCTGCTTTTTTAAGACTATCTAATTCGAAATAGACTAATCCTAAATTACCTAAGGGGTAAGCCCTTAGAACGCTGTTAGGAGAGGTTTGCTGATAATCTTTGAGCGCTGATTTTAAATAGTAAGCGGCACTATCTAGTTGCTTAAGATTGTAATAGGCCCAACCTAGAGTGTTTTTAGTATTAATCAATTCTTCAGGAGACACAGTGGCATAAAGTGCAAGGGCGTCTTTGTAAAGCTCTACTGAGCGAACGTTATTCCTTACTTCAGAATATGCATCACCCATTAAAAAATAGGCTTCTGCTTTTTCCATATTAATATTCAAACGGTCATAAAAAACCAATGAGTTAGCAATTTCAGGAACACAGTTTACATAGTCGCTATTATCAAAATAGTATTGGCCTAGGTAAAGATGGTAGCGAGCCATCATAAGCGAGTTAGATTCTTGTAAACCGTCTTTTGCAATAGTTAAGTAATAGTCGCTACTGTCTTTTCTATTTAAAGAGGTGTAGCAGCTTGCTATTGCAAGCTCAAGTGCAAGGCGATCTTCTTTTGCTTTGATTTGATGAAGAGCGAGCTTCAAGTAGCTTAACGCCTCTTCAAATTGATAGTAGGCTTTATGAAAAAAACTAATTTCAACTAAAAAGTCAGCATATAATTGCGTCTTTAATTCGTTTTTAGGGAAATATGTGAGCGCTTTGCTGTAAAGAGAATCGGCTTTTGAATGGTCGAAATATTCGTCTTCAACTCTGGCTAAAACAGTATAGGCAGAGACAATTTCAAAGCTATCTGAAGAGTGTTTTATAATTGCGTGTGCACACTCTTGCGCATTAACAAAACGGTTGTATTTCTCATGCTGAGCGCATGCCGTTGATTTAAACTGGACTTGATGATTACTCGCATGCGCATGCGAAACAAGAAGCCATCCGAAAAATAAAAGAGCAACGCTTCCTCTAATAGCCGAAAGCGGAGGGCAAACTTGTAACATAGTTAAGGTGTGATTTGTCAAAGGTATTTGACTTAGCCTTAATTTAGTATCGCTTATTCTTTTAAAAAGATAGGGTGCTTGTATTTGTTTGGGAAATTTTGCCAAGGTGAAATTGCTTCTTCTGCTGAAAGCGCCATCAATTTTGGAAGCCATGTCTTTATGAAATGTGCTTCAGGATCATAACGCTTTGCTTGATGTATGGTGTTAAAATAGCGATTAGTTCTTGGGTCGTTGCCCACACCTGCTACGTATTGCCAATTACAATAGTTGCTACTTGCATCAAAGTCAATTAAACAATACTCAAAAAATGCTGCGCCCAATTGCCAGTTTACATTTAAATCCTTTACCAAATAACTTGCTGCGTTCTGCCGGCCTCTGTTGCTCATAAAACCGGTTAGCCTTAATTCTAAAAGATTTGCATCTACAAATGGGTTGCCAGTGTTGGCGTTTTTCCAATCGTTAAATAACTCATTTTCAACATCGTTCGATTGAATCTTGCATTGCTTGATGCCAGATTGCTTAAATATTTTTTCGCCATATTTTAAACTCACATATTTAAAATAGTCTCTCCAAAGGAGTTCAAAAACCAACCAATAGGTGCTTTCATTTTTGATTATTGTAGATTCGAAAAGTTCGAGTTCTGATTTTATTTGGCGGGCCGAGAGATTTCCGTTTGCAAGCCAAGCAGAAAATTTAGAACTGTAATCAGATCCCAACATCTGATTGCGGGTTTCTTTATAATTGGCTATTGCTCTGCTCTCATGAGTATAATGTTTTAATCTCTTTAGGGCCGCTGTTTCACCACCAATAAATTGCAGAGATGACCGATCGTCATAATTGATTTTTTGAGTTAGATGCTGATTGATGCATGCCTCAGAATTAGAAAAATCAACCTGATTAGGAACGTTTATAAACGTTGGTTTTGAAAGTGGGGATCTGTATTTATTTTGTGTTTCTACCTGTTTTCTAAATTGCGTGAAAACATTAGGAAGTTTTTCGATTTCAAAATCGAGATCTTTCAAATGTGTTAGGGTGCTTTGGTGAAATCGCACAAGATTTATTCCAGCATCGACAATTTTCTGCTCCTCTTCTTTTTCTTCAGAAGTGTATTCTGCAGATGTGAAAATGGTATTAATCTCAAGATTTCGACAAATTTCGATCAGAGATTCTGATACTTCGCCCTTCAGGCAAAGCATATCTCCGCCAATAGCTTGGTAGTTTTTACGTAATTCAACAAGGGACTCTTTCAAGAAATTTAACCTTATTGCTGATGCTCTTGGTAATCCGATAGTAGATCGTTCGAAAAGGCGATTTCCTATTATGTACACAGGTAAAACAGATATGCTTTGATCTATAGCACTTGTGAGTGCCTCATTGTCGTGTAATCTTTGATCATTTCTGATCCATACAATTGAGGTATTATGCATCTTTATTCGTGTTTCTACGACATTTTTCACTACAGTATTTCACGTTTTCCCAATCGCGCTGCCATTTTTTTCTCCAAGTAAATTCCAGTTTGCATACTATGCAAATTTTGGTGGGCAAATGTTCTTTTTTCATTCGCTTGGTTAAACAATAAACAATACAGCAAGGTTTATAATAGTCACAGGTTTTTGAATTTGTAGTTATGGAAAAATCGAAGGAGCTTAATGAAATTGAAATAGACCGAATCATTGAAATGGCTTGGGAAGACAGAACTCCTTTTTCCGCCATTTTATTTCAATTTGGGCTGAATGAACAGCAGGTAATTGAGCTCATGCGAAAGGAAATGAAGCGTTCAAGTTTCAAAATGTGGCGCGCCCGAGTACAAGGCCGTAAAACCAAACATGTTGCATTGCGAGAAGATGACGTCTCTCGACACAGATGCTCACGTCAAAGAATTATTACAGGAAACAAGATTTCAAAGCGATAGGTGAATGATGTTTGGCAGAGTTTAATAATTCATTTTACTTATGTTACGCTTTGTTATTGTTAGGCCTTTTGCCTAATTTGATATGTGAAATCAGTATAGTTGAAACCTTTATTTAAAGCGCAGCGTTCACGGTGTAATCTGGCAATATAGGGCCAGAAATAGATCAAATGTCACTGTCAGCATTAAAAGAGAAAATCAAAACAAACCCGCTTTCTTCGACATTCTTTTTTTCGAAAAAGATTCATCTGAGCATGCTGTTTTTGGCGTTAATTCTTATGGGTTCGTCTAAACCCAGTGCCAAGGCACTTTATGGTGAAGTTGTGATTTCGGGCAATATTACTGTTCAAAAATTGGGTGAAAGCAACGTTGCTTCTACCTCGAATGCACAACTCGCGGTTTGGCTGCGCGATTCGGTCTTTAGTGTGCCTGTTGTTTCGAAATCTGGATCATTTTCATTTAACTTGAAAGTGGGAGAAGACTACACATTAGTTTGTCAGAAAACAGGATACACTTCAAAAAACATAA
The DNA here is from genome assembly GCA_030727625.1 of Salibacteraceae bacterium. Classification (GTDB taxonomy): domain Bacteria; phylum Bacteroidota; class Bacteroidia; order Flavobacteriales_G; family Salibacteraceae; genus SHAN690. The sequence goes on from JANRBI010000167.1 coordinate 9,608, forward strand.
AATTTGAACTCAAAGAGGTCCATCCTGATCTCCTTGACAAAACGAATAACGATTTCGATCTTACGTTAAATTTAATAGAATCTGACTTTCTCTCAGAAGAGGTCTTGATAGCAACTCAAAATTCAGAAATATTTTGGGATTATAGTTACGATGGACTCTCATACTCAAATAAAGAGCTGAAAAGGAAATGGTCAATCATTGACTCTTTAGCCAAAGAGTATAAAATTGCGTTAAACAAGTTGCCCGCCACAACGCTAACTGACCAAATAGCTGCTCTTCAAGAATCTATCATTTGGCCAAATGGAACAGGTCCAAGTTATGATTTATTGGTTTTTGGAGATTATCCTCTTTTTGTTGGCCTCGTGCAAGAGCAAAAATCAAGCAAGAAATTTTCAAATGCCAATTTAATTTATGCAAGTCAGTTAGGTTCGTTAAAAGCTGATAGCCTTGATGTTTTGATTTTGAATGATCAGTCAGAATCATTGGACAAAGAGTTTTGGGCC
>JANRBI010000167.1:10210-20065 GCA_030727625.1 Salibacteraceae bacterium
TGACCCTGTTGGAAGAAAAGAGCAAAGAGATGAGTGATTCAATTAATTACGCCAAGCGTATACAGTTGGCAACATTGCCAAAATTCGATGCCATTCAGGCACATTTTAATCAGTCATTTGTGCTGTTTGAGCCAAAAGATGTGGTTGCGAGCGATTTCTTTTGGATGGAGGAATATAACGGGCTAATATATTTTGCAGTGGCAGATTGCACTGGTCACGGTGTTCCAGGAGCAATGATGAGTGTTCTTTGTCATGGGGCGCTGGACAAGGCTATGAAAGAGTCAAATATCCCTAGTCCTGCTGAGGTACTTACATTGACTAGGAAATATGTGATATCCCAAATCGCAACTGGCGAAGGTCATTTAATCAATGGGATGGACGTTGCACTTTGTGCTTTCAATAAGATAACAGGAGAGCTGCAATTCTCAGGAGCTCAAAATCCACTCTGGATTGCATCTAAGCGATTGATAGCACATCCGAATGTATTAGTAAACAAATTAGAGTTTGGTCTAGGGTACCTCCATGAAATAAAGGGAGATAAGAAGCCGGTTGGCGAATTTTTCGCGTCTTCTTCGTTCACAAATCATTCGATTTTCTTGGCCGAAGGTGACACCATCTATATTTTTAGCGATGGTTTTCCGGATCAGTGCGGGGGTCGAAAAGGTAAAAAACTTGAAAATTCATTATTTAAAGAACTTATAGGCTTGGTGCAAGATCAAGATGATCTTGGAAAACAAAAAGACTTTTTATCTGAGTATTTTATCAACTGGAAAGGTGATTTAGAACAAGTAGATGACGTATGTGTCATGGGTATTAAGCTCTAGGGTCATGCTTAATCGAGACGAGATTATCAAGTAACAATCGGTTTTATGATGTGAATAACGACAATCTGTATGTGGTTCGCATCAAAAATTTGATATTTCACCGCAACTTTTGTTTTGCTTTGCAGTAGAAAGACAAGACTTATTAGTGTTTGAGCTACAATTCCCTCCCGAGAGCCAACAATGATCTAATTGATCAGCTTTTGGATTTTTGTATCCACTCTTGTCCTGATTAAAATAAACCCTCGATGAAAGCTACTTCCCCCAGAGTGCTAGCGGTAATATTGCTTCTGATTCTTGAATCATTGGCTTATACTCTCACCGCCCAGATAGACCTCACTATAAATGGTTATGTTACAACAGAGAGCTTGATAGATGCGGTTGAAAAACCTTCATCGGCTAGCAAGCTGCTAGTTTGGGCTAGTGATACTATTTACAAAGAGATACAAGTTAGTCCATCAGGAGCATTTTACTCCAAACTTCCTTTTGGTTCTCGCTATTTACTTCAAGCTAGTCAACCTGGCTACGCTGAAAAGTTCATCGAATTTGACTTGACCGATGTCAATGTGAAAAAGGTCTCCAAGAAAAATTCATTCTTCGAATTGACAATTTCGATGCTCGAGAGTCGATTTTTAATCCCTTCAATTGTAGAAGACTCATCTTATTTAAGTGTCTTTTGGGACGATAGTAAAAATGAGGTTTCATACTCAGTTGTGAATTTGAAAAGCAAATGGGCTAAGATTGATTCGCTCCGAGCATATTACCGATTGGCTTTGGAGAATCAACCTTCTCAAAACATGTCTGAGAATATTGTTGATTTTGCAAACCAACTTGGATGGCCAAAATCAATTGGGGATAGCATAAAAATAGGGGTTTACCAAGACTATGATTTGTACGTGAATTTGGTGAATGAACAATTGGTCAATCCTTTGTTTGCAAAAGTAGAGCTGGTTTTTTTGGAGAATACAGATGCGCTTGTTCGCGCAGCTAGCAACAAGGTCAACATGCTTTACGTCAAACAAAATTCAGGGATTAACGGAGCTGGTTTGCTAAAGATGGTTGGCGACAATGTATTGTTGGTTACCAATGGCTATGGGTTTCATGAAACAATGATTAATTTTCAAAATGTTGGTGATGAAACAAAGTTTGAAATCAATGAAATTGAAATGAGCAAAAGAGGCTTTAATGTTTCTGACCAAGTTAAGTTGATGGCGAGCATTACCTCAAACAAGAACGAATGGCAGCTTGCTATGTCGAGCGCACAAGCCAGTATTACAGAAGAACGAAGCAAAGTTGCTAGTTTAACTCAAAATCAAGCAGCGCTTAAAGCAGTCAACGATCGACTTTTACTTGCAAAAGACTCAATTGACAACCTACTCAGCGTAAAAAGTGAAGAGGTTGATTTGCTGCTGGCATCGATCATTTCCTCAAAAGCTCAGCTGAGTGGATTGAAGGCGATGGTGCGAGATAGCCGGGATTCTATTATGCGTTCGCGTCAAGAATTACAGAGTAAACAGCAGGAATTTGCTCTTTTAGAAGCTGGTTTTGTTGACAAGGAGAAGGAGTATGTCTTGGTTTCAAGTAACTTGGATTTAACATCAAGTAAAATTATTGAAGCAGAGAATAAATTAAATGAAACTAATTTATTACTCACGGATCTGAAACGAACTAACTTATGGATTGGGGTAGCTTTAGGCTGCATTACTTTATCCTTGTTATTGGCTGTGTATGGCTACTTCAGGCAAAGAACATTAACAAAGTTGGTAAGCCAAAAATCGGAGGTGATTAAAAATCAATCAAAGCAGTTACTTCAAAGAAATCTTGAAGTGCAGGATTCAATTAGCTACGCAAAACGTATACAGAATGCGATGTTGCCGTCTTCTACAATGCTTAAGAATTATTTCGATCAAGCATTCGTGATGTATGAGCCAAAAGATGTGGTTGCAGGTGATTTCTTCTGGATCAGAGAAGAGAATGATTGTCTCTATTTTGCTGTAGCTGATTGCACCGGGCATGGTGTTCCCGGGGCGATGATGAGTGTTATTTGTCATAATGCGCTGAATAGAGCAATTCGCGAATTGGGTGATGTGGAACCATCAAAACTCCTTGATCTTACTAGAGTTTATGTCATTGAACAGATAGCTCAAGGAGAGGAAAGTGTGATGGATGGAATGGATATAGCACTATGTAAGTTTGATAAAAACTCGAGGGTTCTTGAATTTGCTGGTGCGCAAAGCCCATTGTGGTTGCTGACCGACAGGCCCATTGATCATGATCAATTTAAACAAACCGAGATAGAAGGCAGTAATTGTTCGATCTACGAAGTAAAAGGCGACAAGCAACCTGTTGGGCAATTTAGTGGCGCCAAGCCTTTTATAAATCACAGTATACAGCTTACTCAAGGTGATGTGATTTATATTTTCAGTGATGGGTTTGCCGATCAATTTGGTGGAAAGCGCGGTAAGAAAATGAAATATTCATTGTTCAAACAAATTCTCACTCTGGCTCAAGATCAAATGATTTTGGAAGGTCAAAAAGACTTTTTATCAGAATATTTTGTGGGTTGGAAAGGAGATCTTGAACAGGTTGACGATGTATGTGTTATGGGGCTAAAGCTTTAGTTTAGCACTTTCGCATCTTCATGAACAAAAATTTAAAGGCGGAAGCCGATTACCTCTATTTAATTCTAGCATCGCTGTTCATTACAGCGTTGGTCGTTTGTAATCTCATTGCAAACAAATTCATCACAGTTGACCTTGGTATCCCGGGCTTTGTGTTTACCATAAGTGCGGGAGTTCTACCATATCCTATCACTTTTCTCATTACCGATATTTTATCTGAAATCTACGGACAGAAAAAGACCAACAAAGTTGTTTTTGCTGGGTTTGGAGCACTTGTATTTACCATGTTTATTCTCTGGATGGGAAGCTTGTTTCCTGCCACTGACTCATCTCCTGTGTCAGATTCACTTTATCAAACTGCTTATGGTAACTCTTGGCGAGTGATCATGTCTTCAATGATTGCCTATACCTTAGCGCAATATGTTGATGTTAAACTTTTCCATTTTTGGAAAAACCTGACTAAGGGAAAGTACCTGTGGCTGCGAAATAATGCATCAACCGTTTTATCTCAATTGGTTGATACTACGCTTGTTATTTTAGTCTTGTTTGCAGGTGAACTACCTTGGCCTACCATTGGGGCATACATTGTTTCTGGTTGGACCTTTAAAGCCTTGATTGCCTTAATTGACACGCCATTCCTTTACATTTCGACATACTTTATTCGTAGGAGATTCAAACTCAAGTTTGGAGAAGAGATGTAATAATCAATCCAAAACTTGTATAGATCCCCTTTTTCAGGTATTTTTGCGCAAAATTTTTCATCTATTTAGATTTAATCTAAATAGAATTGAACTCAATCAATAAACCAATTGTTTAGCGCAATGATTACAGTAAGCGAAAATGCAAAAGCACAAGTGTCCAAGCTTAAAGGCGATGACTCCGTGTCTCAAGAGGCCTTTATTCGCGTTGGTGTGAAAGGTGGTGGCTGCTCAGGATTGTCATACGTGATGGATTTTGACACAGAACTTAAAGATGACGATAAAGTGTTTGAAGACAAGGGGGTGAAAATCGTGGTTGATAAAAAGAGCTTTTTATACTTGGTAGGTACTGAGCTTGATTATGCTGGAGGCCTCAATGGTAAAGGCTTTTCTTTTATCAATCCAAACGCTAGCCGCACCTGCGGTTGTGGCGAAAGCTTTTCTATTTAATTTTTATAAAGAAGAGGCTAGATACTATGTACTAGCCACTAAATACTGTTGCCATGGCATATACAGAAACAGAATTAGCAGAAGAACTTAAAAGTAAAAAATACGAGTTCGGCTTTGTTTCAAATTTTGAAAGTGACAAAGCACCAAAAGGATTGAGTGAAGACATCATTCGCCTTATTTCTGCTAAGAAAAACGAACCCGAATGGTTGCTTGACTATCGACTGAAATCCTTCAAGGTTTGGCAAGAAATGACAGAACCTAAATGGGCACACATTCATCATCCACCTGTTGATTTTCAAGACTTGTATTATTACTCTGCGCCAAAACCTAAGAAACAGCTCAATAGTTTGGATGAGGTTGATCCAGAGTTAAAATCGATGTATGAGAAGCTGGGAATTTCTGTAGATGAACAGAAACGATTGGTTGGAGTAGCGGTGGATGTGGTTGTAGATAGCGTTAGCGTTGCGACAAGCTTCAAAGAAAAGTTAGGTGAACTTGGAATCATTTTCTGCTCTTTTTCTGAGGCAGTAAAAGAACATCCTGAGTTGATCAAAAAATACATGGGCAGTGTAGTGCCTACAAACGACAATTTTTACGCAGCGCTAAACGCGGCTGTTTTTACAGATGGTTCGTTTTGTTATATACCAAAAGGCGTTCGATGCCCAATGGAGTTAAGTACTTATTTCCGAATCAATGATGCACAAACAGGCCAGTTTGAAAGAACACTTGTAGTCGCTGATAGTGGAAGCTATGTAAGTTACCTTGAGGGCTGCACCGCACCAATGCGTGACGAAAACCAGTTGCACGCTGCAGTGGTAGAGTTGGTTGCCATGGATGATGCAGAAATCAAATACAGTACCGTACAAAACTGGTATCCTGGAAACGAAGAAGGTAAAGGCGGTATCTACAATTTCGTTACAAAACGAGGTTTGTGTGAAGGTCGGAACTCTAAAATCAGCTGGACGCAAGTAGAAACAGGTAGCGCGATTACATGGAAATATCCGAGCTGTATTTTGAAAGGTGACAATTCAGTCGGTGAGTTTTATTCGGTTGCGGTAACCAATAATTATCAGCAAGCGGATACTGGAACTAAGATGATTCATATTGGTAAAAACACCAAGAGCACCATCATTTCAAAAGGTATTTCTGCTGGAAAAAGCAACAATAGCTATCGTGGTTTAGTGAAGATTTTACCAAACGCTACTAACGCCAGAAACTTTAGTCAGTGCGATTCATTGTTGCTTGGTAGCAATTGTGGAGCGCATACATTTCCATACATCGAAAATCAAAACAGCTCTTCTAAAATTGAGCATGAGGCCACCACTTCAAAAATCGGTGAAGACCAGATTTTCTATTGCCTTCAAAGAGGAATAGATGAAGAAAAAGCTGTGAGCTTAATTGTAAATGGATACGCTAAAGAAGTATTGAATAAGCTCCCAATGGAGTTTGCGGTAGAAGCACAAAAACTATTGAGTATTTCCCTTGAGGGAAGTGTTGGGTAAATAATTATTTCAAAAATCAACGGCTAAGGGCCAATTCAGAATAAGTAGAGATGAGTGATTTCTTAAAAATCAGTGGATTAAAAGCCTCGATAGAAGGCAATCAAATACTAAAAGGCATTGACCTTGAAATCAAACCGGGAGAGGTTCATGCTATTATGGGACCAAACGGAAGTGGTAAAAGCACGCTTTCGTCTGTGTTGGCAGGCCGCGAAGAGTATGAAGTGAATGGAGGCAAGGTTACCTTTCTAGGAAAAGACCTTTTGGAACTTGCTCCAGAAGAGAGAAGTCGCGAAGGCTTATTTCTAGCTTTTCAATATCCTGTGGAAATTCCGGGTGTGAGCAACATCAATTTCTTAAAAGCAGCGATCAATGCAAAGCGTGCTCATCATGGTCAAGAAGATATTTCTGCCAAAGACTTTATGATGATGGTGCGTGAAAAACAAGCCATGGTTGAGTTGAAAGAAAACCTAGCAAATCGAGCGGTTAACGAAGGATTTTCGGGCGGTGAAAAGAAGCGTAATGAGATTTTTCAAATGGCAATGCTTGAACCTAAATTGGGAATCTTAGACGAAACTGATTCAGGACTCGACATTGATGCACTTAAGATTGTTGCAAACGGAGTTAATAAGCTTCGTGCAGCAGATCGTTCGTTTATTGTGATTACACACTACCAAAGATTGTTAGACTACATCGTTCCAGATTTTGTACACGTATTATACAATGGTCGTATCGTGAAGTCTGGAGATAAATCTTTGGCTTTAGAACTAGAAGAAAAAGGATACGATTGGATCATCGAAGAAGTAGAATCTGTTTAAAAACAAATCATGTCTGACAAACTTTCATTCTTAAAACAGTTCGACCATATTCCCGCGCAGTTTCAGCTGCAAGGCGATGCCCGCGCAGCCATTCATAATGGATTAGACTTCCCTACTACTCGTGATGAGTATTGGAAATATACTAGAGTAGCCAAGTTGGTTTCGGCTCACTACAATCAAAACGGACTTTCTTCTGTGGATATTTCTAGTTTGATTATTCCAGATTTAGATGCGCATTTAATCGTTTTTATTAATGGCATTTTCAGTGCTGACCATTCAATCAAAAGCTTGATTTCGGGGCTTTCTATCCAATCTATTGCTGCACTCGAGGGTGATAATAATTCAATGGCTTTAGAACATTTGGGCCGTCATATCGATTCAAAATCTAACGCTTTCACAGCATTAAATACCGCCTATTTTCAAGATGGAACTTTTATCAAAATAGATAAGAATGCCGTGATTGAAAAACCGATTTATTTGCTCAATGTAAGCACGGGTGAGCAGCAGGCTTCGCAAACTAGAAACTTGTTTTTAGTTGGTGAAAACGCTAAGGTGGAAATCTTAAACCACTTTGCTGGAAACGCCAATTCAGGTTCGTTTACCAATGCGGTTACAGAAGTTGTCGCAGAAGCTGGATCGAATGGAAAACTGTATTTGCTGCAAGAAGAAGGCGATGAGTCTAACCAAATAAATAGCACCCATATCGTTCAAAAAGCAAGCAGCACATTCTCAGTATTGACAGTGACAATGAGCGGTGCTTTGGTAAGAAACAACCTCAATTTTGCGATCACAGGCGAAGGCTGCGAAAGCAACTTAAATGGTTTGTATTTCACCAGCGGAAATCAACATGTGGATAATCACACCTATGCTGACCACCAAGTGGCAAATTGCAATAGCAATGAATTGTACAAAGGTGTGATGACGGATAAAAGCACGGGTGTGTTTAATGGGAAAATCATGGTACACCAAGCTGCACAAAAGACCAATGCTTTCCAAAGCAATCAAAATATTTTATTGACCGATCGCGCCACTATTAATACCAAGCCTGAGCTTGAAATTTATGCAGATGATGTAAAATGTTCTCACGGCTGCACCATTGGGCAGTTAGATGAAGAGGCGATGTTTTACTTACAAAGTCGTGGCCTCGGTAAAATGGCCGCTACCAAACTGCTTTTGAATGCTTTTGCATCGGATGTTGTTGAAATGGTAGATAACGAAGCGGTGAAAACCTACATCGAGCATTGGGTAGAGAAGAAAATGAATAATTAATCGCGCTAAACGTTGTGTGACATTTTTCGCGAAGCAAGAAATAAAGAGAGGTTAGTTTTGACCTCTCTTTTTATTAGAACCAAGACCATATAAACGCTGTTTATCAAACATGATTGACATTCAAAACATACGTGCTCAGTTTCCGATTCTTAATCAGGAAGTAAACGGCAAACCATTGATCTATTTTGACAATGGTGCTTCTTCACAAAAGCCGCAAGCGGTAATTGATGCCTTGGTAAACTACTACAGTAAAGATCACGCAAATGTGCATCGTGGTGTGCATACTTTAAGCCAGCGCGCCACCGATAAGTTTGAAGCTGTTCGAAAGAAAACGCAAGCTTTTGTCAATGCAGCGCACGATCATGAAATCATCTTCACGCGCGGCACTACCGAGGCAATAAACTTGGTGGCTTCATCTTTCAAGATTTTTATGGAAGAAGGAGACGAAGTGTTGATTTCGGCCATGGAACATCACAGCAACATAGTGCCTTGGCAAATGATGTGCGAAGAAACAGGTGCGGTTCTTAAGGTAATTCCGTTGGATGAAAAAGGCCAAATCATCATGGAGCGCTTTGATGAGTTGTTGACAGGCAAAACCAAAATGGTTGCAATAAATCACGTGAGCAACACGCTTGGCACGATCAATCCAATTGAAGAAATCATTTACAAAGCTCACAAAGTAGCCGCTGCAGTTTTGATAGATGGCGCACAAAGTTGCCCACACATGAAAATTGATGTGCAAGATTTAGACGCTGATTTTTACTGTTTTTCTTCCCACAAAATGTATGGCCCAACTGGTATTGGCGTGCTTTACGGTAAAGAAGAATGGCTCAACGACATGCCGCCTTACCAAGGTGGTGGAGAAATGATTGATACATGTACGTTTGAAGACACCACGTTTAACGAGTTGCCTTTCAAGTTTGAAGCCGGCACACCAAACATTGCAGATACCATTGCTTTTGGCGCGGCCATAGATTGGATGAATGAAATCGGCATTGAAAACATTGGTGCTTGGGAACACGAACTGCTTGAATATGCCACCGAAAAACTTTCAGAAATAGAGGGCATTCGCTTTATCGGTCAAGCCGAAAAGAAAGCCTCGTTGGTCTCGTTTCTTGTTGGCGACATTCACCCTTATGATTTAGGAACATTGCTAGACCAACTTGGGATAGCTGTTCGTACAGGTCATCATTGCACCCAACCTTTAATGGATTATTATCAAATTCCAGGAACGGTGCGCGCTTCGTTTGCAGTGTACAATACCAAAGAAGAAATCGATCAGTTTGTTGCTGCGGTAAAGAGAGCAGCGTTAATGTTGGGTTAATCCAGATTCATTTTTAGCTAGCTTTGGTATTATGACACGCATTACCATAGATGTAGATGACGACCGCGCTCAAGAATTAATCAATTATTTGAATTCACTCGCTTACGCTAAAGTGACTGAGGATGATGTTCCTGAGTGGCACAAAGAAGAGTTGGATGAGATCGCTAAAATGGTTGAAGACGGCCAAATGCCAACATATGACTTGGATCAATCCTTAAAAAGGATTTTTGATAAGAAATAGTTTTGGAAAGAAGTTTTCGCATCACTAGCAGGGCTGAAGTCCAAATCAGCGAAGTTTTTAGTTGGTATGAAAACATTCAATTTGGATTGGGGAGCACCTTCGAAGATGAGTTTA
>JANRBI010000167.1:20165-23562 GCA_030727625.1 Salibacteraceae bacterium
TTTCTTGCCTTTTAAGCTTTAATTTGCGCCAATTCTTAACATTCATTTTTTTAATCTGTTTCTCAAATGTTTGAGCCAAAAGACGTAGCCGAATATTACAACACTACTCAAAATCATTACGAAAAGTGGTGGGATTTGCGCAATAGTTATTCTCTGCATTATGGAATTTGGAACAAGCAAACAAAAACGTTTCGCGATGCGGTAGTCAACACAAATAGAGTGTTGTTAGAGCTAGCTGGAATTAAGGAGGCTGACAGAGTTTTAGATGCTGGCTGTGGAGTTGGCGGAGCTGCAATTTTTGTCCATACAAATACTAAGGCGCGCGTTACAGGTATCACTTTGAGCGAAAAGCAAGTGGCGTTTGCGAGCAATCTCGTGAAAGAAAAAGGCATTGATCATCAAGTAGATTTTCAAGTGATGAATTATACACAAACCTCTTTTTCTGATCAAACATTTGATGTGATTTGGGCGTGTGAAAGTATTTCTTCGGCTAACGACAAAATGATGTTCATTAAAGAAGCGGCTAGGCTTTTGAAAAAAGGTGGCAAATTAATTTTGAGCGATTGTTTTATCACAGACGAAAATCAGATAGACAAAAACGAATGGATCAGAAAGTGGGGCGAAACTTGGGCTGTAGAAAATCATATTTCGAGTCAAACATTTGTAGACGGCCTAAAGAAGAATGACTTTGAAATCAAGTCTAATATTGATTACACTGCCGAGGTGACAAAGAGTGCGAAGCGAATGTATGTTGCATCGCTTTTGGGAATGATTCCGTCAGAGAGTTATAATTTCTTTCATCCTAAAGTTTCGCGATTTGCAAAAAGCCACTACAAAAGTGGTTACTACCAATACCGCGCTTTGCAAGAGAATCTGTGGAAATACAATGTGATTCTTGCGGAGAAGAAATAAGGATTAGAGTATAGACTTTCACTAAAACTTCCAAAATTTTGGTGCTGTGTAAAGTCAAATAAAAGCAAACATAACTGCTGATTTTGACGCCCTTTAAATCTTTTTTTTAAACCAGATTAAGCTGTGGTTATTACTGAAATATAGATTATAACTTTTAGCATTAATTCTATTCAATGCTTTCCTTTGCCACATGGCCAAAACCAAAACCGCTTTCGTTTGCCAATCGTGTGGCTCACAGTTTCCGAAATGGATGGGAAAATGCTCTTCGTGTGGTGAGTGGAACTCACTGATAGAGGAAGTAATTTTCAAAGAAAATAAGACGGGTTCGCGCAGAAATTTCGCTGATTCGTTGACCAAAAAGCCAATTCCAATTACGCAAGTAAAGGCCGATGACGCAGAACGCATTCCCTTGCCTGACGAAGAATTGACACGTGTGCTTGGTGGTGGCATCGTTCCAGGTAGTGTAATCTTAATTGGCGGTGATCCTGGCATCGGTAAGTCAACCTTGCTATTGCAACTTGGATTGAACTATCAAACGAAGAAAATCCTATACGTTTCGGGCGAAGAAAGCGCCAATCAAATAAAAATGCGTGCCGAGCGCATTGGTAACTTGCACGATAATTTACTGTTGCTTACCGATACATCGCTTGAGCGGGTGATGGAGCGCATAGAAGAAACCGAACCCGATTTGGTAATCATAGATTCTATTCAAACCATGCAAAGTGCTGAGGTAGATAGCGTGCCTGGTTCGGTAGCCCAAATTCGTGAATGCACAGGCGAGCTTATTCAATTTGCCAAAGAAACCGATACGCCTGTAATCTTAATTGGTCACATTACCAAAGAAGGCAACATTGCTGGACCAAAAGTGATGGAGCACATGGTTGATGTGGTTTTGCAATTTGAAGGCGATCGTCAGCATTTATACCGATTGCTTCGCAGCTCAAAAAATCGTTTTGGTTCAACCAACGAGTTGGGCATTTACGAAATGCAAGGCAGCGGACTAAAAGAAGTTTCAAATCCATCACAGGTGCTCATGAGTCAGCGAGACGAAGGGCTAAGTGGATCGGCCATTGCTGCAAGCATGGAAGGTGCTCGCCCAATGATGATTGAAGTGCAAGCCTTGGTCGGTACGGCTGCGTATGGCACACCTCAGAGAACAACCACTGGTTTTGATCAACGTAGGTTGCACATGTTGCTAGCTGTTTTAGAAAAGCGATGCGGACTTGCAGTAGGTAAGTTTGATGTGTTTTTGAATATGGCAGGCGGCATTCGTGTAGATGATCCAGCAATTGATATGGCAGCGGTGTGTGCAGCACTTTCAAGCAGCGAAGATTATCCTATTCCTGCTCAAACATGCTTTGCTGGCGAGGTTGGTTTAAGTGGTGAGATTCGCCCTGTTACGCGGATTGAGCAACGCATCAAAGAAGCCGAAAAACTGGGCTTTGACGAAATTTACATTTCGGCCTACGGCCTAAAAGGACTTGATTTAAGTAAAATGGCGATTAAAGTCCGTCCTGTAAAAAGAGTGGATGAGGTTTTTGGAGCGCTTTTCGGATAACTATTAGTAGGTAGTTTGTAGTGGGCAGTTTTTAGTATGAGTTGGCAGTGCGCAGTATTCAGTTTGCAGTAAAGAGAGGAAGATTGAAAAGTTAAGTAGTGAGACGTATTTGATCACGATTTGCTAGTGCTGAGCTTGTGAGGAACGAACGATGGTCGAAGCACGGTTTTAAAAGTAAAAGGGTCTTAATACTTCCTACCTAATACTCAATACTAAATTCCAATTTACTCGTTTACATTTGCCGCCCATGTCAAAATCGCACATAGATCTTGTATTACCCGTTTACAATCCGCAGTCAGGTTGGTTTAGCGTGGTAAAATCAGGACTGAAGCAACTAGAGCAAGCTACGGCTAAATCTGTGCGATTGATCATTGTAGACGATGGCTCGCCAAAGGCAGCCGCGTTTGACGAGCTTGTGGAAAGCGACACTATTCTCTTTGTAAAATCTGCCCAAAATATGGGCAAAGGTGCAGCTTTGCGACTCGGTTTTGCGCAAGCCACAGCAGATATTGTGCTGTTTACTGATGTAGATTTTCCGTATGAAATTGACAGCATGAAACGCATGGCTGATGCCATTGAAAATGGTGCAGATGTGAGTCTTGGTTATCGAGAAGACGATTATTACGTAAGTGTGCCATGGTTTAGAAAATTGCTGTCAGAAGCATTTCGATTCGTACTTAAATCCATTTTGAAATTTCCGATTACGGATACTCAATGTGGTTTGAAAGGAATGAATCAAAGAGGCAAAGCCGTTTTTATGGAAACGGAGATCAACCGCTTTTTGGTGGATATGGAGTTTATAAAGCGCGCCACTAAAAACCGCGACATGAAAATTGAACCTGTGGTAGTTCAACTCAGAAAAGATGTAGAGTTCAGCTCAATGGGCGTGGGCGTTTTGCTCACCGAATTGATGAATTTCTGGAAGAT
>JANRBI010000168.1 GCA_030727625.1 Salibacteraceae bacterium
CAACGGCAAACATCAATAATGGCGCACTTACCGGAAGTCTTGGTGCGGTGTTTACGCCAACCGAAAAGTGGATCATTAGTGCAAATCTTTCTACTGGTTTCCGTTCGCCAAATGTGGACGATGTGGGTAAGGTGTTTGATTCAGAACCTGGTGCGGTGGTGATTCCAAATACAAACCTAAATACAGAATATGTTTACAACGCTGAGCTGGATGTTGCGCGCGTTTTTGGCGATTTCTTGAAGATTGACGTTACCGCTTACTACACTTATTTGCAAAATGCGCTGGTCCGCAGAGATTTTACCCTAAACGGGGAAGACAGCATCATGTATGCAGGTGAAATGAGTAAAGTTCAAGCCATACAAAATGCGGCAAACGCTGCCGTTTATGGCTTTCAGGCCGGTGCCGAAATGAAACTTGGTGGTGGTTTTAGTTTTGGTGGTGAAGCCAATTTTCAAAAAGGAATTGAGGAGCAAGACGATGGAACCACAAGCGCTTCGAGACATGCCGCTCCATTTTTTGCTGTAGCGCGATTGAAATATGGATCGGGCAAACTAAATGCTCAGTTTTATGGCATTTACAATGCACCGGTCAGTTTCGAAAACTTGCCGATAACCGAGCAAGCTAAAACCGAGCTATATGCCAAAGATGAAAACGGAAATCCTTATACGCCACAATGGTACACGCTCAACTTTAAAGCAATGTATCAAGTGGCTAAAAACCTATCGGTGAGCGCAGGGATAGAGAATATAACCGACCAACGCTACCGACCTTATAGTTCGGGCTTAGCAGGCGCAGGACGAAACATGGTTATTTCAGCCAAGGTGATATTTTAACTAAAGAGACTGATTTATTTTTTGTGATGAAAGCCCAATTGCGAAAGCGGTTGGGCTTTTTAGTTCAAGTTAAATCTGATTTTAACTGAATCTGCTAGCGCAATGCTTCCTGTTGTGAATACTTCAACATAAAGTAAGTAAACAAGAGTTGTATTAAATTCTGAGCGACAAGTCTGATGTTATTTATGACAAGTTTGACAATCACTTTTTTAATCATCAAACTAAAGTAGCTTCATGTATATCAAAGATTTAGCGGCTAATTTTCAATGAAACTGTATTATCGTGATATAGTTTTTGGAATAAATCAAAAAATCAAATGAAAAATCAAGTTTTTACCCTTCTGCTGGCCGTTTTCATGTGTATTACGGCAAATGCACAAACCAACACAAATCAGAATAAATTGCAAGCTATCGTTCAAACCACAGAGATCAATCAATTTTTTGATGGGCTTTTTGATAAACTAGGAATTAAGGTTATTGATACAAAAGAAAATTTGACCCTGGTGCAAGAAGGAGGTAAAATAATAGTGAACGCTGGTTTGGTAGATTCGGAAGTTGACTTTATTCTAGAACTTGAATCACGAAATATTGATAATGTCGAAAGATTTACATCTGACGGAAAAATTGATGCGGAAGAAGCTACAGCTATAGCAGGAGTTTTCTTTACACCTTTTACAAAAAGCACATTAAAGAACCCTATCCTAAGCGCCAACAGTAAGCGAAAGGCAGCTAAAATTGATGATTTAACGCACGTAAAACTGGTTAATTCAAAAAACGAGGTTATTGCTTCACACACCCTTGTTTATGCAGCAAAACAATGGCTGGTTTTTGAAGGTTTGGTAGGTAATCCACAGCGCGTGTTTACACTTAGTGCTCATTCGGCCATGGTTTACCAGAAGCAGGTTTCTAAGGCCATAAAAATTGGTTCAAACAAAGGTTGGTTAACCTTTTTGAAATGGTGGAAAGGTTGGCGCGAAGAAAACTCAGTTAAAATGTAGCCCATTCAATTGCTAAACCTGTAGCTACGGGAATGGCAGCATTATCTAATCCAAAAACGAGAAATGCTTCTACTAAAGTTACTGAAGCTAAGCCGATACAAAGCTTAGCTAAGTTGTAATCAATTTTTAGAGCCTCTGCTGCCAAAACGCAAATGATGATAGCCGTAATGGCAAAAATGATTGATCCACCCAAGGATTTGGGTTGTTTGAAGATTTCAATTCGAACAATAGGCTGTTTTTTGCCAGCAAATTCGGCTGCTGTATCACTAAAAGCGAGAACGAGAAACCCAATCATAAACCAATCTTGATGCAAGGGCAAGAATACCAGAGCCGAAACAACGGCTGCAACAGCAATTGCAAACTCGCCATAGGTTGTCCGCTTCACACTTTGCACTGAGGTGAAAACCTTGGTGGCTTTCGTGAAAATGAGCAGCCCGATAAATGTTCCTGCAAGTAGAATAATCTGCGTGGCCGTCAGCCATAGTGGCATTATTGAAATCAGTAAACTGGTTGCTATGTGCGCCAGCTTTCTGCTGTTCTCCGGAACCCAATCAAAGTATCGTTTCGCCAATTCAATGGCTATCAAAACCAATGTAAAGGCGGCTGCAAACAACACTAATGACTCGTTTATCATAATTCAAATTCGTATGAAGCATACTTTCTAAAGATAACTGAGTCATCCTTAGGCATGTTTTGTTGAACCCGGTTGCCGTCATAGATTAGAGCATAATACATGTGGCTGTAGCCAAGTCGTTTAGCATCTGCATGCATGGTATAAACACCTGCGTTTCCTAAGCCCATTTTTTGATATTCGGGCAGTAACCCCAGTGTTTTACAAATGATCGTTTTTTCATCATGTTCCACATATCTACAAAAGCCAATCATTTGACCATTAAGATGATAAGTATGAAGCATTAAGCGCGAGTTTTTTCCAAATTCAGAAGCGTAAATAAGTTTTGTTTCTTCTTCAGAAATCTGCTGGAAAGACCAGTTTGAGCCAAAAATCTTTCCGATCAGTTGAAAAACCGAGCTGAAAAGCGTTGGACTGACAGAACTATGAGCTTGTATGGTAAACCCCATTTCGGAAGCCTTGTCGAAATAAGGCTTTGAAACAGCCATCACTCCATCAAAACGATCGCGTTCACCGGTTCGATAATACTGCACTTTACTCGGATTCTGCGCCATCATGAATTCGTGGGCGAAGTCCTGTGAAAAGTATTCACCATCAAAAAAAGGACGGCCATCAGACTCCGTTATAAAGCGATAAGGAAAATAAGTGCTTGCTTGAATTGGCCCAGCAAGAGATGTAGTACCAGCTTCTTTTGCCTTAGCGCAAATGCTCTCCCAAAAAGGGATGCGTTCTTCTGGTTTTGTGGGCAAATGAAAAAAACCAAATTGTAGATGATTTACTTCATTGCCAAATAGCAGGCAAGTAGCACTTTCTGTCTCTATCAGATACTTAAACTTGCTTGTATTGGCTTTGTAAAAGGCAAAGTGCATTGTTTGCAAAAATGCCTTCAGCAATGGCTGATGCGAGTGAACTGCTGTGGTAAGCGAAGTAAATTTTCGAATGAAGTTTTCTTCTTGAGGGGTCATCTTTATCCTTGTTTAAACACTTGTCCGGTTTTACCATCAATACTGAGTACATCTCCTGACTTGTAATTTGAACAGGCATTTTTTACTCCAATTACAGCTGGTATTTTTAATTCTCGGGCAACAATAGATGCATGAGAAAGCACACCACCTTCTTCAATTACCAAACCTTTGCTCATTGCCATGAGCGTGGTCCAACCAGGATCTGTTCGCTTAGTAACTAAAATGTCAAAAGGCTCTTTTGGAATTTTGAACTCTTCTGT
This sequence comes from Salibacteraceae bacterium, assembly GCA_030727625.1. Taxonomy (GTDB): domain Bacteria; phylum Bacteroidota; class Bacteroidia; order Flavobacteriales_G; family Salibacteraceae; genus SHAN690. Next base: position 3,687 of record JANRBI010000168.1, read on the forward strand.
GACTAAAGCTTTTCCAGTTGCTTCGCCTACAGAAACACCCATTCCTTGAAAGCTTAATTCATTGTCTTGCTTTATCGATGGCCAACGTCCGTTTTTCACGGTGAAGAATGCTGGAGCATCTATTTTTTGATAGGTCTCATATTTTCTTCTTTCCAATTTCATGGTTTCTATTTCCTCAGATGAAGGATATTTTTTATCGATGACACTCGGCCAATTAAAATAGAAGATATCGTCTCTTTTTGAGATGATTTTGGTTGCTAACCAAATGTCTGCTTTGCGCAAAACAAGCTTGCGAATAATGGCAAAAAGATTGGCTCTGTGCAGTCTAAAATGTTCTCTTCTGGAAGCGAATTTTTGAAATGTTTTTGATAAGAAGTCTAGCCCATTCTCAGTATGCTGAAAAGCTTCAAATGCTGGTGAATTAGCATAGGTGATCAATAAACTTCTGAAAGCATTTTGATCTTCATCTATGCCTTTCGTTTCCAATTTTAATTCGTTGGCAAAACGCCCACCGTATTTCAATTTGTACTCAGATAATTGCACTTTCAAACGTGGAAAATCATTGAGTGCGATTAGAAAGTTTTCAAAAGACTCAGATTCTAGTACAACAAAGAGTTTATCTTCCTTTTTCAGCGCTTTTGCCAAACCAGAGAGTGCAGAAATCTGAGCTGTACTTGCACTTTGAAAGCTGAGAATTTTGGCCATCTCTTCCTGACTTTTTTTCTTGCCAAGGGCAGCGAAAAGAGTCATGACTACGGTGTCATTTTCTACGGTTAAATACCACTTTCTAAGTATTCCATCAAACAAGGTTTGTATGTGTTTATTGACTTCACTTTCGTTTAGCGAAGAATAATCAAAGGAGTG
>JANRBI010000169.1 GCA_030727625.1 Salibacteraceae bacterium
AATTAAGTTTCTATTTTAAATTGACTATTTATTATAAAGTATTTTAAATCAAATAAATAGAGCTAAATTTATGATCAATTTATACTTAAAATAAGTTCAAAAGATAGTCCTGGTTTTTTTGATTGAATTGGTATTTCTGAAAGCTGAAAAATGATCATCGAAGTATAACTTTAGATTATCGTTTTTGGTTAAAACTTAACGATGTTTATTTAATGTGAGTGATGTAAATATTGTGGTGAAAAGATTAAAAATGTGAGTGAGTGGATTTGTTTTTTAATCTTTTAGTTTTTTAAAGTGCTGATCATTTCTATTGTTTACTCTGAATTATTTTTTTGTTCTTTTTCGGTCAACTGCATTTATCAGAAAATTAGGAATTAAAGTAAAAAATAAAGTTTGCTCTGTGGAAATTGAATGTTGACGGCATCCAATGCAAGTCTTAAAAAAACCTGACAATATTTCTTAACTAATTGCCTGTGAAACCAAAGGCACGTTGATTGATATTTGGGCAGTAAATAATAACACAACAAACTATGTATTTAATAATCATCATCGCTTTTACATTGATTGGGATGGCGGTGAGTTCTAGACTCAAATCAAAATTCAGAGAATACTCTGAAGTACCTACCAGCAGCGGATTGTCAGGAGCCGAAATCGCACAAAAAATGCTGAATGACAATCGCATATATGATGTGAAAATTACTTCCGTAGAAGGAGAATTGACAGATCATTACAATCCTGAAAACAAAACGATAAACTTGAGCCGAGAAGTCTATTCTGGTCGCTCGGTATCAGCCGCAGCAGTGGCTGCTCACGAAACAGGACACGCGCTTCAGCATGCCACAGCATATTCTATGTTGCAATTTAGATCGGCCATGGTGCCTATCGTCAGCATCAGCTCAAAATTGATGAACGTGATCTTCATTTTGGGTTTTGTGGGTGTGTTTGCCATGGGCTTTGGTCAAACCTTGTTTTTGCTCATCATTATTGCACAAGCGGTGATCACCTTGTTTAGCTTGGTGACTTTGCCAGTAGAATATGATGCATCTAACCGAGCTTTGGCTTGGCTTAACGACAGTGGTATAGCGCGAGGCAGCGAATATGACAAAGCCGCTGATGCCTTGAAATGGGCCGCTCGTACTTACTTAGTAGCCACCTTGGCAGCCGTGAGTCAATTGCTCTATTTTGTACTGTCATTTATGGGCGGTAGTGACGATTAATCGTCTTTCAAAACTTTAAGAACCAACACTATGAAGAAAATATCATTGCTTTTTTTGTTTGTTGTTCCAGCTTTGGCTTGGGCGCAAACATCTACGGAAGTAAAATCGAAAATCAACAACGTAACTGTGTTTCCGCGCGGGGCACAAATAGAGCGCACCGCGGCTAAATTTTTATCTGCCGGAAGGCAAACACTCACGTTTAGCGGACTTGCTTCTGAGCTTGATCCATCTAGCATCAGTGTTTCGGCAAGCAATGGCGTAAATGTGTTGGGAGTAACTACCCGCACCAATTTTCTTCAAGAAAGTGAAAAACCAAAAGAGGTAGTTCGCTTGCAAGATTCGTTGAGCCGCTATGAGTTTGATCTTCAGTTTAATCAAAATATGCTTGGCGTATACAGCCAAGAGCGAAACATGGTGCTGGCCAACCAAAATGTGGGTTGGGGCGAAGGTGAATTTGTAATAGAAGACTTGGAAGATTTGAGTGATTTTTACCGAGATCGCTTGGCAGATATCATGCTTAAGGAAATGGAACTTCAGAGCAAGCAAAAGCGCTTGAATGAAAACATTTCGCGCTTACGCAGACAATTGAACGAGTTTAATGCAAAATTGAACCGCGCTACGGGCGAAGTTTTGGTAGAAATATTAGCTACTGGAAATGTGAATGCAAACTTTACGCTGAGCTATATGGTGCGCAATGCGGGTTGGGTGCCAAGCTACAGCATCACGGTTACGGAAGTGAATCAGCCGCTGCAAGTTTCATACAACGCCAAAGTGTTTCAAAATTCTGGAATTGATTGGAGTGATGTAACGCTCACACTTACCAATGCAAATCCGCTGCTTGGCAGCGATAAGCCAGTGCTTGACCCCTGGCGATTGAATTTTGTAATGGGCGCGCCAGTAGTGTCTGGTTATGAACTTTCTAACAAAGCGATGCCGCTATCGGCTGGCGTAATGAAGGAGGTTCAAATGAGTATGGATATGATGGATTCAGAAGAATCAATTAGCACAGTTGATTACGCCATGAATAAAGCAGCTACGCGTTTTGAAATCAAGACTCGATATGATATTCCAAGTAACAATAAGCCACAAGTAATTGGTGTTGATGTGTTTACGCTTAATGCAGATTACGAGTACTACGCAGCGCCCAAAATTGACCCAACAGCATTTTTACTTGCACGTGTGGCTGGGTTTGAAAAATATGATTTGCTGCCTGGACAAGCCAATCTGTTTTTTGCAAACACGTATGTAGGTCAAGCTTTTATTGATCCAAACATTTTTGGCGATACGCTAGATCTTTCATTGGGCCGTGATCAAAGTATTGTGGTGAAGCGCGAAAAAGTGAAAGAATTGTGCGAAACCAAGAAAATTGGTAATAGTTTGAAAGAAACCATTGGGGTACAAATCAGTGTGAAAAACACGAAAAGTGGACCAATTACGCTGACTATTGTTGACCAAATTCCAGTTTCTACCAACAAAGAAATCACGGTTGATTTAGATGAAAACGAAACCGGAGCGTTGACACCAGAAACCGGAATGCTAAAATGGGTTGAAAAAATTGGAGCAGGAGAAGGTCGAAAAAATGGCTTCAGATACACGGTAAAATACCCTGCTGATCGAAAAATCAATTTTTAATTGAATCATATTGTAACCAAATCAAATTGAATGAAGTAAACGCTAGTGTTAGTGGTTTAAAATTTTTATTCGTTTGATGGTTTAAGATAAAGGTGGCTTCGGTCACCTTTCTTTTTTTATGCATATTCGCTCAAAGCTAAAAACCATGATTCCTTCGCTTCAGCGACTCATTAGAACGCCATATTTTGATACGTATTTAAATCATTTGCAAACCGACAATTTGCTTGAAGCGTTAGATCATTCGGCTTCGTTCTTAGTAGATATGACCGAGTCATTGAGCGAAAGTGAATTTGATTATCGCTATGCTCCAGGTAAATGGACAATAAAAGAAGTGGTTCATCATATTATTGAAACAGAGATTATTTTCAATTACCGAGCACTTAGAATTGCGAGGGAAGAATCCAGTCAAATTTTGGCAGGTTTTGAAGAAAACGATTATGTGGATGCGTCACATATTTCAAATTTTTCAGGAGCAGAAATGCTTGACTATTTCAAGAATATTCGCTCATCTACAAAGTTTTTATTGAAATCATTCAGCGGAGAGCAGCTTCAAAAAACGGGAACCGCCAGCGGCAAACAAGTGCAAGTTGAAGCCTTGTTTTACATTACTGCTGGTCACACTTTGCATCACGCAAAAGTGATTTCTGAAAGGTATTTGAATCAACCTCCACAATTTTAAAACCTTGCTTTTGCAGAAGATAAAACAAGCACTTTATTGGTTAGGAACCACTTTGATTGTAATAGCTCCAGCACTTTACAATCGATATCCGTTGGTTTATTTTGACACCGGTGCCTACCTTGAAATGTCTATTAATTTAGAATCGTCTTTTCACCGTACGCTGGGCTATCCTTTGTTATTGAAACTCACAGGTTGGGGAATTTCAAACTGGCCAATCGTTTTGTTTCAAGGTTTTTTAGTCAGCTTTCTGTTGTTTCAATTGATTAAGATTTTTCAAAAGAAAAATAGTCGACAAGTCCATTTTATTGTAGTAACTGTTTTGAGTTTCTGCACAGGATTAAGCTGGTATGCAGCGCAATTAATGCCAGATATTTTTACTCTGATTCTGATCCTTTCCATCGCTGTTTTATTCTTCAAAACGCAGCTAAAGATCATCGAAGCAATTGGTCTTTTAGCATTGATTTATATATCGATACTTACGCATTTAAGCCATTTGCCGCTGATGTTTTTGTGTTGTGTGGCTTGGTTTGGTCTTTCATTTTTCAAGCCTTTAGGTATCGAGAAAAAGTCGAACATGTTTTGGTTAAAAGCAGCCGCTCCGATGGTTTTGGCTTTTATCACTTTTAGTGGCATAAATGCAGCTCAAGGTCATGGCTTTAAAATGAGCCTTTCGTCAAATGTTTTCATTACCGCCAACCTTGGTGAAATGGGCATTTTGAAAATGTATTTAGAAGAAAATTGTGGCGAGAAAGATTTGCCATTTTGTGGTGATATAGCGTATTTACCCATCGAAACGGGCGGTTTTTTATGGGACCAAAACAGTTACATGACCACTCATACTGGTGGTTGGGAAAAGGCAAACGAAGAGTGCGCTCCCATTGTACATGATTTTTTAACCAAACCGCGCTATTTGAAATGGTTTGTTTTTTCGGCTGTAAAAGCCACATTCAAGCAATTATTTCAAGTAGACTTAGGCAGCGGACTTCATTATCAATATGC
>JANRBI010000170.1:0-1367 GCA_030727625.1 Salibacteraceae bacterium
GTAAACACACCATGATTTGAATGATCGTAATTAGTGCCCAACACACGCAAACCACCGATTAAAACGGTCATTTCAGTTGCTGTGAGCGTCAACAATTGCGCTTTATCAATCAGCATTTCTTCGCCTGTAGCGGTATGATGCGCCTTCTGATAATTTCTAAAACCATCTGCCATCGGCTCAAGCGCATCAAACGATTCTATATCTGTTTGTTCTGCAGACGCATCTGTGCGACCAACTTCGAACGGAACCTTGACTGCCTTACCTGCTTGTTTAGCTGCTTTTTCGATGGCTGCATTACCACCAAGAACAATTAGATCTGCCATTGACACTGCTTTACCATCAGATTGAGCTGCGTTGAATGCTTGCTGCACTTCTTCGAGCTTAGACAAAACCTTTGCTAATTGCGCTGGATTATTTGCTTCCCAATCTTTTTGAGGAGCGAGTCTTATTCGAGCGCCATTGGCACCACCTCTTTTATCAGAACCTCTATAAGTTGAAGCCGATGCCCATGCTGTTGATACCAGCTCTGAAACGGTCAAACCCTTTGACAAAATCATGTCTTTGAGTGCTTCCACATCTTTGGCATCAATTGCCTTATAGTCTGCAGCAGGAATTGGATCTTGCCATTTCAATTCTTCGGCAGGAACATCAGGACCTAAATAAAGTGCTTTTGGCCCCATATCACGATGTGTCAACTTAAACCATGCTCTTGCGAATGCATCGGCTAATTGATCAGGGTTTTCGTAAAAACGTTTTGAAATTGGAGCATAAATCGGATCCATTTTCAAAGCCATATCCGCAGTGGTCATCATCAAAGGCTGCGTTTTTGATGCATCGCCCGCTCTAGGAGCTTGCTTTGCGTTTGAAGCTGCAGTTGGTGTCCATTGGTGTGCACCTGCCGGACTTTTTGTCAATTCCCAATCATAACCAAGCAATGCTTCAAAGTAACCATTGTCCCATTGTGTTGGGTTTGGTGTCCATGCACCTTCTATTCCACTTGTGATGGTGTCATCACCAGCGCCAGTACCAAAGGTATTTTTCCAACCCTTGCTTTGTTCTTCAATGGCAGCTCCAGCTGGTTCTCGGCCTACATATTTGTCTGGATCGGCAGCTCCATGAGCTTTACCAAATGTGTGTCCACCAGCAACCAATGCCACAGTTTCTTCATCATTCATAGCCATTCGAGCAAACGTTTCTCTGATATCAACAGCCGATTTTAAAGGATCAGGATTTCCATTTGGGCCTTCAGGATTCACATAAATCAATCCCATTTGAACCGCACCAAGTGGATTTTCAAGCTCACGATCGTTTGTGTAGCGCTTGTCGCCAAGCCACTCGGTTTCAGATCCCCAATAAATATCTTCTTC
>JANRBI010000170.1:1467-4506 GCA_030727625.1 Salibacteraceae bacterium
TGCCAAGCCATGCGAATGAAAAATGGCCCATAGTGTCCATAATCTGCAGGCCACCACGGCTGCGAGTCTGTCATTAAGTTGAATAGATCTTGCTTAACAGCATTTAGATCAAGCTTTTTGAATTCTTCGGCATAATTAAAATCATCGCCCATTGGGTTTGCCAATGACGAGTGTTGACGAAGAATATTAAGGTTTAGCGCGTTTGGCCACCAATCGCGGTTAGAAGTTCCGCCACCAGCGCTTTGTTTTACAGGACCACCAAGATATGGGCACCCACTGGCACTATTCATATCGTATGATTTTCCTTTTGAATGTTGCATGTCTTCCATAATCTGATTGATTTTATTTTGAATTAAAGGTCTCAATAGTACAAAGAGCTTAACGATAGTTTTTATTTATACTTTTTATGCTAGTATAAGCTTTCGCTATAATTAAGGCCGTTTGTAAACATGACCAAATTAGGCAATTAGAAAAGAATGGAAGTCACGACTTATTAAGCTTAAAAGAGGTTTAAGTTATTTTTTCATGTTTCTATGTAAGAATTTCCAAGTTTGAAGCACTAACCATCTAAAACATAAATTGAGCAGCGATTTTTACACTTCTTCTATTCTTCCACACGCGAGCATTATCATTAAGATCTGCAGAGCTTATGCACACTCGCAAGAAGATTTTGAAGATTACTACCAAGAAGTATGCTTGCAGATTTGGAAAAGCAGAAACAATTTCAAACAGCAATCAGAATGGACTACTTGGATTTATCGTATTGCGCTCAATGTATGTCTCACACAAACCAACAAGGCTTCGAAACGCAATGAAAGTGCTTCTGAAACCCTAATCTCATTTGAGTGGGACCAAAATCACGCCTTCAAAGACGAAACGCTCAACTTGCTTTATGGCGCCATAAAACGATTGAACGAAATAGATAGGGCCGTGATTTTACTCTACTTAGAAGAACACACTTATGAAGAAATAGCGACCATAATCGGTGCAAACCAAAACAGCATCGGAGTTCGGATTTCTCGCATTAAAACACGCTTAAAAACATTATTAGATGGAACAATCAATTGAATCACTTTGGAAAACTGGCTTTATTGCCGAAGATGCGCTCGTAGCACCGCACCTCAATAATTTATACAACAAAAAATCGATGAGCATTATCGAAAAATTCAAGCGCATGCTGACCATTAACACCTGGGCAATTTTCGTTGGCAGCCTTTTGGTTTTGGCTGGTGGAATCAGTTTTAAAGTACCCTTGGCGGGAATAATCATCTTCGTATTGCTCCAAATATTAGTTGGATTAAGCGTTTACTATTTGAGGCAACTAAAAACGATTGAATATGGTACTACAAGCTTAGATTATTTGAAAAGCTTCAAAAACTGGCTTGATCAAAGCTTTGACACTTATGGAAAGTTTTACCGAATTTTTTATCCTGTTTTCTTCCCAACATTCATATTAGGAATGGCTTTCGCCAATATTGAAAGCTTAAAGGAAGGGTCGTTCTACGCTCGATATATGGCGGGCAGAACCGACTTTGAACTATTCGGTATACCGGTTTGGCTTCTCATGATACTAGTGACTGTAACCATTACGGCTTTCCTTTTTGGACAAAAAATTTACGAACTCGATGTAAAATCTATTTATGGCCCAATCATGCGCAAGCTCGATACATTGCTTAATGAAATGAATGAGCTGGAACAAAAAACATAAGTTAAAAGCATTGCGTTTCATTGCTACTCCTTTAAACCCCTAACTTTAAACTGTAAAACCAATCTTATGAAACTTCCAATTATCCTACTGAGCATTTTTTTCACAATTAGCTTAGCAAGTTGTAACAAATGCAAAACCTGCACACTGATAGAAAAAACATCTGCAGGCACTGCCGAAACAGACTTAGGCGAAGTTTGCGGCAAACAACTCAATGAATACGAGCATTCAGTGGTTTACTGCTTGGGTGAGTGCTACTACCAATGCGAATAACTTCACAAAACTTAAAAACCAAAAATGGCTCCTTAGGTACTTTGAAAACCTAGGAGCCATTTTCTTTTAAAGAAAGATTCAAGATTTAAAATCTCAAGTGTGTCGCAAAACCTTTCTTTTATTCACTTATCCAACTATTGATAAGAAAACTCTTTCGCTAAGCCAGCTATGCTTACGGTAAATTTACCAGGCTCCGTTATCCAAGTCATATCTCGATTCACAAAAGCTAAGTCATCAGCAGAAAGCTTAAAACTTACCGTTTTTGTTTCACCAGCTTCTAGCTCAATTTTATCAAAAGCTCTTAATCTTTTCACCTCAGGTGTGATGCTTGCCGTGTGATCTTTCACAAAACAAAGCACTGATTCTTTGCCTTTCATTTTACCCGTATTGGTTACAGTAACCGTAACCTCCATGGTTCCACTTCCGCTAAAAACAGTATCAGAAACCGTAAGATCACTGTATTCAAATGTTGTATAGCCCATTCCAGCGCCAAACGTCCATTGTGGATTAAAGGCATTCATTCCAAATTTCTGATCTAGTTCTTCAGTGGCTTTATGATCATAAGTGATATGCGTGTTTACATATCTTGGATACGTAAAAGGTAGTTTTCCTGAAGGATTTTGATTACCAAAAAGAAGATCAGCGATTGCCTCTCCACCAGCGCTACCCGGCTGATATGCCATTAATACAGCATCGCATAAATCAACAATTTCTGAAACAATTCTCGGGCGATTAAACATCATCACTGCCACAATTGGCTTACCCGTTTTTGACAACGCTTTCACCAAATCAATTTGGGCTTGATCAAGTGTTAAATCATCAATGTCTCCCACTTTTTCGGTGCTTGGTTTTTCACCTAAAACCACAACAATTTTTGATGACAATTTTGCCTTAGAAACAGCTGCTGAAATATTCTCTATTGAGTCAATGGAAGTTCCTTTTTCGTATAAAATGTTTGAACTCAAACGATTCATTGCGTCAAGCACCGTAAGGTGCTTTTCTTTTACAATGAAAGTATCGATGCCTTGCCAAGTGCGCGACCAAGCTCCATTTTGAATGAT
>JANRBI010000171.1:0-1394 GCA_030727625.1 Salibacteraceae bacterium
CCAATGTAGCCTGCGCCTCCTGTTATTAATACGTTCATTGTTTTTACTTTGAAATAAGCTCGGTGTGCAAACCACACTCGGTTTTACTTTGGCCTAACCAGCGGCCTTGACGTTCGTCACCCACACTCGGTTTTACAGTACATGGCTCGCAGCCAATACTCACATAGCCTTGCGCATCAAGCGGATGGCGTGGCAAGTCGTTTTCATTTATGTAGCGCCAAATTTCTTGTTTTGTCCAATCAAGCATTGGATGGTAGCGCAAGCCGCCTTGCGGAGTTTGTTCTATCTCGTTCAGCGATTTTCTGTTCGCATTTTGATCAGCACGCACGCCATTTATCCAAACATCATATCGGTCTAGTAATGGCTGCATAGGCTGTGTCTTGTTCAAAAAACAACAATAATCAGGATCTGATGTGAAGTAGAAATTCCCTTGACTGTTGCGCTGCTGAATCTTTGGAACTTGTGATTCGATGTTGATCACCTTCAAATTAAACGCTTCGGCCACTTCATCGCGAAAGCGCAATGTTTCTGGAAAATGAAATCCGGTTTGTATGAAGTAAACTGGCATTTGTGGCGCTAGTTGCCCCAACACATGCAGCATTGGCAAGCTGTGCGTTTGAAAGGAGGATGACGCAAAGAACGACTTCCCCGCTGACAGGAACTCCTCAATTCGCAGCTTTGTGCCCACTTTTCGATCCTCTAGGGTAGTATTCAAATTCATAAAAGAAAGGTCAAATATTTTGATAGAGGTGGATTTGAATATATATTAAAATTGCACCTATTGATGTATCTACATCTATTTTGCAAAGGTTAAGGATGGGGGTTCCTTACACCAATTTTAAATTGTCAATTAATCTTATATCTCCAGCGTAAGCCGCTATTACTGCATGAGCGTTTGTCGGGTTAATCTCCTCAACCAGCTCAAAATCTGAAGGATTCAAAATCTCAAAATACTCCAAATCCAACCATTGGTCTTTAGAGAATAGTGCCTGAACTTCTGCCTTTATTTGGCTTGGCTTCATGATGTGGATATTAGCTTTGGCAAATGTCAATGCTTTGTAGAGCAACACCGAAGCAGCACGATTTTCATCACTCAATCTGCGGTTTCTAGAGCTCATGGCCAAGCCATCGCTTTCGCGGATAGTGGGCATTCCCACAATTTCTATATCGGCACCGATCAACTTAACAAGGCGCTTTATCACCTGTAATTGCTGAAAGTCTTTCTCACCAAAAAATGCTGTTTTAGGATTTACGCATTCAAATAGTATGTGCACTATTTGGCCCACACCTTTAAAGTGCCCGGGACGATATGCACCTTCAATAGTCGTTTCGAGTTTACCAAAATCATGAATATATTTTTGGTCGGCAACTTCACTCGGATATAATTCAGCTTT
>JANRBI010000171.1:1494-4475 GCA_030727625.1 Salibacteraceae bacterium
GCATGTCTTTTCGCAAAAGAAGAGTTCTTTTCGTTAAATCAAGGAATTATATGAGTAATTACGAGCGCGTTTTATACGTTTCACACGAAATCAACCCCTACCTTCCAGAAAATTATCTATCATTTATGGGTCGTCAGCTTCCACAAGAGGCTCAAGACTTTGGCAAAGAAATAAGGCTTTTTATGCCTCGTTTTGGCTGTGTAAATGAAAGACGTCATCAACTTCACGAGGTGATCAGACTTTCTGGTATGAACCTCATTGTAGACGATGCCGATCACCCTTTGATCATCAAAGTGGCTTCGATTCAGCCTACAAGAATGCAGGTTTATTTCATTGATAATGAAGAATATTTTAAACGTAAGGCTGTTTTTTATGATGAAGAAGAGAACTTCTTCACGGACAATGACGAGCGTTCTATCTTTTTCTGCCGCGGTGTATTCGAAACCGTAAAAAAATTGGGATGGATGCCTGAAATCATTCACTGCCAAGGTTGGTTTAGTGCTTTGATGGCAGTTTACCAAAAAACCTTCTACGCTGACGATCCATTGTTTGCTGATGCAAAAGTGGTTTTGTCCATTTATGACGAAGAGTTTGACGAAACTTTAGACACTAGATTAATCGAAAAACTACAATATGATGGTATGGATCCCAAAGATCTTGAATTGATCAAGGAACCAACCTATAACAACTTCGTGAAGTTGGCCGCTAAATACTGTGATGGCGTGGTTTACGCTTCAGAATATGTAAGTGATGAAATAAAATCATACGTTGCTACGTTAGGCATTCCTGTGCTTGATGCTCAACCTGAAGAAAATCTGATGAAAACGTTTGATGATTTTTATACGGAAGTAGCTGCTAGCTCGGTAATGGCACAATAAAAATTGAAACGCATTTTGAAAATATTATCTACTCAACGGTTTGCCTTTTGGCAAGCCGTTGTTTTTTTAGGTTTATCCAGTGTTGTCTTTTCATGTAAAGAAGACAATCTAGTTGGATTAGAAATTCAGCCGGAAGGCGAATTTGATGGTGTGGAAGTATCTGACTCGTTTCTGATTAACACTACAACTCGACAATCAGATCCGGTTAATTCATTCCAACTACAAAATTATTTGGGCAAAATATCAAGTCCTGAATTTGGTGAAACCACTACCAATGTCGCGGTAGATTTTGTGATTGGAACCGTTTCTCCACCCGAAAATTTTGAAAGCTACACTATTGATTCGGCAGTGTTACATCTCATGCCAACTTCGGTGTACGGTCATGGTGCAGATGGTCCAACGGTAGAAATATATAAACTAAGCGATCCTTTGGATGCCTCCTCATACACTTCAGATTTTGAGCCAAATTATGAAATGGATCTTGTTGGTTCTTTCAGTCTTAAACTTCCTAGGGATACTATCGATTCATTACCCAAAATCATTGTTGGAGATTCTACGAGCTTAGAGCCCTTTCAATTTCGTGTGCCACTTTCATTTGATATTGCAAACGAACTAAGAGAATGGTTTGCGGATAGCACTGATTCAAAATCATTCAATGGTTTTTACCTGAAGGTGAAAGATGGGCCAGTAACAAACAATGGCAGTCTCACTCAATTCAGCTTGCTTACATCAGAGTCTAGAATTAGACTGTATTTGACCAACTATGATACAGTTTCGGAGGATAATGTCATCATTACCTTTCCTATTGGCTCAAATGCACATAGAGTAAGCACTTATAGCCATGATTATAGTGGCTCTGATGTTGAAGCAGCATTAGCCTCTACCAATGTTTCTGACGAAAAAGTTTACATACAAGGTTTGGCTGGTTCGAAAGCGGTGATCAAAATTCCTATGCTTAATGATTTCACAGGCGGAAGAAAATTAGCCGTTGCTCAAGCCATTCTCACTATTCCAGTAGATAGTACTCAAACAGAGCTATTTGCATTTTATCCAAATTTGTATTTGTTAGATGACGATCCTACGGGTGAATCCCTCACTCTTGATTACTTATACAGTCAAGGCCGTCATTATGCACGTTATGACGAATCCATAAAAAGTTATCGTTTTGACATTACTAGAACTGTGCAAAAAATATTTGATGCATCAAATAATGGCACAGATGTAAATTATGGTTTTACTTTGAACGCTGAAGTGCCATCGATCATTGGAAATCGTTGGTTTCAACTAGTGCTTTTAGGATCAGAAAACGCTCAATTAAAGATATTTTATACAGACATAACCGATTAATCACATGTGTGGAATTGTTGGATATACAGGATCGAAAGATGCTTACCCTATTTTAATAAAAGGATTACAAAGACTCGAATACAGAGGCTATGATAGTGCTGGTGTGGCTCTTAGCAGCCATGGCAATACTACACTTCACAAGTGCAAAGGCAAAGTAGCCGATTTGCAGCATCATATTGCTGCTGGCGATACTACAGGGCAAACGGGGATTGGCCACACACGTTGGGCTACGCATGGCGAACCTAATGACGTAAACGCCCACCCGCATCAATCTATGAGCGGTGAGTTGGTATTGATACACAACGGAATCATTGAAAACTATGATAGCATTAAGCGTGAGCTAAAATCTCGTGGATATGTTTTTCATAGCGATACCGATACCGAAGTTTTAGTCAACTTGATTGAAGAAATCAAGAAAAATGAGAAGTGTAGCTTGGGTGAAGCGGTGCGAATGGCTTTGAATGAAGTGATTGGAGCTTATGCCATTGTGGTAATGAGTACAAAAGAACCAGGAACATTGGTTGCAGCTAAAAAAAGCAGTCCGTTGGTAATTGGAATTGGCGCTGAAGGCGATTTTTATATTGCTTCTGATGCTACTCCTATTGTTGAATACACTAAGAATGTTGTTTATCTTGAAGATGGTGAAATAGCCGAATTGGTTCCAGGTAAGACCATGCAGCTTTACACTGTAAAAAAGGAGAACGTAACACCTTACATTCAAGAACTTGAAATGCAATTAGAGCAGCTTGAAAAAAG
>JANRBI010000172.1 GCA_030727625.1 Salibacteraceae bacterium
GAAAATGAAAGCATCGCATTTTGGTCTTTCACTTGTATGGCGTATGCCCCATTTGCATCGGACGAAACGCCATTTTGAGTACCCAACTCTATGATATTCACACCAGGAATGGGTGCTTTATTTTGGTCGGTGATCACACCTTTTATAGTGATTTGAGCAAACACTGGTAAGCAAAACAAACTCAGTGAAAGCCAGAGTAAAACTGGTTTCATAAAAGAAGATTAGAAGAAAAAAATGATTTTAGTTTAGCAGTCGGGGCTGAAAATTTGGCTAAGGATAAACCTGAGGTGGCCCTCGAAGTTCAGATACACCTGCAATAAGCTGATTGAATGAATCAACCGATTTGTGGTCAAAATGAGGTTGAGCTGCTTTTATCGCTCTATTAACCCAAGCTGCAAAATTTCGATTTGCCCAGGTATGTATGGATGCACCGATTTCTGCTACAGAATCAATATCTGCTTGCGTATCAAGCAAGACATAATTACTTGCATTTTCTGACAACTGAGCCAATACGCGGTCGGTAAGCCAATCTACCTGATCAAGAATACCGGCCAAAAACTGATCTTTTGTTATCGCAATTAAAAACACCCCGCCATCAGCCGAAGGACCAAACACACTCACGTCATGTGATAAATATTCTTTTGCCAGCAAAAGATGATCGCTGCTTAAATTGGGCGTATCAGAGCCAACAATGATGAGCTGTTGAACTCCTTGAGAAAATTGTTTGCGAACAGACGCTAAAAAGCGTTCGCGGTAATTGGAGCCTTGCTGTTGGGTTTCGTTGACCCAATTAAATGGAATTCCTGATTTTTCTACTTCGCCAAACGTATGGTCGAGCAATTTTTGCGAAAGCTCAATAGCCATGCTGTACGACAAGCCTTTATCGAGTGATTTCGCCTTTGCCTCGGCCTTTGCGCTTCGGGCAAAAACCATGACCTTGGTGCTGTATGTTGGTATTTCGGTTGGCAATAAAGCTGGTTTAGTGGCATAGTTACGCACACCAGATTTGTTTAGTTTTTTGAAATGCCAATTTTCTTTCATCCCGATAATTGGCCGTTAGAAGAAATAAACAGCTAGACCTTTCAGTTTTTACCAACATTTATCTTCACACTTTTCAGCAGATGTTCACCGCAATCAAATACTACATAAAAACAATTCCTTTTCTCTTTAAACACGGACTAGCAAAGTTTTTGCTGTTTCCATTCATCATTACGCTGCTGGTGATTTGGGGTGGGGCTTCGGCTACCACCTTTGCAACAGATTGGCTCACCGCCATGATGCATCAATGGCTTGATGGCTATAGCTGGTTGCCCGAATGGGCAGCATGGCTTCAAGAGGTAATCTATTGGCTAGTTTGGATAGTATTTAAAATCGTGCTCTACTTCACATTGTCGTTTGTGGGCGGAAGCATGATTTTGCTGCTTATGTCGCCCGTGCTGACTTTTCTAAGTGAAAAAGTAGCTGAGGCTCTCGGTGCCAAAGTAGAACCGTTTGATCTACTTCAGTTTTTGAATGACCTGTTGCGCGCAGCTGGCCTAGCTATTAGCAATGGCGCTATTCAGCTTCTGCTTTCCTTCGCCTGTTTTTTAATCGGATTTATACCCGTAGTAGGCGTTGCGGCACCATTCCTTTTGTTTGCAGTAAATGCGTATTACTTTGGATTCAACTTTATCGACTATACCCTAGAGCATCATCGATTTAACGCCAAGCAAAGCAATCAATTTGTTTGGAAAAAGAAGCTAAAAGCACTCGGTTTCGGTTCGCCATTTACGCTTTGGCTTTTGATTCCGTTTATCGGATCTATAACCTCAGGTTTTGTGGCAGTAATTGCCACTGTAGCAACAACGCTTTACTTAGAGGAAAAAAAGGCAGCAGAAATGGCCAATAATCGAATTGAGCCGAACATTACTCCTCAGTAACTGGCGCTTTGTAAAGCACCCAATCTTGGTCTTTGATCAGTGTTTCGATGTTTCGTTCAAATGTGCGCAACTCGTCAGGACTATTCATTCTATTGTATACCCAATGGTATTGCTCATCCGTTTTTAGTGCTGTTGTGGTGCTTGGCAAATCCGTAACTGGCGCATCATACACATGATCCATTTTCCAATAACCCGCCTCCTTTGCCCAAGTTTTAATCTGGATCATTTCGCTTTCGCTAAACTTGGTTTTGAACCAGCCTTCATAATCAAAAAAGCGCTTGCCTTCTAAATAAGCATTGCCACTTTGGTAAATGCGAATGGTATAAACAGGACACTGACCAAAGCATGGCGTGCGCTGCATCATGAAGTACAAGCTATCGGCAATCTTGGGTTCATATTTTGAGATGTCTTCTGTGCGAGGTTGCTCTGGAGTTTCGGGAGTTGCAGGCACCTGATTCTTAGTTACTTCAGCCGCTTCGGTGCTGACAGCAGCAGTTGAATCTGATTTGGCTTTTTTGCTGTTTTTGCAAGCCGCAAGGCTTAAAGAACAAATCGCTAAAAACAAAAGTGCCTTTTTCATGCGTTCAGTAATTACTTTTTGGTTTGAACTCCGCGTTGTTTCGCCATGTCTTCTAAGCGCTTTTGAAAACCGCTTTTCTTGTTTGGCTTGGCTTTGTTTGCTTGAATTTTTGCGTGAATCTTTTCTTCGTTGATGAAGAATTTCTTGATCACAAATTGCTGACCTACCGAAATAATGTTTGCTGTGAAGTAGTAATAACTCAAACCAGCTGCGTAGTTATTGAAGAACACTAACAACATCACTGGCATGAAGTAGATCATAATTTTCATTTGTGACATCTGTGCGTTACCAGCCATACCACCACTCAAATCCATGTTGTATTTTGAATACAAAAAGGTAGAGATAGCCATCAAAATGGTAAACAAACTCACGTGATCGCCATAAAATGGAATCTCGAATGGAAGGTTGAAAATGCTATCGTAAGTACTCAAATCAGTGGCCCACAAAAAACCTTCTTGACGCAATTCTATACTCGCTGGAAAAAAGCGGAACATGGCATACAGAATAGGCATTTGAAGAATCATCGGAATACAACCTGCCATTGGATTTACGCCCGCTTGTCGATACAAGCCCATTACAGCTTGCTGCTTTTGCATTGGGTCTTTGTCACCAAACTTGTTGTTGATTTCTTCAATTTCCGGCTTCAACACTTTCATGCGAGCGCTGCTCACATAGTTTTTCCACGTAAGTGGGAATAAGATTGACTTAATAAAGAGGGTCAACAACAAAATGATGATACCATAGCTCAAGCCTGTGTATTCATCTAAAAAGTTGAACACTGGAATTACGATCAATGTGTTTACCCAAGATATGATTGGCCAACCTAAGTCTATTTGATCTTCAAGACCAATTTCTAAATCGCTGAGTGTTTGGTAATGATTTGGACCAACATAAAACTGAAATGCTGCACTTGGTTCGCCAGTGCCTTTAAGTTCAAGACCCAAATTGGCGGTCATGCCTTTTAAGTACCGAGAGTCTTCTGTTTCTATCGTTTCTACAAAAGCATTTTCTTTTGAAAAACCTTCAGAAATAAGTGCTGCAGAGAAATATTGTTGTTTGAAGCTAACCCACTGGATAGATGTTTCGAAATCTAATTTCTCGTAATTTCTTTCAGAGATGTAATCCGCATCTTCTTCGTTTAATCGATAGTAAACGGTAGTTTTCTCTTTCTCTTGTTCTCTTGACTTTTCGTGAACTGGGGCCATAATGTTCCAATTCATTTCAAGATAATCATCCATTTCGCGAAGCATGTTATCAAAACCAACTACCGAAATCTGTGCGTCCACCAAATGAGGTTTTTCCTCATTAAGTTCATAAGCCATTTGAATGTACTCTGTGCGACCGAGTTTGTACAAGCGGTAAACAGCGCGTGTGTTACTCATTTCAGATGCTACTGGCTCCCAATACAACTCATTAGTATTGATTTCGGTGCCTTTGTTGAGCCAAAACTTAAAGCCAAAGCTTGAAGTCTCTTTGTCAAACAAATAAAGCGGCATGGTGTCAGAAGTAACATAGTCTTTTAGCTCGGCTTGCACTGGTGCACCGCCTTTGCTAGAAGTAGTAAACTTGACAAAGTCATTTTCGATCACATGAAATTCAGCTTCGCCAGAGGTGGTTTTTACCAACTCACCAAATCGCTGTAATGATTGTACTTGTTTCAACGAATCGGCTTTGGCCAAAAGCATGCTGTCTTCGGCAGACAAACCTTGCCCAGCGTCAGCTATGGTAGTAGTTTCTGCATCAGCTTTTGCTTTTACTTCGTTGATTTGAGCAGCGGCAACGCTGTCTTGTTGGGCAGCTGCTCTTGCGGCAGCAATTTGCTCTTCAGTTGGTTGCATATAATAGCTGTAGCCCAATAAAATGGCTCCAATCAACAACAACCCAATAATCGAATTTCTATCCATCACTAATCCTACGTGAAAATGAGGGCGCAAAGGTAAACTTTGAATAAGATTAGAAACCGAGATAATGG
>JANRBI010000173.1 GCA_030727625.1 Salibacteraceae bacterium
TGTTAGTGCTTACCGATTTGCAACGTGTAAGGGCGGATGGCACCAATTTCTTGAATAATGGCTACGAGCACGTTCGTTATAATCTCGATATTGGTGAAAAGGGCAGTTTTTCGCTAGAAGGTTTTCAGCAGGCACAGTTCAACTCGGTGCAGAAAATTGATTTTAGGCATTTGACAGGCGCTGGTGTGCGACTTAATGTATTTGACCGTGATTCACTCAAATTTTGGATGGGAACATTACCCATGTTTGAATACGAGGTTTTGACAAATAAAACCATTTCAAAAGATGTTCGCCAAAGCACCTATTTGTTGTTTTTTATTGAATTGAAAAATGGAGTTGAATTCCAAACGATTGGCTATTATCAGCCAAGACTGGATTGGTTGGGCGACTATCGCCTAAGCAATTCAACGAGCTTAGAATTTGGATTGCTCAAATGGCTTCGATTTAAAGTAGGCGTTGATTTACTGTACGATACCAATACGCCAGAAGGCGTTCCAAATTTGATTTTTACATTGAAAAATGGTTTGATGGCAGAGTTTTGAGATTCTTATCTTTTGCCATTCAAAAATCAAACAAAATCTATGAAAGCACTTTTGATAGCAGCGAGCATTTGCCTGAGCTTATTTTCTCAAGCACAAGAGGTTGTGGGTAAATGGAAAACCATTGATGACAATACCGGAAAGGCAAAATCTATTGTAGAAATCTACAAACAAGGCGATAAGTATTATGGCAAAGTGCTTGAGCTGTTTCGTGGGCCAGGCGAAGATCAGAACCCAATTTGTGAAGAGTGTGACGAAGATGATGCACGCTATAAAAAGCCTGTAAAAGGTATGGTGATTCTTCAGGATATGGAATATGATGCTAAGGACAAAACCTTGGAAGATGGTAAGATTCTAGATCCAGAAAATGGCGAAACCTATGATTGCAAAATGTGGGTAGGCGAAGATGGCAACTTGAATGTTCGCGGCTACGTTGCATTCTTTTACCGCACTCAGCAATGGCTGCCTTACAAGGGTTAGGGGTTCTCAATACAATGCGCACGCATTGCAAAAGGCAAAATGAATTGACACTTTCTTTATAAACGCAGCACCTTCTTCGCGCACTCTGCGGTAAAACTACGAAGCCTTAGCGCTAAAAAAACAAAACTCTTTTTGATGGCAGTTTAAATAACTCCGTCAAAGTATAATCCTAAACCAAGCCAGCTTGTTTTGTGCGTTGTATCAAACCGGCTGTAGGGCACAAACCCACGGTAATAGGTTGCTAATATTTTGGCTTTCTTGCCAAGTTTTGCACCAAACCCAGCATTCACTCCAGGATAGAAATTTGTCGCCTGAAGTACCCGAACATCCATACCAGCAACCAGCCATTTCCAGTGGTCTTTTTGTAGATCATCAATTTGAAATCCAGCTTGTAATTCAAGCCTTTTTCTCACAGTTTCTAATCGGGTAACAAAACCAATGCGTTCGTAAAATGTGAAAATGGAGTATTTGTGAGAAAGGGAAATGTCTGCATATTCATAATTTGAAGGATCATTTTTCCAGTATCCTGAAGGTCTAACTTCGTTTAATAAGATGTAATCATCACCTAAATGCGTAGATCGATGTGCGCCCGAAAATCGCAGGAACATATCATCTTTGATTCGGTAGGTAAACTCAAGGCCGTAAATGAAATCGATATTAAACAAGGATCTTTTGTAGCCAGAATAGGCTGATAGTGTTTCTTCTCTCCATCCAAATTGAGAATGAATTAGTCCATTTAGCGCTAAAGAATATTTCCCTTTGCTATAAATAGCCTTATGAAAACCAATGGCTACAGGACAAAATAGATCATATGAAAGTTGGTCATCTGTCAAGGTTACCCCGATTATTCCGCTTACTTGTGTTTCCATAGGATTAAATACAAGGGTTGGGAACAATTTTTTAGAAGAAAACCAAGGTTTGTTTTCATCAGCTAGAACGGGCGAAACGGTAATTAGTGCGCTTGCTATGATAAAACATCCTTTAGTGATTATCGGTCTATGTGGCATCTGAGGGAGATTTTCGCGCAAAATACATACAGTTAACAGCAAGTTTTAATGTGGTGCCTTTGTAAATTTTCAGACAATTTAAATCTAGCTGAAAATATCTTGATTGTTTTTTCAAAAAGGACTTGAGTAAGAATGTGTTTAAAGGTCGAGTCGCTATTGAGGCTAAGTATTAAATATAGTCCATGAACCAATAGCTGATGTAGCCAATCCATTCATGAAAAAGTACATTCCAATAGCCTAAAGTAAAAGCACTCGGGAACAGTAAATCTTGAATCCAATACTCGCGATTATCCGTTTTGGTATCGGTAGAATAGGGAATAACAGTGAGGCCTTGCTTTTCGAAACATGCAACGGATCTGCGCATGTGATAGCCAGAAGTACAAAGTATTATCGGTTGTTTTTCGAGTGACTTCGACTGTAAAATAGCTGCGGTAAAAGCTGCGTTTTCTTTCGTGTTTTTTGATTCAGATTCAAGCCAAACCTTGTTCTTTGGAATACCTATTTCTTCTAAATATGCGCCCACAAATAAGCTTTCGCGAAGTTCAGGCTGCGTTACATAGCCGCTTCCTCCTGAAATGACCAAGTGTTTCACCGTGCCGTTTTGCAACAGTTTTAAGCCTTGAAAAAGCCGATCACCGCTTTCTCGAAACGAGATTCTATCGGTGGTGGTGTCATAATAAGCAAAGCCGCCAAGAACTGCAGCCACCGGATATTCTTTTAATTCTGCGTCAAGCGTAATTGGGATTTCCCATAATCGGTTTACTTCTTTTAATATGAATGTATTACTAAAAAAAAGCAACACGATTACGGCAGACCAACGCAGTTTCTTCGCCCTCTTTTTCCAAAATAGACTCATTGCCAAAAGCAACATTACCCATGAAAATGGCATGAAGAGAAAGCTGAAGATTTTTGAAAGAATGAAAAACATGGTTCAAAAGTCAAAAAATAAATGAGGTGATTTTCAGAAACTACCAAACCAAAAGTTGATAAATAAGAAAATGCATCTTTTGAAAAATTAGTAAGTCGGTAACACTACAAATTTAACTTTGCCATCAAGGTAATTAAGTTTGCCTTTTTCAAATTATTACTGTGATTTATAGAAGTAAAGCACCCTTAAGAATTGGTTTTGCAGGCGGTGGTACAGATGTTTCGCCTTACAGCGATGAGTTTGGTGGAGCCATTCTTAATGCAACCATCAATTTATATGCATACGCTAGCATCGAGTTGCTTGACGAGCCTGTTGTTATTTTAGAAACCACCGATAGAGGCGAGCATATCAGCTATCCTTGGAGTGAATCTTTACCCATTGATGGCTTTTTAGATTTGCATAAAGGCGTTCATAATAAGCTGATTAGTCTTGGTCATTTAAAAAAGCAAGGCTATAAGTTGACCACTTTCGTGGAAGCGCCAGCTGGCTCAGGTTTAGGAACATCAAGCACGCTGATGATTGCCATTTTAGGTGCATATCAAGAGTGGCTTTCGCTGCCTTTTGGCGAATATGACACCGCACATTTGGCCTATGATATTGAACGAGTAGATTTGGCCATGGCCGGAGGAAAACAAGATCAATACTCGGCCACTTTTGGTGGATTCAATTTCATGGAGTTTTACGATAATGACAAGGTAATTGTGAATCCGCTTCGGGTAAAAGATAAGTATACCAATGAGTTAGCGCATAATTTATTGCTTTTTTACACGCACACAAGTAGAGATTCTGCTTCGATTATCGAAAAGCAGCGTAGTAATGTAAAGTCGAGTAATTCTTCCGCAATTGACGCTATGCATCAGCTCAAAAAGCAGGCTGTAATGATGAAAGAAGCATTGCTGATTGGTGAAATGGATCGTATTGGCGAGATTTTGCACTTTGGTTGGGAAAACAAGAAGCTAATGGCTGATGGTATTTCAAACCCAATGATTGACGATTTGTACAATACAGCAATTGCAAACGGAGCCACGGGAGGAAAGATTTCTGGAGCTGGTGGCGGTGGGTTTATGATATTTTATTGCCCTGCAAACACCAGACACGCAGTCATTAAAGCACTAGAAGAAAAAGGCGCGAAAAATCAACTGTATCAATACAGTAAAGAAGGATTAAGTACATGGAAGGTTTAGATAAAATAAAGAACCTGATCGCAGATTCGATCAAGGTAAAGCAAGATTTGTTGAGCAAACAAGCCATTGTTGAAGCTACAGAAGCATCTGCCTCGGCTTGGGTGGAGTGTTTGAAAAATGACGGAAAAATATTGTTTTGCGGAAATGGCGGAAGCGCAGCCGATGCACAGCATTTGGCAGCCGAATTAAGCGGTAGATTTTACCATGATCGCACGCCACTTTTTGCGGAAGCATTGCACGTAAATACAAGTTATTTAACGGCTGTAGCCAATGATTACAGCTACGATGAAATCTATAGCAGAATGATCATCGCAAAAGGTAGAAAAGGCGATGTATTGGTTGGTATCAGCACCAGCGGAAACAGCAAAAATGTGGTGTTAGCACTAGAAGAAGCAAAAAGTCGGGGCATGATTACCATAGGAATGACGGGCGATGGTGGCGGTAAAATGAAAAACGTTTGTGATATTTTACTCAACGTTCCATCAAATGATACTCCTCGCATTCAAGAGTGCCACATTTTATTGGGTCACATTATTTGCCAGCTTACCGAAGAGCGCCTTTTCAACTTATAAATGAGAAGAGAAGCAATCATTTTGGCGGGTGGTTTTGGTACTCGCTTGCGCGAAGTTGTGGCCGATGTGCCTAAGCCAATCGCTCCAATAGCAGACCAACCTTTTTTGAACTACATCTTCAAATACTTGAAGCATTTTGAATTTCAACATGTTGTGCTTTCTGTAGGCTATCAAGGCGAAAAAATTCAAGCGCTTTATGGAGATGAATTTGAAGGTATAAGTATCGATTATGCTTTTGAAGAAGAGCCACTTGGCACAGGTGGAGCCATAAAGTTTAGCATGGAAAAAACTACCGCTGAAGAAGTTTTAGTGCTAAATGGAGATACGTTTTTTGAACTGGATTTAGACGAGCTTTATCAAGTACATGACAATTGGTTGGCAGATGTAACCATGGTGCTGCGTGAAGTGGAAAAACCAGATCGCTATGGTACTGTTGTTTTGGGCGATTATCATCGCGTAAAGCAATTCAATGAAAAGCAAAACGGACTTGAATCGGGCCTTATAAACGGTGGCGTTTACCTTATAGACAAAGGAGCTTTTGATCATTTGCCACTGCCTCAAAAATTCAGCATTGAGCAAGATTACTTTTCTACTTTTTTAGAAGAACTTAAAATTCACGGATTTACAAGTCAAGGCTATTTTATTGACATTGGCATTCCATCAGATTATTACCTCGCAAATGAAGCTTTTAAAAGATTTAAATATTGATTCTACTTGGACTTTATTTCTTGACAGAGATGGAGTTATAAATGAGAAAATTGAAAACGATTATGTGAAATCGTTATCCGATTTTGAATTCATTGAAGGTTCGTTAGAAGCACTCGAAATGCTTGAGCCAATGTTTGATTACATCGTTGTAGTAACCAACCAGCAAGGAATTGGCAAAGGTGTAATGACGGAAGTTGATTTGCTGATTATCCATCAAAAATTGGTGATTGAGGTAACGGAAAACGGTGGGCGAATTGATAAAATTTATCATTGTCCAAATTTGGCAGCCGACAATGCGCCTTGTCGTAAACCAAGCACAGGCATGGCTTTTCAAGCTCGGGAAGATTTCCCTGAAATTGACTTTACTAAAAGTATTATGGTTGGTGATAGCCAAAGTGATATGGAGTTTGGCGACAGACTTGGTATGAAATGTGTAAAAATTGGCGAAGACGAGCACCATGAAAGTTTTGAGAGTCTTTTTCACTTTGCACATCGCATAAGTATTCAATAACCAAGCATTAGCAGCGTTATTTGCGTTTAATTTTGATCATTATGAAAGCATTTATATACATCATTTCCATGCTCATTGCAAGCATTTCGTTTGCCCAAAGTGATCTTAATAAAGTGGATGCAAATGGCAAAAAGCAAGGTGCTTGGGAAAAGAAGTTTGAGAATGGACAGGTGCGTTACACTGGCCAATTTAAAGATGATAAACCCGTTGGCACTTTTTTCTATTACTATGAAGATGGAGGTAAAAGTTCTGAAGTGACCTACGAGCCCGAAAGCGATGTGAGTCATGCTACTTTCTTTCATAAAAATGGAGCGGTGATGAGCAAAGGCGACTATTACAGGCAGCAAAAGAATGGTGAATGGAAGTTTTATGATGGAAAAGCCATGCTAAGCCTAATGGAGACATACAAGAATGGTGTCGTTGATGGAATGCAAACAGTTTACTTTTTGAACGGCAAGCCAAGTGCTGAAATCCCATATGTGAATGGTATAAAAAATGGTCCTTTTAAGGAGTTTTTTGGCGATGGAAAAGTGAAAATTGAAGGCACTTATTTAGATGGAAATTTTGAAGGTGAATACAAGCAGTATTTCTCTGACGGAAATATATACATGTCAGGTCAGTACAAAGCTGCAGTAAAAGATGGCGAATGGCGCTATCATGCTGAAGAGGGCAAAATAATGGCTCAAGAACTTTGGGATGTTGGAACACTGGTTAAGAAGGTTTTGGCAGAAGGTTACGAAGAGCGTATTGAACCCATGGAATTGGATGAAAAAGATGTTCTGGATGAAAATTCTGTCATGGAACAATACTTTAACGAGCTGAATGGCGGAGGTAACTAAGTTGAATTGAACACGATTAATTCATTTTAGACTTATTGCTCGAAGATAATCCACATGATAGCTTTCGCGAGCGCAAAAATAGAAATGAGCATAATTGCAAAAGAGATAACAAAAGCAATGAGTTGCTTCTTTTTTTGTTTGGCTCTTTCTTCACGCAACTCTGTTTTGATAGCTTTCAGAAGTTCGGGGCTTGCCAGAGTATAAGTTAGCTGCTTACTACTGAGCCTACCTTCAAATCCATCTCTAGAACGGAGAAAACTGCGGTTACTTCTCAGTCCTGAATTGCTTTTCATGGAACTTACCATTTGGGAAATAAATCCTGCTCCTGCGTTCATTTTTAGCTTTGATTTAAGTGGAAAATAATGATTTATAATCTAAATGATACTCTTTGTTAAGCAATGGTGATTGTGGTTAAATATTTAGACTTTTGCTCCAAGCATTTGAAAGATGAGTAAGAAAGGTAGAATACTAGTTGCAATGAGTGGTGGAATCGATAGTTCGGTTGCTGCTATGTTGCTGCACGATGAGGGTTATGAAGTTATTGGGATTACCATGAAAACATGGGATTATGCAACTTCAGGTGGCGCTCGAAAAACTACCGGTTGCTGCAGTCTTGATGATATAAACGATGCCCGAGCATTAGCTGTAGACAAAGGATTCCATCATATGATTCTTGATATTAGAGCCGAATTTGGTGACAATATCATTGACAATTTTGTGGAAGAATACCTAGCAGGTAGAACTCCCAATCCTTGCATTATGTGTAATACGCACATTAAATGGGATGCGCTTTTGAAACGCGCTAATCAATTGGACTGTGAGTTTATTGCTACGGGTCATTATGCTAAGCGCAGGGAAGAAAATGGTCGCTACATTATCAGCAAGGGACTTGATGATAATAAAGATCAGAGCTATGTGCTTTGGGGACTTTCTCAAGAGGCTCTTGCTCGAACCATTTTTCCTTTAGGTGGGTTTACTAAGCCAGAAATTAGACAAATGGCTTTTGATCAGGGATTTGAAGAACTTGCAAAGAAGAATGAGAGCTATGAAATCTGTTTTGTGCCAGACAATGACTATCGAGGCTTTTTGAATAGAAAAGTGGATGGTTTGGAAGAACGTATGAAAGGCGGTCTTTTTATGGATAAAGCAGGAAATATTTTAGGTGAACATCGCGGCTATCCTTATTATACCATTGGTCAAAGAAAAGGCTTGGGTAAAGCTTTTGGTGAGCCAATGTTTGTGACGAAAATTGATCCTTTGACCAACACGGTATATCTTGGAAGAGAAGAAGATTTGCTTGGACACTCAATGTACGTGCGCAATGTTAATTGGCAGAAAATTGCGCAATTGGCAGATGGATTAGAATCCACGACCAAAATCAGGTATAAAGATAAAGGTGCCGTAAGTACGCTGCATAATGCCGAAGATGGCCGAGTGCGCGTAGATTTTACGCATAATGTGAGTGCTATTGCTCCCGGGCAAAGTGCTGTATTTTATGATGGTGACGATGTAATTGGTGGAGGTTTTATTTCTCGATCTACTGAAATTCCACTTTCTTTTTCACGAGAAATTATTGCTGGTGCTTAGAGCTTTAACCTATATATGTTTAGTTTTTCTTCTCGTGCTTTCTTCATGTAAAGAAAGTATTCAGGAGAAGATTGATTTTGGTTATGAATATGCTCCAATTGGTTTAGGAAAATGGACAGAATTTTATGTTGATTCTATTTTCTTTGATGAGTTTAACCCTGGAGTGAGTGATACTCAGCACTTTTTAATTCGAGAAACTTTCGCAGATACTTTTTCTGAATTGAATGGCAACCTAAGTTACATCATAGAGCGACAAGAAGTGGACGAGAACGGCAATGCTATTGGGGTAGCGGTGAGGTATAGCATAGTGAAAACTGGCCAGCGCCTTGAGAAATTAAAGAATAATTCTAGAACTGTGGAATTGGTTTTCCCTTTTTCAATCGGCACAACTTGGGATGGAAATGCTTTTAATAATCTAAATAAGCAGGAATACGAGTGTGTTTCAATGCTCGATCAATGGTCAATTGATGGTCAATCATTTGATAGTGTTGCAACTATAGTTCAGTATGCTGACACGAACAATTTCATTTTTAAAAATTATCGCGAAGAGAAATTTGCTAAAAATGTCGGTTTAGTTTATCGAGAATATTTGGTGAAGGAAATTCAAATAAGCGGAGATTCAGGAGTTTATGTGAAAGAATGGGTTAAAAACTTTGGAGGGTAAAAAAATATCAATAAAAAATGACAATATTTGTCATGAATAAATTTGACAAATGAAAACGCTCGCAGCCATTCTTCAAAGAACGAGACTAGAACAAGGTTTGAAAACCAAGGATTTGGCTGTGGTCACGGGTATAGATCAAGCATTGATCAGTAAATTTGAAAATGCAAAACGAATACCTACAGAAGACCAGACCCGTTTGCTTGCGAACGCTCTGAGAGCGGATGTGAAGGAATTTGAAAATGCAAGACTAGCGGAGAAAGTATATGAACTATTAAAGTATACCAATGATGCGCATGAAATATTGGCTTTGGCCGAAGAGCGAGTTGAATACCTTACCAGCAGTCGAGTTTTTGAAGTTCAAAATTTGAGTGATTCGTTGCTCAATTCTTTGAAGCGAATTGATGTTTTGGCTGCCGAATGGCGCAAAAAGAAGCCACTCAATCAACTTCAGCTTTCAAAAATGCTGGAGTATTTTAAAGTGAAATACACTTACGAAAGCAACCAGATTGAAGGCAATACGCTGTCTTATAGAGAAACACACTTGGTAGTGAATGAAGGTATTACCATTGGCAGTAAATCTTTACGAGAACATCTTGAAGCAATTAATCATGCAGATGCTGTAGACTTTGTTGCAGAAATGATTTCAAAGGATGATTTGCTCACCAAGCGAACCTTGCTAGAACTTCATTCTCTGGTTTTGAAGGGAATCGATAGAAAGTATGCTGGCAAATACAGAGACTTTCCAGTTTCTATTGGTGGCTCAAGACACTTACCGCCAGATCATATGATGCTTGATCAATTGATGCAAGATTACTTTATGCATTACATGCGACAACGCGGTAGTATGCATCCCGTAATACTTGCTGCCGAAATGCATGAGCGTTTGGTAACAATACATCCTTTTGCTGATGGAAATGGCCGAACGTCAAGGTTGGTAATGAATCTAATCTTGCTTTCTAATGGTTATACATTGGCAAGTTTAAAAGGAGATTATGAGTCAAGAATAAGGTATTATGAAGCGCTCGAAAGCGTTCAAATAGATAATGATTCTACTCCATTTTATGAGCTGGTTTGCGAAGTTGTAGAAGCTTCGCTGCAGGAGCATTTGGCACTCACTTAAAATAAGGCTTGACTAAAATTGTCAAGCCTTATTTGGTTTTGAATATATCAGTTGTGCTGGCTGCATTTTCATAGATGGAACGCACTGTTTCTATTGCTTCTGCATTTACTTCTCTTGAAACAATGTTTAAGCTCGAGTAAACGATTGTTTCATTGGTGTTAGTTTCAGTTTTCAAAACATACCTGCCAAATTCATTTCTCACAAACTTGTCTTTTGATATTTGCACCAAATCTTCTTGCTTTAGTTTGATAACGAAATTATCTCTTCCGACAAAGTCAGTATAAAAGGGCAGTGTTCTCCTCTGTGGCGAAATTTCATATTCTGGGTGCAAGTGAAGTTTTTCAAGTGACTTAGTTGTGAAAGATCCTGAGACTATTGTGGTGTAGGGAAATGAGTCGGTTTTTGCTTCAGTATGATATGCTAGGTTTTCGACATCCATGTCACTCCATAATTTTTTATGATAAATGGAGTCTGAATGCAATAATGCTTCGTTGCACTTGTATAAAGGTCTGTAAAGTGTCGAGAATTGCCCTTTAAGGGTTATGATGAAGTTTACTTTATAATCGTCAGATTTTTCGTCCAACTTTATTTCTAGCATGGTATTTCTGAGATTTGAATCAAGGCTTGATGATGGCATTCTAACAAATTCGAATTCTTTTTGATGCCGGCTTTTCCAACTTGGGAATACTTCCGGATCAACCAATACAAATTCTGCTATTGCGTTTTCATAAAAGTAGGGGAGCTCATCAGTAAAACAACCACATTGTTGGCTTTTCGGATAAATGAAACAACTTTCATCTGCAGTGAAAGGCATGAAAATGAAATCGCTGTTGTATATCGGTTGCATCCAATAATCACTGATTGATGAAGTGCGAACATCTGCTAAGAAAAGTGCTCCATAAGCCACGTCTGCACTAAACAGTAGATTGTTGTAAATCTGATATTTATTTGATTCTCTCAGCTTCTTATTGTTTAAATCACCTCCGAATTTTGGCATATAGGTAAGTCTGTCACCAAGGAAAAAGGATGAATCATTATCGTATTCATAATCAAGTGCAATGCTGTTTGATAGTTTTTTTAGTCTTTGAATTTTTGAAATCGTGTTATTACTGGTATTTGCATTGAATTCGTTCAATAGCTGAAACTGTTTTCCAGTATATCCAAGCTTGATTGACATTTGATCCTCTAGCAAATGATTTACTGCAAACCGATATCTAGCCGGCCAATAAATCTGTGCGTTGTTGATGAAAATCTCTATGTATGGCAATGTCAAATACGGCCTTCCATTTGCCTCAGATAAAGCTCCGGGCATGTTTTCTGCGGTCCATTTTAAGGTGATTTCTTCTTTTCCGTATGACTTTGTTGGTTCTCCATTATTTTGGAAAGCGAAAGCCATATTCAAATCTTTATGATATCGAATGCGGAGTTCAGTTTCTTCAGATGGGTAGAGTTCATCAATAAACAACCTCCAAGATCTCAGTGAAATCAAGTTTTCTGAATAGAGAACGGTGATCTCATATTCTAACTTTATGACATCTCCAATTTTTAAGTTTTTTACATTGAGATGATGAATGTAAGATGCGTTGTAGGCTAAAGTGGCATCGTCTAAAAATCTTTCACGTGTGACTTTATCAAACTTATTATAAGTAGCTAAATATGAGTTATCGCGCTTGACGCGAAGTTCAAATAGGTTGATTTTGTGAATTGTAAAATGCTTGTGGTGATTTCTGATAGGTGCTGCTAAATCTTCATACAATGGATCAATTGCCTCTGGAAATTTGAAGTTTTCAAAGAGCTGGATTCCTTTTTCTGAGAGAATAACTATTTCTGCGTTCTTGTAAATGGTAAACGATTGCACTTCACCAGATTTGCCATGAAATGCAAATTCTTTTTTGTTTTTCAGATATACCAAATCAGGCTGTGAAATGCCCAAAAGTGTAGCTACCAAAAAAAGGAATGTGAGTAAAGATTTGGGCATAGGATAGTTTATGCAAAGTCAACAAAAAAGGCGCCAAAAAAGCGCCTTTCAATTATTGTTTAATTCCTTCTAAATCGAGAAGGAAAGCATATTCAAGTGCGATTTCTTTATACACTTCAAATCTCCCAGATGCTCCACTATGGCCAAATTCCATGTTTGTTAACATCAACAGTCGATTAGTATCTGTTTTCTTTTCGCGCAATAGTGCTACCCATTTTGCTGGTTCCCAATACTGTACTTGCGAGTCGTGAAGGCCCGTTGTTACTAGTATATGCGGGTAATCCTTCGCTTCAACATTATCATAGGGCGAGTAGCTTTTTATGTAATGATAATAAGCTTCATCTTTTGGATTTCCCCATTCGTCAAACTCTCCCGTAGTTAACGGGATAGTTTCATCGAGCATCGTAGTCACAACATCAACGAATGGAACAGCTGCAATTATTCCATTCCAAAGGTTTGGTTCTAGGTTTATGATGGCGCCCATCAATAAACCACCTGCGCTTCCGCCCATTGCATATAAATGTTCAGCGCTGGTGTAGTTTAGTGAAATGAGATGCTTTGCACAATCGATAAAATCATAAAACGTATTTTTCTTGTTGAGCATTTTGCCATCCTCATACCATTCGCGACCCATCATTTGGCTTCCTCTAATGTGGGCAATTGCAAATACAAAACCTCTGTCTAGCAAGCTCAATCTGGATGGACTGAAATATGGATCGATAGTATGACCGTAAGAACCATATCCATAGAGTAAAAGTGGCGTGTTTGCATCTAGCTTGGTGCCTTTTCTGTACACGATTGACATCGGAACTTTTACGCCATCACGCGCAGTGGCCCAAATGCGCTCTGCTTTATAATTGGCTTTATCAAAATCACCAAGTACTTCCTGTTGTTTGAGCAACTCAAACCTTTTTGTAGTCATGTCATACTCAAAGGCTGAACTTGGTGTAGTCATACTTTGATATCCAAATCGTAGCTTTTCGGTATTGAACTCAACATTTGTTGTCGTGTGAACTTGAAAGGCTTCTTCATCAAAAGGAATGCGGTAATCTTCGCTTTCGTCCCATCTTATCACACGAATATTTGATTGTGCATTTTCCTTTTCGGTAATCACCAAGAAATCAGAAAACACATCGACATCTTCAATTAACACTTCTTCACGATGAGCAATTACTTCTTCCCAATTTTCTAATGCAGGATTGTCTTCGCTCACCTTCATTATTCTGAAGTTTTTCGCGTTTAGATTGGTGGTGATGTAAAAATGATTTTTATAGTGAAGCACGCCATATTCCAAATCTCGTTGGCGAGGTTCAATCAACTTCCATTTGCCGTAAGGCTCATCTGCTTTTAGAATTTGATACTCGTCAGAAACAGTTGAAGAACTATGAATAAAGAGCCATTTTTTGGATTTAGACTTACCAATTCCAACATTAAATGTTGCGTCTTTTTCATGGTAAACTTCCTCATCCGTGCTTGGGTCTGTCCCTAAAACGTGCTTGTAAATTTTGTGTGATCGAAGTGTTACATCTTCTTTTCGAACGTAGAAAAGTGTTTTGTTATCGTTTGCCCAAACAATACTTCCGGCAGTGCCTTCAATGGCATCTTCAAGATATTCTCCTGTTCTTAAATCTTTAAAGCGCACGGTGTAAATCCGTCTACTTAAAGTGTCTTCGCTGAAAGCTAGAAGTTGATTATTTGTGCTAATGCTGGTTGAGGCCACCTGGTAATAGCTAAATCCTTCGGCCATTTGGTTTACCTCAAGCATGATTTCTTCTACTGCCGAGAGTGACCCTAGCTTTCTGCAATAGATCGGATATTCTTTACCTTCTTCAAATCGAGTATAGTAAAAATACCCATCGTATAAATAAGGCACACTTTCATCCGTTTGCTTGATGCGTCCTTTTAGCTCATCAAATAGTTGGCTTTGCAGGTTTTCAGTGTGTGCAAGTTCTTGTTTGGTATAGTTGTTTTCGGCTTCTAAGTGTGCGATAATTTCCGGATCTTTTCTATCCATATCGCGCAACCAATAGTAGTTATCTATTCGGGTATCACCGTGAGTTGTGATTTCGAAAGGTACTTTCTTGGCAATAGGTGCATTCATATTTTGTGTGTTTTGATCAGTGCTTGAGCAACTAATTGCAAAAGCAGTAAAAATCCCAAGGACTAATTTTTTCATAAAATGGGCCACAAAAGTAAGGCCTATAGCAGCGAACTATAGGCCTCAGAATTATTTGTTTTGAGAACGATGACAATCTAGAGTTTTTGAAATCTAAATTGATTTGTTTTTCCGTCAACGGCAGTTAATGTGATGAAATACATTCCGCTGTTTAAGTCAGCAACATTGTATTGTGTTTCAGCGGTCATTGTTCTAACTATTTTACCTGTCAAATCCATGA
Organism: Salibacteraceae bacterium; assembly: GCA_030727625.1. Lineage (GTDB taxonomy): Bacteria > Bacteroidota > Bacteroidia > Flavobacteriales_G > Salibacteraceae > SHAN690. Next base: position 14,514 of record JANRBI010000173.1, read on the forward strand.
TTGAAACCGTTTCAATTTCTACAGAAGTATTGATCAAGTTTATTTTCAAAATGTCTTGTGTAGGATTTGGATAAATTCGGGCAAATTGATTTTGGATCGTGTTGATGCCGTTAGGAGCTAATTGCACTTGAACGGTATCTGCGTCTTTACAACCATTGGTATCTGTAGTCTTCACCCAATAGCTTCCGCTTTGACCAACAGTTATCGCTTGTGTTGTAGCTCCGGTGTTCCATTGGTATGTGTTGAATCCAGCTCCAGCATCAATTACGGCTTGTCCAATTCCAAGTATGGGCCCATTGCCAAGATTCACCTCAATAGGCGGAACGTAATTTAAAAATATGGTATCGCTACCTGAGCATCCTGTGCTATTGGTTACCGTAACGGAATATACTCCTGTGCCAGTTGCCACTAAGATTGGTGATGTATTGCCATTGCTCCAATTATAAGAAACAAACGGACCACCGTTTGGCTCAGTTGTCAAACCAAGTACAGTTCCGTTACACAAAATAGTATCATTTCCAAGAAAAGGAAATGGATCTGGGCCAATTGAACCGACACTGTAATTGAAAGAATCAAAACAACCGTTTGCGTCAGTTATGGTTACGGTGTAATTTCCAGCGTAAACAGCGTTAATACTCGCTGTAGTTGAGTTATTTGGGTCAGACCAAGCGTATGAAAATGGTGCTGTTCCGCCAAAAGTTGAGAGTGTGATAGATCCGTTATTTATATCTGCACATGAAGCGCTTGTGCTATTTGCATTTGATGATAAAATATTGGGTTCGTCAATAAACACCGAATCAGATGAAACGCAGCTGTTGGCGTCAGTAACAGTTACATAAGCGTATCCAGTTGCGGTGGCATCAGAAGTATCTGTTGCGGAACCACCTGACCAAACATAAGAGTATGGACTTAGACCGCCAGTAACATTTGCAACAGCAAACCCATTGTTATCACCGTTACAAAGCGGCTCAGAAATAGTATAGTTGAAAGTGTGTGGTCCACCTTGGCCAACAGCTAGAATTATCTCACTTCTACCAGTGATGTTTTCTTGCATAACTTGATTGGTATAATTTACACTATCAGGTATTGCCTGAGACCATGCTATTGAGGAATTATCATTTCGTTTTCCAAATGAAAGACTACAAACTAATCCAGCTGCTGCGTTGTTTCCATTGTAATAATATGCTGCGTCATACGTACCCGTATTTACAGGGAAAACTCCCCAATATCTTGTTGTGTCAAGGTATTGTAAAGAAGCTGGAACAGATGTAACATTAGGAACAGAGTCTACACGATATAAATGCACACCTTGAAAAGTACCAGCACTAGATGTAATGTGCATGCTGTCGCCATCTGGATGATTAAGCCCAATGCTAAAAGGTGATGTGGTGTAAACTTGAACGCTTTCGTCACCGATAGCGGCACCTGATGCTTTCCAAATTGGGCTGCCCGAAAGTGTTCCAATATTAGAATTAGTGCTGGCATCATCTGTAGTAGTGCCAGAACCTTCATTCAAAGGCCAGTAGCCGCTCAAACTGTTGTAATTTGGGTGAGATGAATTTATTTTTTGGCACATCCATTCTCTGATCGTGCTTTCAGAAAGAGCTGAAGTAAAAACACTTACTTCATCAATTTCACCATTCAAAATTCTGCTATTTGCGTAGTTGCGACCTATTTCGAAAATGTCATTCGAAGAAAAAGAACCAAAAGCTCCCATTGAAGCGTCAAGTATTCCATTAATGTAAATTTTCATAGAGCTGCCATCGTAAGTTGCAGCGATATGATACCATTTGTTGGTTGATAGACTTGAAGTAGAAGCAAGTTTTGAAAATGAAGTTCCGAATTGTAAAACAAATTGAATTTTATCCGCTGCAACCGTTGCATCTCCCAATCTGATGGAAGCTTGTGAGCCGCCTTGTTCGGTGCCTATCAAAGATGATATAAAAGGTGAAGCGGTTTTAAATGCTTGAACTTTTACCCAGGTTTGAAGTGTAATAGCCGAACCGCTCAGGTTAATAGATCCGCAATCAACAAAATTGCTTGATCCGTTAAACTTGAGCGCATTACCAGAACCGGCTTGTGCTAATGAAAGAAGTGGAAGTAGCACAAATAAAAGAGGGAGAACTAGTTTTGTATAATTATTCATGTGTGATGAAGTTGTGTTTCTACAAGTTTACGCAAATGATCACAGAATGTGTTGTGAAAGGGAATATTTGTTAGGCTCATAAAGGCTCTTTTTTTTGCTTAGTTTTTGCATGGTGCAGCCGTTCCTTTGTTGTTTATTTGCCTCATAATTTAACTAAGAAAACATGAAGTTTTTTATTGATACCGCAAATCTTGCTGAAATTAAAGAAGCCTATGATCTTGGCGTTTTAGATGGAGTTACTACCAATCCAAGTTTGATGGCTAAAGAAGGAATATCTGGAAAGAACAATATTCTGAAACACTATGTAGATATCTGCAACATTGTTGATGGTGATGTAAGTGCAGAAGTGATTGCTACTGATTTTGAGGGAATGATTAGAGAAGGCCAAGAACTGGCAGATCTGCATGAAAATATTGTAGTAAAAGTGCCAATGATTGCTGAAGGCGTGAAAGCGATAAAATACTTTTCAAACCAAGGAATTAGAACGAATTGCACTTTGGTTTTTTCAGTTGGTCAAGCGCTTATTGCTGCAAAAGCGGGTGCAAGCTATGTTTCTCCTTTTTTGGGCAGACTTGATGATATCAGCACTGATAGCCTTCAACTGATTTCGGATATGAGATTGGTTTATGACAATTATATGTTTGAAACTGAAATTTTAGCTGCATCAGTGCGTCATCCGATGCACATAGTAGAATGCGCTAAAATAGGAGCTGATGTAGCTACTTGTCCACTTGGTTCCATCAAGGCTTTATTAAACCATCCTCTTACAGATAGCGGCTTGGCTAAGTTTTTATCTGATTACCAAAAAACAAATTCATAATTCAAACAGATGTTTGAAAAACTAAGAAAAGGATTTGCACAGTTTGGGCCTGGATTGCTTTATGCAGGCGCAGCTGTGGGCGTTTCTCACTTAGTTCAAAGTACCAGAGCTGGAGCTGATTTTGGCTTTAGCTTAATTTGGGTAGTAGTGATAATGAATATTATCAAGTATCCAATTTTTGAAATTGGTCCGCGCTATGCTGCGGCCACAGGTCAAACACTGCTCGATGGCTATCTTAAAATTGGCCGTTGGGCAGTGCTACTTTATGCAATCATGAGCATTGCCACCATGTTCATTATCATGGCTGCAATCACATTGGTTACTTCTGGTTTGCTGCATCAGCTCACAGGTTTTGGCGCAGATATAAAGTTGCTTGGCTTGATTTTATTGGCTAGCTCATCGGTTATATTGGTAGTTGGCCGCTACTCTATGCTCGATCGTTTTATGAAAATGATCATCATCACGCTTGCTTTTTGTACGATGATTGCCTTGCTTTTTGCAGTGATTGAACCCATGGAAACCCAACCAGAATTTCTTCAATCGTTCAGTTTTTCAGATCGAAGCCACATTTTATTTTTAGTAGCATTAATCGGTTGGATGCCAGCGCCAGTAGATATAGTTATTTGGCACTCGGTATGGTCTGTTTCAAAGAATAAAGAAAGAGGTTCGCGCATGTCTTTGAGCATGGCTTTGCGCGATTTTAAAGTTGGCTATTGGGGTACGACTTTTTTGGCGGTTGCATTTTTAAGTTTAGGTGCTTTTATGATGTATGGCACAGGAAACAAACCATCAACATCTGCAGTTGGTTTTGCAGAGCAATTGGTTCAACTCTACACTTATCACATTGGTCAGTGGGCGTTTCCATTTATTGCTTTGGCAGCATTCACTACCATGTTTAGTACCTTACTCACTTGCCTCGATGCATTTCCTCGTACACTTCGAAAATCTACCAAGCTCTTAATACCCATGCTTGATGATAAGCGAAAGCACCAACAGCTTTACCGGTTTTGGATTGTTTTTACAGTAGTTGGCACAGCAGTGGTCTTGTTTTATTTTGGACATGACATGGGCGATATGGTTGATTTTGCAACCACGATTTCATTTGTTTTGGCGCCTATTTTGGCTTTTCTAAATTATAAAGCTATGAATCATGCAAGTATTGAAAGTGCATTTAAGCAACCCGCTTGGCTCAGTAAATTTGGCTTGGTTTCGATTACCATTTTAGCTATGATCAGTATTCTCTTTTTGATTTATTAGTCATTCAAAAGCTATCTTTAGCCTTTCAAAATTGGTTTTAGAAAAGCTTTCTTATGAAGAAAATACTAGCTCTAGCAGCACTTTTTGCGGCTATTCAAATTCAGGCTCAAGAAAATATAAAGGCCGAACAACGCTTTATTTCTGAACGTTGGATTACTGATCCAAGCAAGTTTGAAGACGATTTTATGGTTACAGTGGCCAATGTGGAAGCTCCTTTTCCTGATGGTAACACAGCCAAAGAATTGGCCCATCAGCGCAAGCTAGAAGTAGAAGCTCGCTTTCCACGAAAAGAAACGTCAAGTCAAAATTCATCGCGCGATGCAGGTGACAGCTTGGTGATTTTAAGAAATTTCCCCGTTCGATTTTTCCTTAACGATGCGCCTATTTTGGGTGGAACTCCGAGTGATAACACCTTAGCTATTTCTAATGATGGCAAGCTTCTCACATCCTTCAATACTCAGATTTGGGGTTATGATTTGGAGCAAGATACTTTCCTTTTCAGGGATAATGCGAAGCACCCGAGCTTCAATCAATTTGTTCAGGGCTACAGCAATGCGAACATTGCATTGAGTTTTCCTTTCGATCCAAAGTTGATGTATCATCCCGGGCTAGATCGATTTGTTTTTATTTTCCTTACGGGAAGAGATCCCAGTAATAGCGGTGCAATCGTTTCATTTTCAAGCACCAACAATCCTTCTGATGTTTGGTATTCTTACTTTTTGAGTGGAAATCCTTTAGACGATAATACTTGGACAGATTATCCTCAAATAGCAATGAATGATCACAGTTTGTATTTGTCGCTGAACCAGTTGTATCCAGATTCATCATGGATTACAGGCTTTTCTGAAACGGTAATTTGGCAAATGGATTTGGAAAGTGGATTTGGCGGTGATGCTAATTTGGCAACCAAACTTTGGCACGGAGCCAATTATGAAGGATCTAAGCTGCGATACCTGCGTCCGGTAAAAAATGGATTGGGACCCGAAGGTGACGAAATGTATTTTGTTGCCAACAGACCTTTTGATCTTCAAAATGATTCTGTTTTCTTGGTGAAAATAGCTGGTGATGTTTATGATACAACCAATAATACCACCGAAGTTGATTTGATGATAAGCGATCTTAATTATGGTTTTCCGCCCTTTGGCAAGCAAGCTAATGGTGATGATTTAATGACCAATGATGCACGTGCATTAGGAGCAGTTCGCATGCAGAACGAAATTCAGTTTGTTGGAAATACGGTTGATCCTGCTTCGGGAAAAAGCGCCATTTACCATGGAATAATTGAGGATGTCAATAATCCAACACTTACAGCCAACATCATTACGCATGACACACGTGATTATGGCTATCCAAACATTGATTTTATTGGGAAATATGAAGAAAGCCGTGATGTAGTCATCTTTTTTGATCACACTTCGGTAGATGATTTTGCAGGCAATTCAGGAGTTTTCTTTAACAGCAATCGTACTTACGGACCAATAAAAAGCATTAAAGAAGGCGAATCTGTTGTAGATATGCTTACTGGTTTTGACGAGCGATGGGGAGATTATTCTGGCATTCAACGAAAGTTTAACGAGGATCAAATTGTATGGGTAGCAGGCTACTATGGCTATGGCAATAAGCGCTCTGGTATTTGGGTTTCAGAGCTTTCTGCACCTAATACGGTTCCAACTTATGTTACCAATTTGACTTCGGAACCAGTTGTGAAAACCTATCCAAATCCAACTTCTGATTTTGTTTCCATTCAGTTTAAAATGGATCAGAAAGAAACAGTTTCAATCGAAATCATAGATGTGAATGGCAAGCTGGTAAGGGCATTGTACAAGGATGTGGTAAAGCAAGGCGGCAATGAACTACGCTTTAGTCTGCTTCCGCTGGATTCGGGAATTTATTTTGTGAAGATTTCAACTGAAAGCAAAATAATTTCAACTGAAAAAATCATTAAAAATTAAGCGAAGATTAAGCTTCGTTTCTTTATAAAATTAGAGCCCCGCAAGGGGCTTTTTTGTTGATTAGTCTGTCTACCTTTGCACCGTGATTAGCATCAATAGTATTTCGGTGTCTTTTAGTGGTATAGACCTCTTCAAAGACTTGTCTTTCGTAATAAACGAGCGCGATAGAATTGGCCTCGTTGGTAAAAATGGCGTAGGAAAAAGTACGCTTCTTAAAGTAATTTTAGGCTGGCAAAGCACTGATGGCGGTTCGGTGGTTATTCCTGACGGAAAAATCATTGGTTATTTGCCTCAAGAAATGGTGTTTGATGGCGACCAAACCATTTGGACAGAAACCTTAAAGGCATTTAAGGAATTGAATCAACTCCAAAAACGTGAGGCTGAAATTCAGGAACAGTTTATGGAGCGCACCGATTATGAAAGTGATGCTTATCAAAGATTGATCGATGAGTTGGGCAACATCCACATTAGAATGGAAGTGATTGATGATGGAAAGGGCGAACAAAAAGCAGAGCAAATATTACTCGGACTAGGTTTTAAGCGCGAAGAATTCAATCGGAACATCTCTGATTTTAGCGGAGGTTGGCAAATGCGAGTAGAATTGGCTAAGCTTATTCTGCAACAACCAGATTTATTGCTTTTGGATGAACCAACCAACCACTTAGATATTGACAGTATCATGTGGTTAGAAAGATTTTTTCAGGAATATCCAGGTGCTATTATGATGATTTCGCACGATAGAATGTTCTTGGATAATATCACCAACCGCACGGTTGAAATTGTAAATGGAAGAATTTACGATTATGCGGTTCCTTATTCAAAGTTTATTGAAATAAGACAAGATAGAATCGATCAGCAGAAAAATGCGTTCGAAAACCAGCAGAAATACATTGCGCAGCAAGAGCGATTTATTGAGCGATTCAAAGCAAAAGCTTCGAAGGCAAAACAAGCCCAGAGTAAGCAAAAGCAATTGGATAAAATAGATAGAGTAGAAGTGGATGAAACGGATTCATCTCGAATCCATTTTCGCTTTCCACCAGCACCTCGTTCGGGAGATGTTCCGCTCAAAGTCCGTGATTTTAAGAAGGCTTATGGTCCGAAAGAAATTTTTAAGGACGCACAATTTGATATTTTCAGAGGAGATAGAGTAGCTTTTGTTGGCCGAAATGGTCAAGGTAAATCTACCATGATCAAGCTTATTGTAGGTGAAGAACATGGGGAGGGCGAACTGAAAATTGGGCATAATATTCATATTGGGTATTACGCTCAGATTCAAGAAAAAACACTCGATCCTGAATCTACGGTAGAGAAAGTAATAGAAAACGAAGCAACAGGCGAATTGTCTAAAATTCACCGTGTTAGAGCTTTGCTTGGTGCGTTTTTGTTCGGGCCAGAAGATTATAACAAGAAGGTAAAAGTGCTTTCGGGTGGTGAAAAATCTCGACTAGCCCTAGCTAAGCTTCTTTTAAAAGAGTGCAATCTTTTGATTCTGGATGAGCCAACTAACCACTTAGATATTGCTGCGAAAGAAGTATTAAAACAGGCCTTGATTGATTACAACGGAACATTGATTGTTGTGAGTCACGATCGTGAGTTTTTGCAAGGCTTGACCGACAGAACGTTTGAGTTTAAAGAAGGTAGGGTAAAAGAGCATATTGGTTCTATTGACGATTTCTTGTCAAACTATCAAATTCAAAGCTTTAGAGAATTTGAAGGAGCCAAAGAAGAAAAAAAGGCTGTGAAAGAAGCGGTAAAGCAGATTGAGGCTAAAGATGAAAGCGGCCTAAATAACAAAGACCGAAAAGAAAAAGAAAAAGATAGAAAGCGATTGAAAAATACACTTTCTACTCTTGAGCGTAATATAGAGGAGTCAGAAGGCGAAATCGCAAAACTTGAAACAAAAATGGCTGATCCGGCTTTTGTTCAGCAAAATCAAGAGCTGTTTTTCCAACATGCTGAAACCCAAAAGAAACTGGATGAGTTTATGCAACGGTGGGAAAGAACAGGTGAGGAATTAGACCAACTAAATGATCTATTAGACCGAGCATAATTTTAGTGGCAAACAACTAATAATCAGGAGCGATAACTGACCTACTTTTGCATCTACTATTTAATAAAATGAAGCGCGTTTTAATCCTAATTGTAATCCTTCTTTTCCATTTCGGAGCCAAAGCGCAATTTGATTCGTTTGTCATTAGTGATTCATGTGAAGGAAACATGATTGTTTTTTCAACGGATGTTCTGTCTCAACCTGTTGATTCAGCGT
>JANRBI010000174.1 GCA_030727625.1 Salibacteraceae bacterium
TTCTTCAGCTGTAGTATGTAAATGTGCCCCAATTTCTAAACCGCTAAAGCTTGGGATAATTGTATCAAACAACTCTTTGATGTTCTGCACATTGCTCATACCCACCGTATCTGCAAGGGCAAAAATCTTGATTCCCAATTCGCTCGAAAGTCGATCGACCCACTTTGCAGCCAATTCACCACTCCAAGCATCGCCATATGGATTACCAAACGCCATAGAAATGTATACAACCATCTCTTTTTTGTGCTTGACACAAAGATTTTGAATCTCTTCTACCCTAGCCAAAGACTGATCTATGGTAGCGTTTGTGTTTCTTTTTTGAAAGGTTGCTGATATACTGAATGGATATCCTAAATAGTCTATTTCTTCAAATTGACAAGCGTCTTGCGCTCCACGAGTGTTTGCAATGATGGCGAGCAGTTTACTTTTCGTTTCCGATAAATCTAACAAAGACAAAACCTCAGCAGTATCTCGAAGTTGAGGTATTGCTTTTGGTGAAACAAAACTGCCAAAGTCGATGGTATCAAACCCAACTTGAAGCAACTTATTAATGTAAGCTGCCTTTTTCTCAGTCGGAATGAAGGTTTCCATGCCTTGCATTGCATCGCGCGGACATTCAATTATCTTGTAGCTCATTTCTTCAATATTCTTTCATTAATGGCTTTTATAAGCCAAGGACCTTCGTAAACAAAGCCTGTATAAAGCTGGATCAATGAAGCTCCTGCATCTAGTTTTTCAATGGCATCTTCTGCAGAATGTATACCACCCACGCCTATGATTGGAATTTTACCTCCAGATGTTTGATGAATAAAACGAATGACCTCTGTGCTTTTAGATTTAACTGGTTTCCCGCTTAATCCACCGGTTTCTGTGGCTAGTTTTTGACTTGATTTTAATCCTTCGCGGTCCAACGTTGTGTTGGTCGCAATTAAACCATCAATCCCAATTTCAGGAACAAGCTCAACAATATCATTCAGTTGGTCTTGGTTCAAATCGGGTGCGATTTTTAATAAAATGGACTTTGACTTTCCTTGCTTGGCGCGATAATCAAACAGTGTGTCGAAGATTTTTTTCAATTGATCTTTTCCCTGCAATTCGCGCAAGCCAGGCGTGTTTGGCGAGCTTACGTTTACTGTAAAATAATCTACATGATCGTAAAGCACTTCAAAGCAATTGCGGTAATCATTCAGTGCGTCTTCGTTTGGAGTCGACTTATTTTTGCCGATGTTTCCGCCTATCGGAATTAGGTGTTGCGACTTTTTAATGCGCTCTAATGCAGCTTCTACCCCATCATTATTAAACCCCATGCGGTTGATCAGCGCTTCGTCTTTTTCCAACCTAAAAAGTCTAGGTTTTGGATTGCCAGATTGACCTTTTGGGGTAAGTGTTCCAATTTCTATAAACCCAAAACCGAGCGCACTTAGGCTATCTATCCATTTTGCATCTTTATCAAAACCCGCAGCTAAACCAACTGGATTAGGAAACTTTATCCCAAAAATATCACGTTCTAATGCTTGGTTTTTTAATGCGAAATTGTTTTCAATAACCTTTTTCGTTAATTCAAACTTGTGAAAACGCTCTAACCAACCTGTGGTGAAATAATGCGCATTTTCAGGTGGCATTTTATAAAGAAGCGGCCTAACTACCGATTTGTACATGTTCTGTGTATTATAACTTTTAATCGAAGGCAACAATCACTCGGCCTTTGGTTTGGCCTTTCAAAATCAAATCCATTTGCGCTATTATTTCGTCCAATGAAACAATGTTAGCAAACGAAGCTAAATCATCTAATTTCCAATCGGTGGCCAATTTATTCCAAAGCTGGATTCGCATTTCCATGTCGGTTTCAGCTGAATCAACACCTAGGATGTTAATCCCATTCAATAAAAATGGATAAACGGTCATGTTTAAATCACTGCTACCAACGAGTCCGCAACTTGCTACACTACCTTTTCTGCCGCAAGCTTTCACGCAAGTGTGCAATGTTTCGCCACCAACGGTGTCAATGGCTCCAGCCCATTTTGATCGCAAGAGTGGTTTACCAGAAGTATCATGAGCAAAAGCACGGTCTTCAATACGCGTTGCTCCTAGTTTTTTCAAATGATCATTGGCGTCTTTTTTACCTGTTGAAGCAATAACTTGATATCCCGCTTTCGCTAAAATACCAACGGCCATGCTGCCTACACCACCTGTTGCACCGGTTACTAGAATTTCTCCCATCGCTGGATTTTGACCATTCCGTTCCATTTTAAATAAGGATAAAGCTGCTGTAAAACCAGCCGTACCAAAAATCATGGATTCTAAAAAACTGAGGTTTTCTGGTTTGGGAACTACCCAAGCTGCAGGAACGCGAACATACTCTTGAAAACCGCCAGAGGTATTCATTCCAAAGTCATAACCAGTAACTATAACTTCTTGGTTTACTGAGAATTTACCCGAAGTGTCTGAAGTAACCATACCGCAAACATCTACACCTGGTGTGTGCGGATAATTGCGCGAAATGCCTTTATGACCTGATGCGGAAAGCGCATCCTTATAATTCAAGCCAGCGTATTTGGCTTTGATTACGACTTCGCCTTGGGGCAAATCATTAATTGTTTTATTCTCAATGGCTTTGCTAAAGCTGCCATCTTGGTTTTCGCGCACTACAAGCGCTTTGAAAATAGTATCTAGATTCATGCCTTCGAAGGTAAGAATAGCGCCATTGTCAGCGCCATTCTCCAAAGGCTTTGTTCAGTATATTTTGTTGAAAAAGTGTAAATCGAGAAAACATCATTGCGTCAATAACAAGTCTGATTGGGGTTCATTTTTGGTGACGACAGTAATAGCTGATCGAGCTTCGTCTAATGCTCGACCAAGCTTTTTAGCAAAATCAAGAATGAACGAAAATGAAAAAGCGGCAGAGATTTGAAGTCTGAACATGGAATGCTCAAGTGGCACAGCAGGAAATTCGATCAAATTGACCAATATTCCTGATTCAAAAAGCTCTTTTGTAGCAATTCTTGCAATCTGTTGATCACCAATCATTACTGGAACTACAGGACCTTTATGGCCAATAATATCGATTCCTTGAGCCTTTAAACAAGTGCGAGCGAAATTGATGTTTTGCTTCAATTTTTTTCGAAGTTTCAATCCTTCATCAGAAAATACTAGGTCCATACTTTTATTGATAATTCCGCTGCTCATAGGCGTCATGGCAAGCGAAAACATGTAAGTAGGCGAAAAGCAAACCAATCGATCTCTCACCCCTTCTGGTCCCAAAACAAAGCCACCAACAGATGCAAACGTTTTACTGAATGAACCCACCACAACCAAACTTTCGTAAAAGTCTTTCGGAATGTATTCAAGTAATCCGAGTCCTTTTTCGCCTTCAGAACCAAAATCATGACTTAGATCTAAAATCAAAATGGCATTATACTTTTTTGCAAGCTCTACCAAACGATAAGGATCGGGCGAATCTCCGTGCATACTAAACAGCCCTTCGGTAATTATAAAAACAGCATTTGATTGATCTGCATTTCTAATTCGCGATAAGCGCTGCTCAAGATGCGACATGTCGTTATGCATGAATGTATAGCGCTTTGAAGTGCTCAGTTGCGATGCTTCTTGCAAGCAATTGTGGCTTAACACATCCAAAACCAAATGATCATCTTGCGTCACCAAACCTCTTATAGCTCCATAGCAAGCAGCCCAACCCGTGTTGAATAAAATTGCTTCATCACAACCAGTTACTTTAACCAGTTTTCTTTCTATTTCAGACGTTATGGAATTTGTTCCTGCAAGCGAGGCACTGCATCCGGTATGAATTCCATGAGAATGCATGGCATCTGTGGCAGCATCTTGCAGCTCATGCCTTCTTATCATTCCAAGATTATCTTGCGTTGCAAGGTTCATCATTGGTTTTGAAGCACCGCTATCTGTAATAACATGAGTAGACTCACTTACGGCCGAATCTAGCACTCGATTGTAAGACCAAACACCAGCTTCTCTGCGTTGATCAACCCACTGCTTAAAGTCTGTTGTGCGCTCTTTTAGGGTGAGTCCTTTTTGCTGTTTATACAGATTGCCTTGTTGCGTTAGTAATTGTTGTGCGCCCATGCCCATTTTTTTTGTCCCGTTGACACAAATTTTGGATAACAGATTTAACTTCAAACTTCCATCCACTTGGAGTTATCACCTCAACTCGGTTAATAATGATTTATGATAAAAGGGTTTTGTGAACAGCTCCAGTAAATGGAAGAATGTATTTCCGAAAAACTTTCGATTGTTCACAATTCTTTCATCAGAATGAGCGTGCAATTCATTTCTTGTAGCAGTTGATTTTTATTTCAACCTCGGCCAACATTAAATGGGATGGACACGTCTCAAGCAGTGGCGAGCGTGCCGAAAATGGCGTTTACTTCTATAGATTACAGTACTGTACAGCATCT
>JANRBI010000175.1 GCA_030727625.1 Salibacteraceae bacterium
AAATGGGATTCGATACACTCTACTTTCCACCTATTCATCCAATCGGAGTTACCAATAGAAAAGGAAAAAACAACGATACCACTGCACTTCCTGGCGATGTTGGTTCATGCTGGGGAATTGGCGCCAAAGAAGGCGGACACAAGGCTGTTCACCCAGAATTGGGAACATTAGCCGATTTTAAAAAATTGGTTAATGAAGCTAAAAAACTCGGAATTGAAATAGCGTTAGACTATGCCTTGCAAGCTACGCCAGATCATCCTTGGGTAACGGAGCACCCAAGTTGGTTTAAGCAGCGTCCTGATGGCAGCATTCAATACGCTGAAAATCCGCCTAAAAAGTACCAAGACATTTACCCAATCTATTTCGAAACAGATGATTGGAAAAACATGTGGAACGAATTTTTAGAGGTTGCACTGTTTTGGATTAATCAAGGAATTCAAGTTTTCAGAGTTGATAATCCGCACACAAAACCTTTCCGTTTTTGGGAATGGTTGATTGCTGAAGTGAAAAAATCGCATCCAGATGTGCTGTTTCTTTCTGAAGCATTTTCGCGACCAGCCATTATGCAAGAATTAGGCAAAGCCGGATTTACGCAATCTTACAGCTACTACACATGGCGCAACAATAAGCAAGAGCTTATTGAATACATGAATGAGTTAACCAGCGGCCCTACCAGCGAAACATTCAGACCCAACTTTTGGCCAAACACGCCAGATATTTTGCCTTTTTCGCTTCAAAATGCAAGCGAGCATGAATATGTAACACGCTATTTCATGGCCGGAACGTTGAGCAGCAATGTGGGTGTTTATGGCCCCGTGTATGAATTTATGGTGAATGGTGCCATGCCTGGCAAAGAAGAATATTATGACTCAGAAAAGTACCAAGTGTGCCATTGGGACTGGAGCAAAGAAAACGCAATAACCAAAACGTATCGCTTGGTAAACCATGCGCGTAAAGCCTACAAAGCGCTTCAACGAACCAACAACATAGAATTCATTCACATTGAAAATGCTCAAATTTTAGCCTACTTGAAAAAAGGCAGCGATGGCAGCCAAGTGCTGTGCGTGGTGAGCCTTGATGGCAATCATCCGCAAGCTGGTGAGTTGCATTTGCATCCTTCGCAATTGGGCAAAACAGATGGATTCACGCTTAAAGATTTAGCAACGGACAAGGAGTATCACTGGCATGGCGATCGTCATTATGTGCAACTCTACCCTACCAGTCCGTTTCACCTTTTTGTAGTCCAATAAAAAGCTAACCCCATGAATTGGCACTCCCTTACAAAAACAAGCCCCGAACTAGAAGAGCTGATGGAAACCCACATCAGCAAATATGTAAAAAATGCGCGGTGGTATGGCGGAAAAGCTAGCCTTGACAAAGCTTTTTATGTAGATCATCTATTGCCGATTGATTACCTGCATCATCGCTTTTATTTGATGATTGTTGAGATCATGTATGCCGAGGGTTTTGTGCACAATTACTTGCTACCAATTGGTATTGTAGAGGCAGATTATGAAACCGAAGGTGGCGTGATTTCTGAGTTAGAAGATGGGAAAAAGTTGGTTGACGCTGTTTATTTGGCATCTTTCAGAGAGTCGCTTTTCAAGTTATTGAGGCATGAAAAAAAGGTGTTTATCACCAATGGTTTTCTTCAAATCGCTCGTGGGCGAATCTTGAAAAACTATGACGACACAGGTTTTATCACCTCCAAAGTATTGGCTGTGGAGCAAAGCAATACCACCATGGTTTTTAACGATCAATTCTTTCTGAAACTCTACAGAAGATTGTCTCGTGATCCTAATCCAGATATTGAAATGGCTCACTATTTAAGTGAAGAAAGTCAATTCAAAAATATCCCTGCTTTTGCGGCAAGCCTAAACTGGTGCAGACCCAATCTATATGATGTTTCGATTGGTTTGATGCAAGAAAAAATCGAAAACCAAGGTGACGCATGGACATGGACCAACAACGAACTTAGCAAGGCATTTGACCGAGTTGTGGAGCACGAAGTACTTGCAGAACATTTGCCAACTGTGGCGCTTTTCAAAACCAGAAGTTTGGATGGTATTCCTGTTCAAATAAAAAATCTACTCGGAGAAACACTGCTCACTGCCGTGAAAACCATGGCTACACGCACTGCCGAAATGCATATAAAATCGAGTGGCGATAAATTCAATAAGCTTTTCACCAAAGACAATTACAACGGAGATTACGCAGTTTGGCTCAAAAACCGCATCATTTATCAGTTTGAAGCGCGCTATGCTTTGCTCGACAAAAACTTTGACGAGTTACAAGGATTAGCAAAAGATTACGCCCAATATTTTATGGAAAACAAGGCGCAAATCAAGAACAGGATTTACGCCTTTGATGAATCTGAATTGAGTGGCCAGCGCATTCGCATTCATGGCGATTATCACTTAGGACAAATTTTGGCTTCAGGAAAAGACTTTTACATTCTCGATTTTGAAGGCGAACCCGAAGCCACGGTGCACGACAGAAAAGTAAAGCAAACACCGCTTAAAGACGTGGCTGGACTTTTCCGAAGCTTTCACTACGCTATTTATTCCACCATTTTTGGTAGAAACTTAGAAGTGCTTGAACGCAGAAAACTATTTGCCGTGGGCGAAATTTTCTACACTTGGATCGTTTCTATTTTCATGCACCATTACTTGGCAAAAATCACTGCGAGCCATTTAAACATTGGCTACAAAGACGAGATAGAATACCTCTTGAAATACCATTTGCTTGAAAAAGCAATTTACGAGCTTGGTTATGAATTGAATGCTCGGCCTACTTGGGCAATTATTCCGCTTCGCGGCATTTACATGATCATGAAGAATACACCATTATGAGCGCATCAAAACCCTACAGCCTACTTACTGATTTTGACATAGAGCTTTTCAAGGCTGGAAAACACTTCAGAATATATGAAAAACTAGGTGCGCACATTGCCGCTCACGATGGCGAAGACGGATGCTACTTTGCGGTGTTTGCGCCAGCTGCAACTTCTGTAAGTGTAATTGGCGATTTCAATGCTTGGAACAATACTGATGCACCTCTATTTGTGCGTTGGGATGGTTCGGGCATTTGGGAAGGCTTTGTGCCAAACGCCAAAAAAGGCATGCGCTACAAGTTTGCCATTCAATCTGATTTCGGAAAAGGATACTTCGAAAAAAGTGATCCTTTTGGCCGCTATTGGGAAACGCCACCAAACACGGCTACCATTATTTGGGATGAACCATTTTCTTGGAAAGACAGCAAATGGATGAAGGGCCGGGCAAAGAAAAACAGCCACGATGCACCTATGAGCGTTTATGAACTGCACGCAGGTTCTTGGAAATGGAATAGCAATGAAAACCGACCGCTCACTTGGCGCGAAATGGCGGTGGAATTGCCAGCTTACATCAAAGAATTAGGTTTTACGCATGTAGAATTTATGCCTGTAATGGAGTTTCCTTACGATCCAAGTTGGGGCTACCAATTGGTAGGCTACTTCGCTCCTACTTCACGCTTTGGCAATCCAGAAGATTTTAAGTTTTTGGTAGAAGCACTTCACAAAGCTGATATTGGGGTGATCCTCGATTGGGTTCCATCGCATTTTCCAGCTGATGATCATGGCTTGGGCCAGTTTGATGGAAGTTGTGTTTTCGAACATCCAGATCCTAGAAAAGGCTATCACCAAGATTGGAAAAGCCTAATCTTTAATTACGGTCGCCCAGAAATACGTTCGTTTTTAATCAGCAATGCCCTTTTTTGGCTTGACCAATTTCATGCAGATGGACTTCGCGTAGACGCGGTAGCGAGCATGCTTTACTTAGATTATTCTAGAGAAGATGGCGAATGGGAACCAAATGAATTTGGCGGTCGCGAAAATTTGGATGCTATCAGTTTTATCAAAGACCTCAACACGGCTGTGTACAGCAACTATCCTGATGTGCAAACCATTGCAGAAGAAAGCACCGCTTTTCCTCAAGTTACAAGCCCTGTAAGCAGCGGTGGACTTGGCTTTGGTATGAAATGGATGATGGGTTGGATGCACGATTCGTTGCAGTTTTTTAGCCGAGATCCTATTCACCGAAAGTTTCATCAAAACGAAATCACGTTTAGCTTGGCATATGTTTTCACTGAAAACTTTATGCTGCCCATAAGCCATGACGAAGTGGTTTATGGCAAAAATTTGCAAACCTGCGCCTGTTTTATGCATTGATGTTTGCTCATCCTGGTAGTAAATTATTGTTTCAAGGCAGTGAATTTGGGCAATGGCAAGAATGGGATTTTGCGAAAAGCTTGGATTGGCATTTAACGCAATACGACACGCACAAAGGCCTACAAAAAACACTTGCTAAGCTGAATGAATATTACCGCGAACTTCCTGCATTGCACAAACTACAATACAGCTGCGAAG
>JANRBI010000176.1:0-26428 GCA_030727625.1 Salibacteraceae bacterium
GGCATGTTTGTTAAAGTAGCGCTGAGCAGCAGATTCTATTCCAAACACATTTTCGCCAAAAGGCACAAGGTTTAAGTAAATCTCGATGATTTTATCTTTCTCATAAACGTCTTCAAGCCGCTTTGCCAGTATGATTTCTTTAGTCTTGTTTACTGGAATGGTCAGTTTGCCAAATGATTGACGACCAAAGAGATTCTTTGCCAATTGCTGGGTAATGGTGCTGCCGCCACCGCCATCTTTTTGAAACAAAATGGTCTTTAAAAACACACGCCCCATACTTCTGTAATCAACGCCAGCGTGGTTATAAAAGCGTTCGTCTTCGGTAGCTACAAGTGTTTGCTTTATATAATCAGGAAGCGAATCAATGTCGATGTTTGTGCGGTTTTGCACGAAGTATTTCCCAATGATGTGGCCTTCGTTATCTTTTACTAAGGATGCCGTTTGTTGTGTGATTCGCTCCAGCGAATGCTTTGAAGGCATAGGCCCAAAAGCACCGAAAATGATCAATACATAAAACACCACGCCAGCTATTAACGCTAAGGCAATGATGCTGCCTATTATTCTTAGAATCCACTTTTTTATCATTCGCGCTCAAACTAACAAAAAAGCCCCAACGCAAACAACAGTTTGGTTGGGGCTTCGATTATTATTTATAAAAGTTTACACTTTCGTCTTCATGAACTCAGTTACTTGTTCTTTCACGTGATCTTTCATTTCTTTTGTAAGACCATGGTGACAAGCTAGCAACATTCCGCCACGCATTACTTTATCAGATTCTGGATATCCATTTGCAGATTCTTTGCGAACTACATTCTTAAATCCAGGCTGGCGAAGGATGTTTCCGGTGAAAACAGTACGCGTTTGAATGTTTCTTTTCTCTAAGAAAATTTGCAGTTCAGGACGCTTAAATGGTGCGCTGTCGCGAATAGTTAGTGCCAATGCTAACCAACCAGTGCGGCTATTAGGCAATTGCTTTGGAAGCACGAAGTATTCTTCATATTGTTTGAAAAACGCGGTCATTTCTGCGAAGTTTTTCTCGCGTTCAGAAATGTTATGATCAAGCTTGCTTAGCTGAACCAAACCAAATGCTGCGCCCATTTCTGATGGCTCAAGGTTGTAACCTGGTTCAGCGAAAATGAATTTCGAATCGTAAGGAATTCCGTCAACTTCTACGTTAAATCGGTTTTCAATAGCTTCTGAATCGTTAAATAGGGAAGAAGAACGACCCCAAGAACGCAACAATTTTCCACGTTCAAAATGTTTTGGATCACGCATAGTAAGCATACCACCGTTACCAGCACAATTGATCACGTGCGAGCCATAAAAGCTTGTAATACTCATGTCAGACCAGCTTCCTGAGCTTTTACCGTTGATCGTACCGCCAAGTGTATCTGCAGAATCTTCAATCACAAATAGATTGTGCTTTTTAGCAATTGCGCTCAGTTTTTCCCAATCAGGAAGGTTACCGATCAAGTTTGGAATCATCATCGCCTTTGTGTTTGGCGTGATCATTTCTTCCACTTTATCCGCATCAATGTTATATGTGCCTTCTTCCACATCCACAAATGCTGGAATCAATTTGTTGCGAACAAGAGGAGCAACTGTAGTGCTGAAGGTTAGAGCTGTGGTAATTACTTCGCTACCTTCTGGTAAGTTCATTAATTCTACTGCAAGATAATTTGCTGAAGAACCGCTATTTAGCATCAAACCATGTGGCTTGTCAAATGATGCAGCAATGCGTTCTTCCATTTCGCGAACATTCTTGCCCATTTGAGTGCTTGTTTGAAGCACGTTTACTACAGCATCTATTTCTTCTTGACCGTGTACCGTCATTCCGTAAGGTACTCTGATCATTTCTTTTGTTTCAGTCATTTAGTGTAAGGAGTTTCTGCGTAAGTGAAATTTCTTGTTTCCAAATTTCTTAATATTTACGTCTGAAAAGTGGAAGCTTTTATAAAGAATGCAAAATCGTTTGTTAGTTTCAGTTTTTTCGCTTTGTTGCTAGGTAATCATCCACATTGGTCCACTTGAAATGTGGAAACATGTTGTTGAATTTTGCAGCGCAAAAGCCACCATTTAACGGTCGAGCCGCAGGTTGGTTCATTTCGGCAGTGCTGATATAATTTATTTGCACCAAATCGTGGCCAAAATACTGGGCAACACGTTCTGCCAATTGCACTCTGTTTAGATAATCGGTGCTTGCAAAGTGAAAAATTCCTTTTTGATTTGCTTCAATCAGTGCACTGATAGCGCGTGCTACGTCTGCTGCATTTACTGGTGTTGCATATTGATCTATTGGTAAATTCATTTCCATAGAATCACCTTTTTGCATGTTTTCTACCAGTCGAGCGATGAAGTTTTTCCCTCTTATTTCGTCTCCATACACGTTGGTAATCCTGCAAATCAGATAATCGGACAAATGCTTTTTAATGTGTTCTTCCGCTTCTAATTTATGTTTTCCATAAATGCTCAAAGGATTTACTTTATCGGTTTCGTGGTAGTAGCCTTTATTACCGTCAAACACATAATCTGTGCTCAGATAAACCAACTTTGCTCCAAATTTTTCGGCAAGAACCGTGGCGTTTATAGTGCTTTGCACTGTTTTTTGATAACTCTCTTCTACATGATCTTCGCAATAGTCTACCCAAGTTAATGCACCACAATGCACAATTACTTCTGGCTTAAATGCATCAATATCAGCATTCGAAGCATCGCTAAAATTGAGTGTATTATAAAACTGAGTGTGGTCTGTGGCAAAAGAAAAGTGTGTTCCTAGGCACGGCCAGCCAAGCTGCTGAAAATGATTCAAACAGTTACCACCAACTAAACCTGAAGCACCTAAAATCAATGTTCTCATATGGGTTGCAAGGTCTATAATATCAACTGTTTAATTTCTTTTTTATCGATAGAAATTCTTCTATTATTTAAATACGTTTGCCGCTAGTATAGTTTTTTTAAATATGACCATCCAACAACTTCAATACGTGGTTGCGCTTGATACGCACCGTCATTTTGTGAAAGCGGCCGATAGCTGCTTTGTCGCTCAACCTACGCTTACACTCCAAGTGAGGAAACTGGAAGATGAAATTGGTGTTCAAATTTTTGATAGAAGTAAAAAACCTATTCAACCCACTGCTTTAGGTGTTGACATCATCGCAAAAGCAAGAGAAATCATTGTTCAAATGGATTCGCTTAAAGCCATGATTTCTGATGATAAAACGAGTATTGAAGGTAGCTACAGATTGGCGGTAATCCCAACCTTGGCTCCTTATGTATTGCCGTTGTTTTTGCAAAGTTTCATGACCGAATTCACGCAAGTGAAGTTTGAAATTTTTGAAATGCAATCTGAGCATATGATTCAAGCCATCAAAGAAGGTAAGATTGATATTGGGTTGATCGTAACTCCTATAGATGATGCAAACATCAGAGAAGTGTCACTATTCAACGAGCCATTTGTGGTTTATACTTCATTGGGACATGAATTACATGAAAAACAGAAGATTAAACCTGAAGACATTGAGAAGAAAGGACTTTGGTTGCTCAATCAAGGGCATTGCTTCCGAAATCAAGTGCTGAATATTTGCGACAAGCGCGAAGAAGAAGCTTTTGAGAATTTGACGTTTGAAAGTGGTTCGATAGAAACGCTCAAAAACATGGTGAAGAACAACTTCGGCTTCACTTTAATTCCTGAGTTGGCCATTGATCATAAAAATGATCAAGAATATGTAAGACGATTTGTAGAACCACAGCCAGTGCGCGAAGTAAGCTTGGTGGTGCATGCAAGCTTCACGCGAGATGCCGTTTTAGAAAAACTCAGACAATCAATAGTGGATTCTCTGCCAGATTCGGTTCAAAAAACAGGAAGCTTTGTGCGTGTGAAGTGGCGCAGTTAATGGCGCTTAAAGCGAATATTTGAGATACTCCTTAGAACGCCAATCAGTGCCAAAGGAAATATGGCTGGATAAAATCCTTGTGGAAGCAGCCAAAAGAAAAGAGCGACAAACAAACACACGGCTCCATAAGCCATGAAATAATACCTTCTTGGCTTTTCGAACCACATAAAACCGAGTGCAAGCAAGTGTGTTGGCCAAGCCCAAAGTATGTTTAAGTTGTTGGCGGTAGCAGTGTGATCGGTTATAAACCAAAGAAAAAACACCAAAGCTCCCACGGCACCAAAAACCAAAAGAAACAGAATATCTACTGCTCTAAAAAGTGTTTTCTTTCGCCATTCTATTGCACTGAAAATAGCTACAAGGCCCAATAGCAGCCAAGCCAGTGGAGTAGGGTTGGTCAAACTAAAAGGTGCTGTTCTATTTTCTGCTTCGTGTAAAATGATCGTTTCTTTTACCAATGGTTTTCCGTTGATAGTGGCTGCATCAAAAGCTTCCATTAAAAAATCAGGCAGAAACATGTATTCTTCGCTGGTTAGCACTTTATCGCTTGGCAAACCAAGGCCGAGGTCAATACCAAATTCTATCCAAGGACCGTAAATACCATATACGTCAATAATGTCTCTGAAGGTGAGTTTGCTCCCTTGTTTAAGATCAGTAAACTCAACGTTTGCGCCTGTATTTTCTTCTACAATATCACGGATGCGAGACGAGCAATTATCGTAGAAAAAATCATAGAGATATTCCCTGTTTTCTGGCAGCGCATTGAAGTTTAAAAAATCAAAAAGCTGTTGTTTTTGAGCTGAATCGAGGTTTAGGATTTGTTCAATTACTCCGCGGCCATCTTCTGCGTAAGCGCCTACAAAACTGTGCCGACCATTGTCGAATGATTCAAGGCCAAGCCTGTAGTTGAGCTTGCCCATGGCAAAATTGTAGGTGAAGTTTTCGTCAAATGAAAAGGTTCCGTAATTGAAAACGAGGTCAAAGTCGTTTTCAGGATCAGAAACACGCATGGCACTATGGCCAAAAAGCGAATAAACTTCTGCTCCTGGACTACAAGTAAGCAGCGAAATTTCGGCTTCGTTGCTCAATGTTGGCCAGTTGCGCTGAGCAAATCCACTGAAGTGGAAAACCAACAGAAACAGCCCGATTAAGCTGCTAGCTTTGATAAATAAACGGACTTTGAAGTTCATCTAACGTTGAAAATTGATTGTCTCTTTCGCTTGTAATTGGCATTTTTATAGGCCAGTCATATCCAAAACTGTCTATTCTTACTCCATCATCTGCACTTGGAGCATGCATGGTTGAGGTAAGATAAACCATGCAAGTATTGTCTTCTAACACTGCAAATCCGTGTGCCATGCCGCTGGGCATATATACTGCGTTGTATTTTTCGCCACCTAGTTCTATGGTTGCAAATTGGCCGTATGTCGGTGATCCAACTCTTATATCAAGAATTACATCTATTAGCTTTCCGCTTGAGCAATACACCAATTTTGCATGATCGTGTGGTGGATGTTGAAAGTGCATTCCTCTTATTACTCCACTTTGATTGGTAGAGTAAAAACTCTCTTGAAACTCGCTTATCAAACCCAGTTTTTCGAGCGTGGCTTTATGATACGGCTTCACAAACATGCCGCGTTCGTCACCTGCATGAAACATCTCAATTTCAAACACGCCTTTTATATTGGTTTCTCTGAATCTTTTCATAATCCAAAAAAGGTCTCAATTTGGTTTTGAGTGAATGCTAAAGGATCAGCATCACTGTTTTTGTACCAGTCCATGGTCCATTTTACCGCTTCCGCAGAATCAAATTTTGGTTCCCAATCAAGCTTTTGTTTTGCTTTATCAATCGCTAGCTTTAAAAGACCAGCTTCATGAGGTTTTCCAATAATTTCGGGCGTTTCAAAACTACCCGAGCCCCAATTTTCAATGGAAAGCTTCACCATATCGATCACGGTACGTTCATCATTGGTACGCGGTCCAAAATTGAAACCTTCGGCTAATCCTGTTGGATTTTCGGCAAGAGCCGCAGCTAACATTAAATATCCGTTCAACGGGTCAAGCACATGCTGCCAAGGGCGCACCGAAAGTGGGTTGCGAATATTTACTGCTTCATTTGCTCGTAATGCTCTGGCTATGTCTGGAACCAATCTATTTGCGCTCCAATCGCCACCACCAATTACGTTACCACTTCGCGCGCTAGCGATGGCTTGATGGTGTTCATTGTATTTTTCTGGATTAAAAAAGCAGTTTCTATATGAACCAATGGCTAATTCGTTGCACGCTTTTGAGTTGCTGTAAGGATCGTAGCCGCCAATGCGCGCATCTTCAGGATAAGGATCAGTGGTTTCAAAATTCTCATACACCTTATCTGTGGTAATCATCACGGTAGTGCATGCTTTATTCATTTGGCGCAAAGCATCCATTATATAAATAGAGCCCATTACGTTGGTTTCATAAGTCTCCACAGGATTGATATACGAATCAATTACCAGCGCTTGTGCTGCTAAATGAAACACGAAATCAGGTTGAAAATCAAGGATTTCTCGCTTGATTATTTCTCGGTCTCTTATGTCTCCAATTACCGATTGGCAAAGTGTTGCGCCTTTGATCTGATAAAAAAGATCGAATTCGTTTTTCGGAGCGAGTGAGAATCCTTTTACTTCGGCTCCTAGTTGCTTTAAGATTAGTAACAACCACGAACCTTTAAAGCCTGTGTGGCCTGTTAAGAAAACGCGCTTGCCTTGAAACGTTTTGTGTAAGTCGTAATTCATCCAGGTCTACCAGTTTTTCCAAATTGGATTTTCTTCCCAAAGTCTGTTCAAGTCTTCGTTGTCACGCATGGTATCCATGCATTTCCAAAAACCGTCATGTCTGTAGGCTATAAGCTTTCCGACTTCGGTCAGTTTTTCGAGTGGGTAGCGTTCCCACATAATATCGTCTGCTGCTTCAGGTAAATAATCAAAGGTTTCTGGTTCACAGATGAAAAAACCACCGTTAATCCAAGTATCATGGGTAGTTGGCTTTTCGGCAAATTGTTTAACCGTGTTGTTTTCGTCAAGTTCGATCATTCCAAATCGGCTGGCTGGCTGAACAATGCTCATGGTACAAATACCGCCTTTTTCTTCATGGTATTGCAGCTGGTGATGCATATCTATATCACAAACACCATCGCCATAAGTAAGCATAAATCGCTCGTTTCCAACGTATTCTTTCACACGTTTTAAACGGCCAGCGGTCATGGTTTCTAAACCTGTATCAACCAAAGTCACTTTAAAATTCTCAGCATTACTATTATGAATCTCCATTTGATTATTGCTCAAATCAATGGTCATATCTGCATTGTGCAAGAAATAGTGGTAGAAGTATTCTTTAATCACATAGCCTTTATAACCCAAGCAAATAATGAATTCGTTGTGCCCATAAGAAGCATACAATTTCATGATGTGCCAAAGAATAGGTTTTCCGCCAACTTCAATCATTGGCTTTGGCTTTAGGTGAGATTCTTCACTGATTCGAGTGCCTTTTCCACCCGCAAAAATTACAACCTTCATAAGGGTTTGTTATGTGTTTTGGCAAATATAGTCGCCTCAATTACAAACCTTACTTTAGAATGTAGATATGAAGATTTATTAACGAGAATGTGAAGCGAAAAGGAGATTGCGAGGCTAGTTCAGCGTCTTTACCATTCCAAATCTGAAAACTTCTTTTTTCCACCGATAAAATATTCTTTCACAATACTTTTTGGATAAACGCCAGTTTTACAGTGTTTGACAACCCAAGCCTGTGTTTCTCTGCGTTTTTTAATCCATTTAGGAAGATTGAAAAAGAAGTTCCAATGCGCAGAAACAATGCTGAATGAAGGACGAATTTGTCCTCGAATAATCATATTGGCAAAAGCCAAGGCATCCATAAATAAGCGCAGGAAAATTTTATTAAAAACAACCTCTTTTGGGTAGTTTTTCATCATCATAATCAGGTTGTTACGATGATTCCTGTATACTTTTTGTGGACTTCCGTAAGCTATTACTGCGCCACCCATGTGGTAAACTTCGCTTTTGGGGCAAGCCATGATTTTGTAACCACGATTTTTCAATCGCCAACAAAGGTCTATTTCTTCCATGTGAGCAAAGAAATCGTCATCTAATCCACCGCTTTCGAAGTACAGATCTGCTCTTACAAAAAAGCAAGCGCCTGATGCCCAGAAAATCTCCATGTTTTCTTCGTACTGACCATGGTCTTCTTCAAGCGTGTAGAAAATACGACCTCTACAAAATGGGTAGCCATCTTTGTCAATGAATCCACCCGCTGCACCGGCATATTCAAACTCGTTTCGTCTATGAAAAGCTTTGATTTTTGGTTGAACCACACCCACTTTCGAGTCTTTGTCAAAAAGCTCGATTACAGGTTCAAGCCAGTTTTCACTGATTTGCACATCAGAACTAATCATGCAAAAAAGATCCGCATCTATTTGACCTAAACCAACCTTGTAGCCATTGGTAAAACCTTTGTTTACCGGAACTTTAATGATGTTGATTTTTGAAGCAAATTGCTTCAAATAATCTTGTGTATCGTCTGTGGAAGCGTTGTCGATAACGAAAATACCGTATTCGCCTGTGGTTGGAGTAGTGGCAATGATTCCAGGAAGAAACTGCTCTAATAAGTCTCTATTGTTATAGGTGAGCAGCGCTATGGCCACCTTTACTTTGGGAAGGCTTTTCGTTTGGTTCAAAACAGCTATTCAAAAAATGCATGCAAGTGTACGCAATGTGAACTTCTTAAAGAGATGTGTAGGCTAGTTTATGAAAATCATTTTAAGTGTTTCGTTAGTGTTGGTAAACATTGATTTCTTTGTGCATCAGTTGAGTTGATCAAACCACAAAAATGAAAGCCAACAAAACAATCTTTTTATGGGGAATGCCAGGTGTAGGAAAATCTACCACGGGCAAGGCATTGGCCAACGTTTTAGGGATTGAATTTATTGATCTTGATAAACAGATTGAAAGGCTTGAAAATAAGAGTGTTGCCGCTATTTTTGAATCAAAGGGAGAAGATTATTTCAGAACCATTGAGCAACAAGTTCTTAATCAGAATTTGGCTATGAACGCGGTGATAGCTGCGGGTGGAGGCACACCATGTTTTTATGGAAATGCGGAAAAAATGCTTGAGAACGGTTGCTGTATTTACTTAGAAGCGAACGCAAAAATGCTGGTGTCACGTTTGAAACAAGCCAAGCAGAAAAGGCCGCTTTTGGCTGTATTCGAAACAGATGATGCATTGGAAAATGCGCTTGAAAATACCTTGAAAGAGAGAACTATTTTTTACTCGAAAGCACACCTTTCTGCACAAGCGCTAAATGTTGATGTAAAGCAGCTGGCTGTTGAAATTGAAGCTTGGTTTAATTCATATAGATGATCGGTCCGGCTTCTATGTCAAGTGTCAAATGTTCTTGAATAGTTGTCGCCAAACTCAAACCGGTAAAATCACTTTGAATAGGAAATTTGCGATGTTTTCGATCTACCAAGCATGCGGTAAGTAGGCGAGAAGGACGCTTTAATGCCAATCTTGAGGCTGCCAACATCATTGTTGTGCCAGAATTCAAGATATCATCTACCAAAATGATACAATTATTTGCGATAGATGGTTGTTCCTTTTCAAAGTCATCTTGAATTTCGGCTGTAACAAAAACCAGTTCAACTTCTATTTTCGAAATCTCGTTTAGCGAAGCTTTTAATTGCTCTGCAACCCAAACACCACGAGGCTTTACGCCAACCAAGATGATTGATTTTTCTTCGAAACACTGCTCTACAATTTGATATGCAATACGCTTTAAGATGCGTTCAATTTGGGTTTTATTGAGAATCGTGGTTTTCATTGAAACGATTTAAGTTGGTCAAAAGTAGAAATGAATTGAGATTAGCTTGGCGCTTGATTCACTTTATTAATTTTAGCCGCATTATATGACTTCAAAATCCTGCTTTTTATTCTTATCGTTTTTGATGTTGGCATTTGCAGCCAAAGCGCAGGTATTAATGCATGGTCAAATTACGCATCCTGAGTTTTCAGATCAGCATGTAGTTATCGAAAAATACATCAATGGAACTCGATCGCCAGATGTGGTGGCCAATTACAAAGGCAAATACAGTCTTGAATTACCTTTTCATTGTGTTACTGAGCTCGTTTTCAAGGCAGATAAGTGTTTGCCGTTAAAATTGTCAGTAGATACAAGGCCTCAAGATGAAGATCAATTGACCAACCGAACGTATGATGTGCCGTTCAATATTGAGCTGTTCCCTCATTTTAAGGAAGTGAAATACAGCAGTAAAATGCTCGATGTATTTGGTATTATCGGAATGACAGGAGAAGGAGACGAAACCTTTGGATTTGAGCCGAACCAATCGGTTATTAAGCTTATAAAAGAATATAAAATCATTGCTGCTCAGAAATTAGTAGACGGTGTTGAGCCAGCTCAAGTGAAGGATGAACTAACAAAGTTAAATGACGATGTCTCGGTGACCGTAAATGAAGCAAAGGCGGAGAAATCGCTCGAAAAAAAGACAGCTAATCAGGTTCAAGTTGCTAAACAAGCTGCGGTTTCTGAAGTGGTAGCGAAGGCAAAAGCTGAAGAGTTACAGTCGGCAAGGGATAAATTGTCTAAGGAAAACGCGCAATCAGAACAGAAGGAATTTACACAGCAAGACCATCAAAACCTAAATAAACAGAGTAAAGCAGAGGCTTACTTTGAGCAAAAGAGAATTCAAGAAGCATGCACAAACATGCGTATAGAAAGGCAACGTGATGCGGAGATGTTGGCAGCTTCTGCAGGCTTGGTCGAGAAAAAGCATTCATTGCCAGCGAAGGTTAATGTTGTTAAAAACACCACCGAGCAATCTACTTTTTATACCGAAAACTATTTGATTTATGAGCGCAATGGCGAGACACTGACGCTTGTTCACACCACTTATAATTGGCTGCTGTTTACTGCTGATTACTATTATTTTAATGGAAAAGAAATTACTAAGAACGAGTATGAGTTGGAGAAAAAATCAGTTTTTTAAGATAAGTTTCCTTCTGCATGCTTTACTCGTTTTGAGCTCTAATTCTCAGGCTCAAACCTATAGTTTCAAGCATTTTGGCATCGAAAAGAATGTTTTTCCTTCTCGAATAGAAACATTAAATCAGGCATCTACGGGTGAATTGCTTGTAGGCACGCTTGCTGGTTTGGTAGTGTATGATGGACAAGCATTTACACAAGTAACCGTAAACGAAGGCTTGGCCGAGAACGCCATATCTACCGTTTATGTTGATGGAAATACGGTTTGGTTGGGCCATTGGGCAGGAAACATGACGCGCTATAACCTTCGAGATAAGAACGTAGAACGATTTGTGTTGCAAGAATCACTCAACTTTAATTCAATTCAAAGTATCGTAAATCTTGGGAATAATGAGCTTTTGCTTACCACATCGGCTGGTGCATTGTTTAGGTTTAAAGATGGAGTGGTTGAGCAAGAAGTGCTTGCCACAGGCGGTTCAAATCCTTCGATTAAGGGTATTGTTCAAGAAAATGGGAAGCTTTATGCTTTTGGTGAAAACCTGGTTTTTGAATCGGAAACTGGAACCAAAGCGCTCAAATGGAAGCAGGTTGCCCAACTAACTAACGTTAAAATTCAAACCATTAAAAAACATGTAAACGGCTATTGGTTGGTAGGAACTAATGCTGGTTTAGTAGCAGGAAAATGGGATGATTTGCAATTAGTGCAAGGAACGGAGAATTTTGAGATTACCTCTGTTTCTAGTGACAAGCAATTGGTATGGTGCGGCACAATGGCTAATGGAGCCTTCAGTTTTGATTACAAAACGAATGAGATCATAAACATCAAACGCACGAATGGCTTGAGCTATAACCAAGTGCGTTCTGTTTTTGTAGACAGGGAACAAATACTTTGGGTGGCAACTGCCGCAGGGCTCGACCAATACTTGGGTGGTTCTTTTACATTTTTTGACTTTAGTAAAAACTCTACAAACAGTTTGATTTGGGATTTTAAGCTTTTTGATAACGAGGTGATTACAGCAACTGGGGACGGTGTATTTTCCTCTTCGATTCTTGGTGCTAATAAGGCTTTAGTACGAATTTCAAACTTAAGCAAAGCTGAGCCGCGTAAGCTTTTATTGGATTCGCCATCAAATAGCACCTATGTGGTGGATGAGGAAGGTAAATTATTGAAGTATAGCAAAGGCTCCAATGCAATAGAAGAGTTTGTGAATATCACTGCTTTTGCGCGTTGTATGGAGAAAATTGGTTCTCAAATTTGGGTGGGTACCGATGATGGCATTTATGTTTTGGAAAATGGCCAAATCGTTACTCACTATGATCAAAACAATGGACTTGGCGGTCAAAAAGTAAATGGTATTTATCATTTGAAGTCTTCGAAAGAAACGTGGATTACATTTTTAGGTGGATATGTTACCGTGCTCAGAAATGGACGCTTCAAACAATTTAATGAAGAGTTGGGGATAACTTCCAAAGTGATTCAAGATGCAGCATTTGACCCGCAAGGAAATGTTTGGTTAGCTAGCTATGATCAGGGTTTGTTTTTCTGTAAAGGAGACACTTTTCATAATTTAAACAGATCAAATGGGCTCAATAGCAATACCACTTTTGCTATTGATATTGATCAACATGGTAACGTTTGGATAGGGCACAATTGGGGGCTGGATTTGTATCGAATTCAATACAAAGATTTTCAGCATTTTGGTGTAGATGAAGGTTTTATGGGGCTGGAAGTAAATCCGGGTGCCATAGAAGTTGCCGATGATGGCAGCGTATGGATGGGGACATTAATGGGCTTATTGAAATTTAATCCAACAGCCAATACAGCTAATATGGTTGAGCCAATTATCCAATTGAAATCGGCAAACCTTGGAAGCGAAAATTTACTCAACTTAGAGGATGAAGTGCGAACCACTGAAAACGATCTGAGAATTGTATTCAATGGAATTTCTTTGGTCAATCCTTCAAAAAACACCTACAAGTATCGTTTATCAGGGATTCATAACAATTGGAAGACAGCCACTTCTAATGCACCAATTGAGTATTTTTCTCTACCTCCTGGTTTTTACAATTTTGAATTGGTTGCATGTAACAACAACGGACAATGCAATATGAGTCCTTTGAAGTTGAGTTTTGTAATTACGCCACCATTTTATAGATCGTGGTGGTTTTACACCTTGTTGTTTTTCACTTCTGTGATGATCATCTTTTTTATGGATAGGTATCGCGCTGTAAAATTGATCGAGGAAAAAAACAAACTAAGCGAGAAACTCGAGCATAAGGAGCAAATGTTAATAGAGATAAATCAAGAGTTAGGTGAGTTGATATCTATTGAAAAGCAAGATCAAAAGCTTATTTCAGAGATATATCGTGACAAAGAGCAAGTTCAATTAGTTGCAAAAGACCTATTTAACGAGTTGGCAGTTGTTCAGTTTCATGATTCAGTTTATAGATCAGATCACTTCATAGACATTAAGCATTCTCATTTTAGATTAGTTGGCTTACTGAATACAAGTCTTTCGGGCGCAGCTTCGGTGTTGTTGATACAAGCCATAAAATCAAGATTCTATCAAATCATTTCTTTTTTAGAATCGAACGATTTTAATGATCCAGAAATCATTTTAAATGCCTTTGACCAAGCAGCCAAAGATTCAATCAAGTCTCTGAAAAAGTTTAAAGGCATCGAGTGGCTGCTTTGCTTGGAAGTAAATGGACTCAAATTTTATCATCAAAACATCATGTCCATTTTTATTCAAGATCAAGATAACGTATTGGAATTGATGGCTGTAGAAAGGGGGGTAAATGATAAGATAAGATTGTTTCACCTGCTTCAAATTGATAAAACGAAAGTGATTTTTGCAGCTACATCCGGACTTTTTGAAATGATGAATAAAGACAACTCAAAAACATTTTCTTCTCTGCAGTTTGTGAAATTGCTAAAAGAGTTGAAATCGACTTCAGCGAAAGAAAAAATGGATGAAGTAATTAATGAACTCAACCTTTGGAAATCAGATCAGATTTCTAATGAAAACATTACTCTTATTATTTGGAAACATGCTTAAAAATAGCGCCATCATTATTCTATCATTCATCGTTTTGTCTTGTAGCAGCGATCCTAAAAAAGGATTTATTGACGAAGCCCATCGTCCACAAGATTGGCAGGCTGAGCTGAAGTTGACATTTCTTTCTGACACAATAGAAAATGGAGTAGAAGAGATCGTCTTGGTCGATAAAACCGAAAAAGGAGATTATCAAGCTTTTGTAGATCAACTTTTTGACCTTGCATTTAGTGGGGATGTAAAAGTGTATTTACCTAATGCACTTAGCGAAAAAACAGATGACACGGTTTCTCCAAAAGAGCTTTACGATGCTTTAGAACAGCTTGATAGTGTGCAGGTTGAAAATTTGCTTACAGGTGAATTTTCGGACACTGTAATCGATAATAGTTTCAAGAAAGAGCGCACTACTTTTTTGGAAATTGAATGCAAGGCGTCAAAAAATGGAACTCAAATTCAGTTGATACCTTATTCGGTAAGTATTGGTGAACAAGTGTTTAATGATGACGGAGTGCTAAGAGGGTTTAAACCGAATTTTTTCATTCAGGTGAATCAAGAATGGAAAGCTGAAGGTTTAGATATCAGTTTAACACTGCAAACAGATTCATTGGGCTTGTTTAAACCAACCCTGTTTACTTACTACCGAGGCAATAACGGATTGCCATTTCAAGAAATGATTGATTTAAAAACAGGTGAAAGCATTGAAGCTCAAATCAATCTTGGATTTGATTTTAGCGATCAAAGTATTTGGGTAGAACCTTTTGAAGTGAAAAAACCACTGGTAAATGCAAAATCAAACGAAGCTTAGCGTTTTGACAAATTCATGAAGATTTCCTTGTTTTGACGGGGCTTAATGCTATTGTAAGCAATATCAAAATACTTTACCCTAAACCAAGGCTCAAAATATTGTAGGTATTCTTTTTTTGAACCTCCAAATGGAGGATGATCATTCCCAAAATCTTCATCGAACAGCAAGCCAACCAACTTGCCGTTTTCATTTAATAAATTCCAAGTTTGAGTCACATATTGTCTCCGTAATGCAGGATTTATCGCACAGAAAAAAGTCTGTTCAACAATCATATCAAAATTCATTCTTAGCTGAAAAAAATCACCCAAAATCAAGTGATCTTCAGGAAAAGTAGGCACTCTTATTAAAAAGGCTTCTATAGCACTCGGTGCTAAATCGATCAAAAAAACGTTTTCAAAACCAGCGTTGTGCAAATATTCACCTTCCCAAGCACGACCACAACCTGGAATTAAAATCTTGGTAGACTTATTTGATAGTTGATCAAAATACTCTTGAAGTGGTGTAGAGGTATTACCAATATCCCATCCCGTGGCGCCATCTTGATAGCGTCCTTCCCAATATGTTTTGTCTAAATCTGGTAATCCCATTGTCATCTAGCGAAAGTCCGCTTGAAACAACAACTAGATGTTGCCGAAGTTTGATGAAAATTCAAAAGATTAATTAAGCCAAGGTTAAGGCTTAATCTTTAGCGTCCAACTTCAGGGTGTGGCCCATTTTATCTTTCTTAGTTTGCATGTAAAAATGATTGTGAAGATTGGTAGGTATTTCTAACGGAATTACATCCACAATCTCTAATCCATATCCGATTAAACCGGTACGTTTTTTTGGATTATTGCTCATCAATTTCATCTTGCGCACTCCAAGGTCATTCAAAATTTGCGCTCCAACACCATAGTCACGCTCATCCATTTTAAAGCCGAGCTTAATGTTTGCCTCTACCGTATCAAATCCTTCTTCTTGAAGCTTATATGCTTTGAGCTTGTTCATCAGACCAATACCGCGTCCTTCTTGCTGCATGTAAACGATTACTCCTTTTCCAGCGGCTTCAATTTTCTTCATCGCTTCGTGCAATTGTGGACCACAATCACATCGGCTTGAACCGAAAATATCTCCTGTCACACAAGATGAATGCACTCTAACAAGCACTTCTTCATCCTTATCCCAAGTACCTTTCGAAAGTGCTACGTGCTCTTCGCCAGTTGTGGTTTGTGTATAAGCATGCAACTTAAAATCACCATATTCAGTCGGTAAATTAACAGTAACGCCTTTATCAATAATGCTTTCATGCTTCATTCTATAAGCTACCAATGCTTCTATAGAAGTAATTTTCAGGTTGAATTTCTTTGCAATTTCAAGCAACTGAGGCAAACGAGCCATAGTGCCATCTTCGTTCATAATTTCAACCAAAACACCTGCAGGTTCTAAACCAGCTAAGCGCGCTAAATCGATCGTTGCTTCTGTGTGTCCAGTTCTCCTTAAAACGCCACCTCTGCGGGCACGTAAAGGGAAAATGTGTCCAGGCTTACCCAATTCTTCAGGTTTTGTTGCTGGATCAATCAATGCTTTTATTGTGATTGCTCTATCGCTTGCGCTGATACCTGTTGTAACGCCTCTGCCGATCAAATCAACAGAAACAGTAAAAGGAGTTTCGTGCAAAGCTGTATTGCGCTGAACCATGAGGTCTAGGCCTAGTTCATCACAACGATCTTCTACTAGTGCAGTACAAATTAAACCTCGACCATGCGTAGCCATGAAGTTGATAATCTCAGGAGTAATATGATCAGCTGCCGCAATAAAGTCGCCTTCATTTTCACGGTCTTCATCATCCACCACTATTACCACTTTCCCGTTTCTAATGTCTTCTATCGCTTCTTCTACTGTATTCAGCATGATCAAAATTTTTGCAAAAGTACCAAAGCTTTGGCTTCTTATTTATAAAGTATGCACTAACATTTTATGGTTGGATTAAGTTCTTAATCGATGCTGATTTATCTTTTTTCATCCGAATCGGAAATTATGGCTTTTAAACTGCAATCAATTGTTAATGAATCGGTTAATATGTCATTTGAAATTGAGTTGACCTGAAAATAAGGCAGAGAAAAGAGGATGGTATTTCAATTGTCTATTGCTAATCCGAAATCAAAAAACAAAAATTTTAAAACACAAAATAGGATGAAAACGATTGTAAGAAACCCAAGAAACAGCTTTAACGCATTCCCAATCATGTTTGACGAAATCTTTCAAGATTGGGCGCAAGGTTCGGTGGCAAAACCAAGCACTGTAGCGGTAAACGTAGAAGAAACGAAGGATGCATTTTTACTAGAGGTTGTAGCTCCAGGATTTAAGAAAGAGGAGTTTAGCATTCATTTAGAGAATGATTTATTGACTATTTCTCATCAGAAAAACGAAGAAGAAACGGTTGAAAAACGAAACTATACGCGCAAAGAGCATCATTTTCAGAGTTTTAAGAGAAGCTTTACACTTCCCAAAAACACCATTGAAGCAGATGCAATTCATGCTATTTACGAATCTGGAGTGTTGAATATTACGCTTCCAAAAAAAGAAGCAGTGAAACCTCAACCTGCAAAGGTTATTGAGATTAAATAAAAGAATAGGTTAGGTTTAGGGTAGGCCCGAGAAGCGAAAGTTTCTTGGGCTTTTTTTTGTGACTTCGCATCGAAATATTTCGGAGTTAAAGTTTGTATTATTGACTCTGAATCTACATTTATGATCTGGAAAACGACCTTAATCGAGTACTATCAAAAATTAGAATGTCCATCTATTCCTAAAGAGTATGGTTGTATGAATCCGTATAAAAACAAGGATACGATGCAGGTGGTTTCTACCTTTCTGAATGAGTATTACAACGATTCAAACCAAAGAACACTCCTTTTTGGAATAAATCCAGGTCGCTTTGGATCTGGTTTGACCGGTATCTCGTTTACCGATCCGGTTAGGTTAAAGAATGTCCTGCATATTGATCATCCGTTTGAAATGAAACCAGAACTATCGAGTGAATTCATTTTTGACGTAATTGCTGCTTTTGGCGGACCAAAATCGTTTTTCGAATCATTTTTTGTCACTGCAGCTTATCCCTTGGGTTTTTTGTTCGAAAACAAAAACATCAATTACTACGATTTTAAAGACTGGAAGAAGCACATGCTTGGACCATTGAAGAAAGAGCTTCAAGCAAATTTCTCGTGGCCCATAAATCGTGATGTTGCCATTTGTATTGGCCAAGGTGAGAACTACAAAGTTTTGAATGCTTTGAGCCAGGAATTAGGATTGTTCAAAGAAGTTATTCCGGTGCCTCATCCACGCTGGGTGTTGCAGTATCGCAGAAAACGGAAGCTCGAGTTTATTGATCAGTATATCAAAACACTTCAGCAATGTATGCCTAAATCAGCTTAACACTTCATACAGATAAATGCCGATTTAAACTTCTTTGGAGGTTAAATTTCCGTTTTTTGATTTAAAACTGAACTTTTTTTATCCCTAATTAGGAAGGTTAGATTCTAATTCCAGATTATAAAGTTTTGTATTTCCAATATATTTTCAAGGTGTAGCCATTTTCTTCAATGAATATTGGATTGTCTTTTACAAAGTCAAGGTTGAAACGCTTTTCTAAGAGTAGAACTTCTTCTTCACTGGCCGTGAATCCGTTCAGTGAGATGTTTTGAGACATTGGAATTAAAGTGGCGTTTCCGAAGTATTGACCGAAGTAGGGATTTTCTTCTGTAAAGTTTCCTGTAGCATCAGGACAAAGAAAATAGAGTCCACTCATTCTAACAATGAACTTAGGAAAGTTGCTGTTTCCCGTAATTTCTACGTAATCTAAGTATCTGTATGAAGCAGTAATTAACTTGCTAGCTGCTTCGGACCTAAATGCTCCTTTTGAAAAAGCCTCCATTTCCAACAAATATTTTCCTTCAGATCTATAAATGTGTTTTGGCGAATCTCCAATATACCCGTACGTTGAATCTCCAAAAAGCCAAGTAATAAATTCGTAGTTATCGCTGCAATGGGTTAATTCTATTTCGGATCCTGCCTCAACAGTATCTTCAACAGCAATGCAAGCTTTCGGCATTTTTTCGCAACCAAGAATGGAGATTGCGATTATCGAAAGAATAATTATATTTTTCATTCTATTGATTATTAGAATCTTAGGCTTAAAGTGGCCTGAGGAATGTTTTGAATATTGTTATAACTCAAATTGAAATAATCGAGTGTAAATGGATTTTGTTGTTTGTAAGTTGGTCTTTCAAGGCTTTTCACTTTTTTAGTAAAAGCAACGTAAACTAGGGCACCAATGCCAACAAAGCTTACAGCTCCTATTGCTAGACTTTGTGAACTGCGATATTGCCTTTTTAGATCGTCCGTTGTAGAAGCTGACAGTGCACCATTTACTGTGTTGAAATTTGCTTTAACATAATCTTCATGTTTGTTTTTTGTATTCGATAAAAATATGGGTGCACTTATACCACCAAGACCCACTAAAAGAATGGGCAAAGTTCTGTAAGCAAATACTTTCTGCTTATAATTTTCTTTTGCCACTACATAGTCCCAATATTTGGGGTCGGGCTTAAGTTCGGCAACATAGCTTATTTCTTGCTTTTCTGTTACATCTAATTTGCCCGTATGGATCAAGTATTGTGGTGACCAGATTTCAACATCATATTCTCCTTCCGCCAGTTTATAAATGTTAGTTGTAGGCAGAAGTTCACCATTCAGTTGAATATAAAACGACTCGCTTCCGCGTACATAAAAGCGAACAGTGGATGAGTCTTGTGAATTAGACACATAAAAACTGACAAGAAGAAGAAAAATAAAAAGTCCTTTTTTCATGCGCTAAACTTAATGGCAAATGTGTTACGAACAACGCATTATTAAGAAGAAGGCAAAGCAATTTGTAACTATTAATTTGTCCGAACGTTAAAAACCTCATTAACCTAAAACTTTCACTGGTACATGGCTTTTAGAATACTCTACGTAGAAGATGATCCAATTAATGCCTATGTACTTCAAAAGATGCTGTCCAACTTTACTATTGATATAGCTAAAAATGGAGAGGAAGGCATGAATTTAAGTGCTGAAAATGAGTACGACCTAATTTTGATGGATATCAATTTGGGTGATCCGGAAAAAGATGGAGTATATTACCTCAAAGAATTAAGGAAGACTCGTTATCAAAAAAAGCCGATAGTCGCTGTAACTGCTTACGCAATGTCAGGAGATCGAGAAAGATTTATGGATGCTGGTTTTGATGAATACTTCTCAAAACCGATAGAAAAGTTGAGATTATTACTTTTTATCGAGAAGAAGAAAAAAGAAATCGGCTCTTGAATTTAAAAAGGAAGCAGTCTTTTAGGACTTAAAAGCTCGAAAAGTTCTGGCGGTCCGTTAAAATGTGTTTTCTTAAATCGATCAAGCTCATCCATAGTTTCTGCAGATAATATTTCACTCATAGCATCCATAGCATCATCGCTCACGGCATAAGGAAATATGGATACGATCATTTGCTTTCCTTCACAATGTGCGTGCAGAGAAAATTCATCACAATTGGGTATTGGTTTTCCAGTAAAAAGACAGTTTTCCGTTGTTTGATGAGTTTTCAAGTCTATTGAATTTCTTTCATTTAGTCTGGCATTTTGATTAAAGTAGGTTTCCATTTGAATCATTGAATGTTGAGATATTTTCTTCCGCATGTCCTGAGCACAATCCATACAAATGGCATATTCAAATAGTACTTCCGTTAAATTCAAAGATTTAATTCGCCTGATTATTTTTTCAATGAAATAGTCTTTTTCATTTTCCAACACGTTTTCATGACAAACCAAACAATGCTCGAAATAGCCACCAGTTTCGCTATTTCTAAAACGTTTGTCTATTTCCATTTTCATTGGCTTCATGCATCAATAGTAACTATATATCTCAAATGTGTCAATTGGTATACAGTATTAGATTGAAGCTAAGCTCAGTATCTTATTTTCGCAACAAATCAGAAATAGATGAACAAAAAACTTATTCTATTTGCCGCAGTTTTGGCCGGTTGTGCAGGTCAGCAAAAGCAAGAAAGTGCAGAGAAAATGAACATTACGTATCCTGAAACCAGAAAAGACACTTCGGTAGTTGAAGATTATTTCGGAACCAAAGTGGCTGATCCTTATCGTTGGTTAGAAGATGATAGAAGCGCAGAAACAGAAGCTTGGGTTACCGCTCAAAATGAAGTGTCTTTCGGCTATTTGCAAAAAATTCCTTTCAGAGATAAAATCAAAGACAGGCTGACCGATTTGTGGAATTACGAAAAGTATTCAGCACCATTTAAAAGAGGTGATTTCACTTATTTCTACAAGAATGATGGACTGCAAAATCAATATGTTCTTTATCGTGAAAAACAAGATGGTCAATCAGAAGTCTTTTTAGATCCGAATGCATTTTCAGAAGATGGAACCACTTCACTTGCTGGATTAAGCTTTAGTGAAGATGGAAGTTTATTGGCTTTTGCTATTTCAGAAGGCGGAAGCGATTGGCGTAAAGTGATTTTAATGAATGCTTCTAGTAAAGAGATTATAGAAGATACATTGATCGATATTAAGTTTTCGGGCTTAGCGTGGAAAGGTAACGAAGGACTCTATTACAGCAGCTATGACAAACCAAAAGATGGAAGCGAGCTTTCAGGTTTAACCCAGTTTCACAAATTGTTTTATCACAAACTAGGTACTCCACAAAAAACGGATAAGATGATTTTTGGTGGCGAAGAAACACCAAGAAGGTACGTGGGCGGAGATGTTACCGAAGATGGAAATTTCTTGATCATTACAGCTGCTACATCTACCACCGGAAACGAGCTTTACATGCAAGATTTAAGAAATCCGGCATCTAAAATTGTAAAGTTGGTAGACAATTTTGATAATGACTATAATGTGATTCATTCCCTGGGTGACATCTTGTTTATTGAAACCAATTATAAAGCGCCAAATGGCCGTGTAATGTCAATGAACGCAAAATCTCCAGCAATGGAGAATTGGAAAGAGCTAATTCCTGAAACCGAAAATGTGCTAAGAATTGGGGCAGCTGGTGGAAAGTTTTTTGCAAACTATCTTAAGGATGCTACATCTATGGTTCAGCAATTTGACATTGATGGTAACATGGAACGTGAGATTGAATTACCCGGAATAGGCAGTGTTGGTGGGTTTGGCGGAAGACTTGAAGACACAGAGCTTTATTACACGTTCACATCTTATGTTTATCCTCCAACCATCTTTAAGTTTGATATTTCTTCTGGTACTTCTGAGCTTTACAAAGAGAGCGGAGTGAAATTCAATCCTGAAGAGTATGAGAGCAAGCAAGTTTTTTATGCTTCAAAGGATGGTACCAAAGTACCGATGATCATTACCTACAAAAAAGGAATTAAGCTTGATGGAACTAATCCAACAATGCTCTACGGTTATGGAGGTTTCAATATTAGCTTGACGCCTAGTTTCAGTACTTCTAACATAGTTTTATTAGAGAATGGTGGAGTTTATGCTGTGGCCAATCTTAGAGGCGGAGGAGAGTATGGAGAGAAATGGCACACTGCTGGAACCAAAATGCAAAAGCAAAACGTATTTGATGACTTTATTGCTGCCGCTGAATGGTTGATCGAGAATAAGTATACTAGTTCCGAAAAACTAGCGATAGCTGGTGGCTCAAATGGAGGGCTCTTAGTTGGCGCTACAATGACGCAAAGACCAGAATTGATGAAAGTCGCATTTCCTGCGGTAGGTGTATTAGATATGCTGCGCTATCATCAGTTTACTTCAGGTGCTGGTTGGAAATATGATTACGGCACTTCTGATGAAAGCCGAGAGATGTTTAATTATCTACTGGGTTACTCCCCAGTGCATAATGCTAAAAAGGGGACACATTTTCCTGCAACTATGGTTACTACGGGCGATCATGACGATAGAGTAGTGCCAGCGCATTCATTCAAATTTGCTGCTGCATTACAAGATGCGCACGAAGGTGAAAATCCAGTATTAATAAGAATTGCTGTAAATGCAGGACATGGTGCTGGTAAACCAACATCTATGATTATTCAGGAGCAAGCTGACAATTGGGCTTTCATGTTTTATAACATGGGCATAGGTAATGTTTATGAGCAAAGCAATGAACACGAAGGACATTCTCATTAATACGCAGTAAAACGGTTTATTGAAGGCGGAGCTTGTGCTTCGCCTTTTTTATTCCACATAAATAGAACGGATCATCGCGAAAATTAAAAATCCCCGCCAATTACTTGATGGGGATTTTCTTTTCATAACCCTAAAAATGAAAAACTAACCGAAAATCTTTCATTTATACATACGGATGTGCTCAGTAAAAAGTAAGTGCATAGACCAATGTTTAACATTATTGATATAAAAAAAGGCTGTAGCACAGAGTACTACAGCCTTTTAAAAGATTTTTAAAAAGATAACTAAGCTTGCTTACGGTTGTATCGTTCGCGAATTCTAGCAGACTTACCTTTTCTATCTCGTAAGAAGAAGATTCTAGCTCTTCTAACTCTACCTCTTCTAAGTAATTCTAACTTCTCGATGAAAGGACTGTTTGATGGGAAAATTCTTTCTACACCAACTCCACTAGCCATTTTACGCACAGTAAATGTCTCTGTTGAGCCATTTCCTTTGCGCTGAATAACAACACCTTGAAAAATCTGAGTTCTTTCTTTGTTACCTTCTTTAATCTTATAGTGAACCGCAATGGTGTCACCAGAGTTGAAACGAGGCAAATCAGCCTTTGGATTTACTTCATTTATGATGTCTTGCATTACTACTGTCGCCATTCCACTTAAAAATTAGGGCCGCAAAGATAAGTTTTATTAATTAACTATCCTTCGCTAGAATCTTTTTTATTCCAAATATCTGGACGTCTAGATTTTGTGCGGCTTTCGGCCTGTTCTTGACGCCATTTATCTATTGCTTTAAAGTTTCCACTCAGTAACACCTCGGGAACTGTCCATCCTCTATATTCAGCAGGTCGGGTGTATACGGGTGGAGCCAAAAGATCATCTTGAAAAGAGTCGGAAAGGGCAGAGGTTTCATCATTTAACACTCCTGGTATTAAACGTATTACAGCGTCAGTTACTACTGCTGCAGCTAGTTCGCCACCACTCAGAACATAGTCTCCGATGGAGACTTCTTTGGTGATAAATTGAGTTCTGATTCGTTCATCAATTCCTTTGTAGTGGCCACAAAGTAAAATTAGGTTAGTTTTCAACGATAGATTGTTAGCTATAGATTGCTTGAATTGCTCGCCATCCGGAGTCATAAAAATCACTTCATCGTACTCGTTTTTCGATTTCAATTCATTGATTATACGTTCTATAGGTTCTATCATCATTACCATTCCGGCCCCACCTCCAAATTGTGTATCGTCAACTTGTTTGTGCTTGCCAAGCCCATAATTTCTCAAATCATGAACATGCACTTCTGCTAGTCCTCTTTCTTGAGCACGCTTTACTATTGAATGCGCAAACGGCCCATCGAGTAGCGCAGGCATTAAAGTAATTATATCAATCCTCATGACTATTTTTATTCTTCTTCAGGTGCTTTTGCGTAAAGCTTAGCATATTGAGTCTTGATGCGTGGATCATCTGCAATCAACTTTCTTACCAATGCAATGATTTCGAGTGCGCTTTCAAGCTTATTGCTCTCGTCTAAATAATTGGTATAAGAAATTACGCCTTTGATCAACATGTCATGCGTTACATCATCCTTCACAAAGCGATTCTCTTTTTCAAAAGTCCTTAAGCTATCCAACGCTGTAGTCACTAATTTTTGACCTTCACCTAAGTTTTTGGCCTCAATCATTGACACGCCTGTCATGAAAATTAAGTTGACATCATCAGGCATTACTTTCAAGATTCTCCCAAACTCGCTTGATGCTTTTCTGTAATCTTCGTCATTAAAGTAAAATTTC
The DNA here is from genome assembly GCA_030727625.1 of Salibacteraceae bacterium. Taxonomy (GTDB): domain Bacteria; phylum Bacteroidota; class Bacteroidia; order Flavobacteriales_G; family Salibacteraceae; genus SHAN690. The sequence goes on from JANRBI010000176.1 coordinate 24,769, forward strand.
GCTTGTTGTAAAGCTTCTTCTCTAATCTTGTCTAGTAAGTATCGATTTGACTCATAAAGCTCGCCATTTTTGTCTTTTTTCCGAAACTTATAAGCGTATTTCAATGCATCTTTCAACGCATCAGGGTACTCATTAGTGAATAATTCTGGATGAACATGCGCCTGGTAGAAACATAATGCCATGTATAAATAGGGTTCCGCATCTCTAGAGTACTTGTCTTTACGGGTGTATGATTCCGCCTTAAAAGCGCATTTCTCATATTTTTCCATCGCATACAAGTCAAACAGCTTTTGAAAATCGCTGTTAACTACTTGTGCTTGTGTCGCAAGCAAGGAGGAAAGTGTAAATAGCGTAAAAAGTAGATTTCGTTTCAACATTTTGTTTGTTTTGACTTTCGCAAATAACAACGAATATTCGTTATAGAATAAGACCTTTGAACGTTAAAAAATATCAACATGATCAAATCAGGCTCCAAAGTTAGCGTAGAGCAAATTGATGAAACTACTTTAATTACTATTTCGCCAAAAATTGAACAATGGCAAGTTGTTTCGTTAGGTATTTGGATTGTCGTGTGGCTGTTTTGCGGCATGTTTGTTCTTCTTAGCTTTTTGAAAGGCGTTCCACAAGATCAGCAAGTTTTTTACTTGGTTTTTATGGGTTTTTGGGCTTACTTTCTATTTTATGCTACGCGCTCTTTTATTTGGAATAGAATGGGAGTAGAGCATATAAGGCTATCAAACAATTTTTTGGACTACAAGCGCGCTTTTGGCAATTATGGTAGAGTCATTTCTTACGACCTAGAAAATATCAAGAACCTTGGAAAGGTGAACTATGATGATAAAACTTGGGCCAAGATTTACAATGATGCTTTTTGGACGATCGGTGGAGAAACTTTGGGTTTTGAATATCTGGGAAAAAAAGTAGGTTTGGGTTTTAAAATGGATGAAGCTCAAGTTAATAAGTTGCTAAAACAGCTGTCTAAAGCTGTTCAAAAAGCTAAGATTACCGATAAGTAGGACTAGTGATATTTTATTAAAAGCGAGCAAAGCAGCACTATTTTGACTATCAATACTTTTTCTAATGGAGAAAATTTATCTCCCGGAATTAAGGCATTTAATAGTATATCAAAGAAGTTTGAAATCTTTTCCATGTTAGAACAGACGCTGATTATGTTGAAATGGATTGGAAGGTGAGGTGAATAATCCTTTTTAGTGAATCGAAAGCAGTTTCTATTTCTAGATGATTCAAAGTAAAAAAAGACGGGTTAAACGCTTATTCAAGCAGCTTTGATCCAATGGCCAAGGCGGGATTTCCCGATGATTATTATTTACGTTCATACTTTCCTTGAAAATATATCTTAGGATAAATTTCTCATTAGCAGAATATGCTAAAGTAAAAAGCCTTGCTAGGTTTTACTAACAAGGCTTTTATTCAGTGCCCAAGGCGGGACTCGAACCCGCATGAACTTAGTTCACACGCCCCTCAAGCGTGCACGTCTACCAATTTCGCCACCTGGGCTTTACTTCAAAATTAGGAGGCCAACATCCCGAAATATGGGGACAGCTGGCTTTACTTTGATCTTAGAAAAAGATTTTTCGTAAGGGTGGCAAATGTATCAAAATTGCATTGTCGTTATTTGCAACTTCAAAAAAAATAAATG
>JANRBI010000176.1:26528-71894 GCA_030727625.1 Salibacteraceae bacterium
GGCAAATGTATCAAAATTGCATTGTCGTTATTTGCAACTTCAAAAAAAATAAATGCAAAGAGCAATTGATTTTATTGGCCATTTGTTTTCGTCTAAAACCCGACATGGAACTCATTCACCATTTATTTATGCATTGATTGAAGATTGTGTTTACAAGCAAAAGCCTTTACCAGAGAGAGAAATCAAGCTGTTTTTTGAGACGCTTAAAACCAATGATGAACTCATCACAGGTGCAGATTTTGGCAATGGCGGCCGGCAAGTCACGCGCCCAATTAGTCATTATGCCAAAACATCCAGTATGCTTGATTTTCAAGCCAATCTTTTGTGTCGATTCGTTGCTTACTTAAAGCCCCATTTTATCCTAGAACTAGGAACAAACATTGGCAAATCGGGCGCATACATGGCAAGTGCAAATCGAGATTGCCGCATGATTACCATAGATGCTAACGATGGATTGAAATGTTTGGCTGCTAAACATTTTCAGTATTTAGAGTTATTTAATGTTGAATGTAGAGCTCAGACGTTTGAGACTTTTTTCAATGAAAACAATGATTCTTTTGATTTCATTTTCTTGGACGGTAATCACCATTATGAACCTACTATTGAGTATTACAAGTCTCTAAAGACTATAGTTAATAGTGGAGGAGCATTGGTTTTTCATGACATTTATTACAATGCTGGAATGAAAAAGGCATGGGCAGAAATAAAAAGAGACCAAGACGTTAGTGTTAGTCTTGATCTCTTCTTTTTTGGGATTGTTTGGTTTGGTAAAAACCAAGCCAAAGAGGATTTTAAAATTCGTTTTCCAAAACCCTTATTTCGTCTTTTTTGAATCTTCTTCCATCTGATGGTCGATAAACTCGCCTAATTGTTCAGGCATTAGCTTGGCAGCAATTATCTTTTTATCTGCATCAAGCAAATACACTTTTGGAGTGCTGAATATATCGTAAGAATCTCTAAAATTACTTGGATACTCAGGATTATCACTCACATTTATCCAAGGTAATTGGTTCTTTTTGATGTAAGCCTTCCATTCCTCTGTTTCAAACTCTGTTCCAACAGCAAAAACTTCTACGCCTTTGGTTTTATATTCATCGTAAAACTCCTTCAATTTTGGAGTTACTTTTTTACAGTGTCCGCAACCGCTATCCCAGAAATAAAGCACAGTGTAAGGAGAGTTGATTTTGTAAAGTTGATACCACTTGCTAGCCGTATCTTGTAAAATCAAGTTTGGTGCTTTGTTTCCGAGCAGGAGCGGAGCCATTTTTTCTATTCGCTCACAGAATTCTTTCTTTTTCTTCTCACTCAACCACCAAACTTGGCCGCTGCAGTAATAAGTTTGACCCATGTGCACCAAAACGGCATCCATTCCCATTATTTGAGAATCTTCATATTTGGTTGTGATAGTGTGTACCACATATTTGAAAACTTCTTTGCTTGGTCGAGCCATTTCTGCCAACAAATCTGCAGTAGCATTAATACTATCAGGATTTTGAGGAGTAAGCTTAGTAAGATAGTATATGAATTTGTTGTGAAGCACAGGAGTTCTTAGCAAACGTTCATCACCAAAATCTACATTTTCTAAATACACCTTTTTGAACTCGAGGTAGCGTTTTTTGTTTCGTTCTTCTTCATTTTCTATCTCTTTATAATCAGCTACTTCTGGTTCTTCTGAAGCCTTGAATACTTTAGAAATAAATAAGTCTGGATGGTTTAGAATGAATTCTTTTTTATAGCCAATTACCTCTGTATCAATAGTCTGAAGCTCTTCTTTTGCAGCTTCCTTTTCTTTCTCATTTTCGCTTTCTAGTTTCTTCTTAAGACCTTCTGCTTTTGAGGATTTTGTTTCGATGAACGTTAAGTACTCGTAGAAGTTTTTGTTTTCAACGGATGTTTTTACTTTCATCCCTTTCACAAGGTTTCCAGCAACGGTTTCCATTTCAATCTTTGGCTCGTTTACTACAAATTCGAAATAAGACTTTTTATCTTGAAGTATGATCGAGTAGATGCCTCCCATGAGGCTGTCGCCCTTAAAGCGAATTATTCCGCCTGGTTCAAAGGCTGCTGTATCAAAATAATACTGTTTGTTTCCATAGTAGTTTGCCATGAAGGCAATACTGTCTATGCTATCGGGGAGATTAGCAATTTTGAAAGTATATGAATAGTTTCTGATAGGTTCTTGAGCCTTTAGGTTAAAGGCTGCAGCTAAGATCAATAGCGTAAAATAATATCTTCTCATAATTGTCGTAAGATTCTTTGCCAAAACAATTCAAAAATCGATTGTGATAAAAGTCCTTTTAACGTTGGTTTAACAGCTTTAATTTAGCTTTTATTTGAACAACCAAATATCCTAAAAGTTACGTCTGTTAAACATTCACTTTATATTATGAAAAGACTCAGCATTCTAATTCCCGTTGTCTTGCTACTTGTTAATGGTTGTAAACGCGATGGGTGCAACAAACCATTCGCTTTTAACTACGATCCTCAAGGCACATCAGAGGTAAATTGTGTTTGGGAACCAATGCAACTTAACATTGACTACAAAGTAATGTATGGTGACGAAGAAGTAAACCTAAGAGCAAGCCAAGAGTTTGTGACCGAAGACGGACGAACTATTTCATTTGAATATTTTGGAATGTATTTGTCTGAAATAGCCCTTTTTGAAGGTGTAAATAAGACTATTCTTGAGAATGATGTAATGCTGTTACTTGATACTAACAAAGTATTCACTTCTCTTTATTTGCCAACCGATAACATAGATAGTATCGCATTTAACATAGGTATAAATACTGAAAGAAACGATACACTTGATCCAACTACAATTACAGAAGGTCCGTTAGCACCTCAATCACCAAACATGTATTGGGGGTGGACTACCGGCTATATCTTCACCTCAATCAGAGGAATTGTTGACACTTCGGCAGCGGCTGATGGTAGCGGAAATGCTGTGTTTGAATATCACATTGGCTTAAACGATTTATTACGAACTGTGACTCTAGGTACAGCACCAACTCGCACTCAAAATAAGCTTAACTACACCATACAAGTAGACCTGCAAAAGATCTTAGAAAACATTGATTTTAAGTCGGAATTATCCACTCATACATTTGATAATCTTCAAGTAGCAACTAAAATCGCAGACAACTGTCAGCATGCATTTACAGCAAATTAGATACATATTATTTCTGTTTGCATTTGTCTCTGTTTCGGGTTGTAAAAACACTGTGCCAGAGTTTGAACTATATCCGATAAAGCCGACTTTGGTGTTGGATTTTCATGTTATTCAAAATGGAGAGGAAATAGCATTAGATCAGCGTTTCATTGATCAAGAAGGATTCAACATGAATCTAATCGCTTTACGTTTCTTTATCGCTAATATTCAGCTTACCAAAGCAGATGGTTCTGTTTCCACTATTTCAGAAGTTGAGTTTGTTGATTTTGAACCAATTGATACTATTAGAAATAATGTACAGTGGGGAAAATCGCCTAAGTTTTACATAGAAGCAGGCAACTACAAGAAATTAAGTTTTGGTGTTGGATTGCCCCCAAATTTAAATGCTGCAGATCCCACTCTTTATGAAAATGCTCATCCTTTAAGTACTTATACGTTCATGCATTGGACTTGGGCAACCATGTATCGGTTTATCATTTTAGAGGCAAAAGCAGACACTACGGGAGGAGAGAATTTAATTTATAATGTATTATTTCATACAGGTTTAGATTCTTTGTACAGATCAAATCTAAATTTTGAATTTGATCTCGAAATCAATGATTTTGAACGAGATACATTGCACATAGATATAGACTGGAATCAACTCTTTTATTTAGGAGATGATGCGATAGATCTAAAAAAGGAAAGCGTAACTCATACAACAGACACACCTGAAGATTTTGACCTAGCTCAGCGATTTACAAATAATTTTATCGATGCTATTAGCCTCCGTAAATAGAGATAACTCAATTTCTAATATAGTCGTTGACTTCCTTTATAACCGCGGGTAAATCTCTTTTAAAGTCAGCATATCTTACATCGATCACTCTGATATCAAAATTATTATGACCCATATCCTCAATTTCTTGAAGTCTATTGGTCATCAAATCCATTCCTAAACTTCTGAAACTGGATTTGACTTTGTGGGCCGCGCGCTTTATTCTGCCATGGTCTCTTTGATGGATAGAAGAGTTAAGAGACTCAAGATCTCCTTCGAGTGAGTTTAAAAACACAGATAATAAGTGTTTTATAAAATCAATGTCGTCAGTAACATTTTCAAGAAGATAAGTTAAGTCTAAATGTTTCATGAAAAGCCAAGGTGTAATAAATGAGTAACTAAGCTAATTGCAATTTGCTTAGAAAAGACCAAATGTAAAATTCATCCCGAACGATATTTTAAGGTTGGATGCATAATATTGCGAGAAACCACTTTCAGTTAAGTTTAGGGCTGTTTTTCGCAATCGATAGTCTACAGACGTTAGTGAATTTTGTTTCCAGCCAATACCAGTGTAAAAATCAATACCAAAACTTTGCTCAATCATTGCTTGTAATCCGATAAGCACATTTGCGTTGATATTGATATAATTATTGTAAGGATAAGTTTGGGTCTTCAAACGTAAAATAGCAGAGGAATAAGATCCGTGAGCTGCGATATAGTAGCCAGAAGGGGTGAATTTATTGGACCAATCTTTTTTATCCTCAAATTTTTTGAAATAATAGCGGACTTGGCCTTGAATTCTAAACCCTTGAAAAGAAAAATCTTTTGCATTTAAGCCGTTTGAAGTATCGTTTTGTGTAAGGTTGAAGAGAAAGCTTTTATCCAAGTAACCTCCACAAATTTGGTAGCTAATTCTTGGAGTTGCTGTGGCTTCAATACCTAATCTGTATTCAGCTGTAAGCGCAATTGGGCCAGCTAAAATGGCAAAAGGGTTCGTTTTGAGGTAAAATGATTTCTTATCTTGAAGCTCATTAATTTTTGCTTTATCCGTTTCAAAGTTCTGAGCGTTCGCTGCCTTTGAGAAGCCTATTAAACAAAACAATATGAACGCAATGCTTTTCATAGTTTAAAATGAAATACGTGCTTTTGGAGCTGCAGCCAATGAACCGAAATTTTGATCAAGAAATTGATAGTGGCCATAAACAGCAATCATTGCTGCATTATCGGTGCAAAACTCAAAATTTGGAATAAAGGTTTCGCAACCAATAGACTCGAGTTCGCCTAACGCGCTTCTTAAGGCAGAGTTTGCTGAAACTCCGCCTGCTATTGCAACGCGCTTGATTCCAGTTTCTTCCACTGCGTTTTTGAGCTTCGTTATTAAGGTTTGCACAATATTGTTTTGAATGGATGCACACAAATTAGGCAATTCTTCTTCAATAAATGCTGGATTCGTTTTCAAATTATCTCTCACAAAATAAAGCACAGCGGTTTTTAATCCACTAAAACTGAACTCCAACTTTCCAACATCTGCAAATGGAAAGGCATATTTATTTGGATCGCCTTCTTTAGCATATATGTCTATTAATGGTCCACCAGGATAGGGCAGACCTAATATTTTTGCTGTTTTATCAAATGCTTCGCCTGCGGCATCGTCTCTAGTTTCGGCAATTATACGCTGATTGGTTGGACTTTCAACCACAACAATTTGAGTATGACCGCCACTTACTGTGAGGCACAAAAAAGGCAATTCGGGATTTTTTTGCCCATTTGCTTTAATGAAATGAGCCAAAACGTGCGCCTTCATGTGATGCGCTTCAATAAGAGGAATGTTGTTGCTGATGGCTAAGCCTTTGGCAAACGAACTGCCAACCATAAGTGCGCCAATGAGCCCAGGACCAAGCGTGTATGCTATTGCATCTATTTCGCTCAAGCTAACATTTGCTTCTTTTAGAGCAGCATTTACCACAGGAACTATGTTGCTTTGGTGAGCCCTAGACGCCAATTCTGGAACCACTCCACCATAATTTTCATGGATGGTTTGATTGGCAATGTTATTGCTCAAAACCTCCCGATTTCTTAAAACAGAAGCAGATGTTTCATCACAGCTAGACTCAATGCCTAAAATAATCACAGGCTTCACGGTTTAGCGTAATTTTGGCGGGTTGGACAAAGAGAAAAAATCATCAGACAAAACTATCAAAAAGGCGTGGCGCGTGCTTTTGTATTTTGTCCTATTCGTTATTTTACTGCCAATAGTCCTGAGCTTACTATTAATTTTACCTCCGGTTCAAACCAAGGTTGTGCATTGGACAACAGGTTATATTTCAAAGACTTTGAATGCAGAAGTAAGTATTGGCTACATCGCATTCAAACCGTTTAAAACGCTTGCCATTCAACAGTTTTTGGTTCGTGATTTACAAAGCGACACCTTGTTATATGCGGCCAATTTAGATGTGGGTATTTCTTCTATAGAATTGGAGCAAAATGCGTTTCATTTGAGTGCTGTCAAGCTTGATTCTGCCTATTTCAATTTGTACCGCATCGAAAACAGTGATTCAATGAATCTTGATTTCATCTTAGATGCGCTTTCAACTGAAGACACTAGCTCTTCTGATGTATCGTTTAAATTGTATTGCGATGATCTAGAAATCAATCATTTACGATTTCGTTTTGATGACCATAAAGCAGCGTTTCAAACGAAAGATCAAATTGATTTTTCTCACTTGTACCTGAGTGATTTTAATGCTAAGATTCAAGATGTGTTTTTGGATGGACCTACTATTTATGCTCAAATAGAAAACATTGATTTAAAGGAAAAGTCTGGGTTTGAACTTCAACATCTTTCTGCGAAAACAATGATTGCTGATACGGCTATTATTTGTGAAAATCTAGCACTAGAATCTGGAAATACGAGTGTTTATGGTAAGTATAGCATGCATGGCGATTCATGGTCGAGTTATGCGGATTACATTACTGACATCAGAATGGAAGCAAAATTAGATAGCTCATCAGTAGATTTTCATGATGTTGCTTTTTTCAGTAAAAACATTGATCACATGCTCTCGCCAATAACGGTGGTAGGCACTGCTAGTGGAACGGTTGCTAATCTCAGAGCCAAACTTGATTATTTGTCGTTCGGCAAAACAGGAAACCTATCGGGTAAAATCAAAATAAAAGGTTTGCCAGATATTGACGCAACATTTTTTGATGCAGATTTTGATCAATTATATGCTTCAGTTTCAGACATCGAAATGCTCAATATACCAACAGATGAGTCAATGACAAAGCTTGATTTACCTGATCAAGTAAAGCGATTTGGCTACTTAGATTTTCAAGGTTCGTTCGTTGGTTTTCTTACCGATTTTGTGGCTTATGGAAGTTGTAAAACCGCTTTGGGCGGAATAAAGGCAGACATAAATGTGAAGTCTCCGAATGATACCTTAAAGTATTCTGGAAATGTTGCTTCGAATGGTTTTCAGTTGGGACAATTGATAGAAGCTGAACCTTCGGTAAAGGCTGTAGCTTTTGATTTAAACATAGATGGAAAAGGCACCGACATCGAAACCATGGCCATCAATGGAAAAGGAAGTTTGAAAAGCATTGAGTTGCTTGGTTATGAGTATAAAAACGTGAAAATTGATGGTGTGTTAGATCGTCAGATTTTCGAAGGAAACGTTGCTATTAATGATTCTAATGTTGTTTTAGATTTCAACGGACTGGTCAATTTCAAAACCGAAATTCCCCAAATTTCATGCGTAAGCAAAGTTTCAAAGCTTCACTTAGATCAACTTAACCTTGTTCCTAGCGATACAAATAGTGAGTTAAGTGCTGAGTTTGCATTGGATATGAAAGGCAAGTCGCTCAAGGGTTTGTTTGGCAATTTGGCTGTGACTAATTTGTCTTATTCTAATCCAAGACGATCGATAAAAGTTGACACCATCACATTGGTTGATCAGTTGATAGAGAACGGTCACGATATTGAACTAGAATCGAGCATTGGTCATGTTCATATTTCTGGTTCAACCAGTTTGTTTGATTTGCCATATGCATTTATTAAAGTGGCAAAACCTTATCTACCAAGGCTTTTTGACCAAAACATGCTTGCTGGAAAAGACACCACGCAGGAATTCGATTACAACATAAAACTGATCAATGATCCCTCCATAGTTGGATTAATATCTGACGAAATTTATTGGCAGGATACACTCGAAATTACCGGTAGCGTAAATACTGAAAACAAGGGTTTTGTATTGAATTTAACCCCATTAAATTGGAATTATGGAAATTATATTTTCGACTCAAATCACATTTCGGTTTTTCCGAAAAGCGATTCGTTGATGATCGATTTTTCGTGTTCTAAATTCAAGGCAAATGAAGGTTTGTTTCTTGAAAATTTCAACATTAACTCGATTCTTTCCAATGATTCTTTATCTTCTAAATTGACTTGGTTTAACAAGACAAGTCAAGCAGATAGTGGTTTGATTGATTTGTTGGTTTACAGATCTGATAGTGTTTTGTTAAACGCAAAGCTCAATAAGCTAGCAATAAGAGTGGCTGGTGTGCAGTGGAAATCAATAGAACGAGCTTCATTGCATGTTGACACAAATTACATTCAAATAAAAGATCTAAACCTCAGAAGCTCGTCTGGCTATGTTACAAGTAATGGAAGTTGGTCAGAGTCTGTAAATGAGCATTTGGTATTTGATGTTTCTAATTTTGACTTGGCTTACATTTCGAATTTTGGAATAACTAAAATGAAGTTTCAGGGAATTTTCAATGGCGCAATTGATATGTATCAGCGAGATAAATCCTTCGTAGCTGATGCAGATGTTCGCATTGATTCGCTTTTTGTAGATGGATTTGAAATTGGAACCATTCAAGGCAGATCTGAATACAAAATCAACCAAAAAGCGCTAGGTCTAAATTTAAATTTGAGCTACAGAGGCGACAGAAATGTGCATGTTACAGGTGATTTTTTCCCATTTGCAGAAAAGAATCAATTAGCATTAAATGCTCAATTTAAAGATTTTAGAGCTTCTGTTTTAGAACCATTTATCAACGATTTTACATCAGAGTTAGATGGTAACATGAGTGGAAATATTCGAATAACAGGCATGGCCTCAGAGCCTAAATTGAATGGACAATTAAGTTTGTCTGATTTTGCGCTCAAGGTCAATTACCTCAATACGAAGTATCGAATTCAAAAAGGCGCAATTAGTGTTAAGCCCAATTTTATTGGCATGGATGCTGTGTCATTGACCGATGAGAATAACTCGAATGCCTTTTTAACAGCAACGGTTTTACACAATAATTTCAGAGACTTTAACTATGATCTTTTTATAGAGGCAAATGACTTCATGTGTTTGAATACCTCCTTGGCTGATAATGAAGATTATTACGGTACAGCTATAGTTTCTGGTGAAATCAATATAAGTGGTTTTATTGGCCAAACCGATATTGATGCGGACGTTAAAACCGAAAAAGGAACCGCATTTAACATTCCGTTGACAGATGCAGCAAGCATAGGACAAGCCGATTTTATTCGCTTTGTTGAACCAAAAAACAAAAAGAAAAGCCAGCGACAAGAAACCATCGCAGAAGATATTGCAGGTCTTTCACTCAACTTTCAACTAGAAGTGGATAATGACGCACAGGTTCAAATCATTTTTGACCAACAAGTGGGTGATATCATTAAGGTGTTGGGTAATGGCGATATTCTCATGAACATTGACAACAAGGGCACTTTTAGTATTTATGGCGATTATGTTATCGCTGGTGGTTACTACCTTTTTACACTTCAAAATATTATAAACAAGCGATTTAGCGTGCAACCCGGAAGTCGATTAACTTGGAGTGGTTCGCCCTACGATGCCAAGATTGACTTGTCTGCCATTTACAAATTGCGTGCTTCGCCAAAATCGTTGGTGGCGGGAATTGTAAACGAAAGCGATTCGGCAAAATACGACCAACGAATGCCGGTAGATGTTTACCTAAACATGACCAATACATTGAGTTCACCAGACATTGGATTCGACATTAATCTGCCTAGTCTTCAATCTTCAGATATTGCAAACCAATTACTCGATCCTGCCACTTCTAACGAACAAGAAATAAACAGACAAACGTTTTCACTCTTGCTCACCAACAGCTTTGCAACAAGGGTAAACAGCTCTTTGGCAGCATCTTCACCGCTTAATAGCGGGTATGAAGTGTTGAGTAATCAGTTTAGTAATTTGATTTCTCAATATTTTGATAATCTAGATGTTGGTGTAAATTACCGGCCTAGTGATGGCGTTAATGCCAATCAAACGGAAGTGGCTATTTCTACCGAATTGTTTAATGACAGGGTTTTGCTTGAAGTAAATGGAAGTGTTTTGGGAGAAAGTCAAACACCATCTCAGTCAAACAATGTGGCGGGTGAGTTCAATTTAGAATATAAGTTTACCAAAGAAGGAAACCTGCGTGGTAGGGTTTACAACGAAGCCAATAATTATAATCCAACAAATTTGAATCAGAGTCCATATACTCAAGGGGTCGGAGTTTTTTACCGAAAAGAGTTTGACACGTTTGGTGAATTTTTCAGGGGAATTTTCAAAAGGAAAAAAGCTACTCCTAAAAGAGAAGACGAATAGCCATTGATAATCTGAATGCATTTTGAAAAAGAACAACCAATAAATGCCTTTGGTCTTTAATAAGTTCCCATTCGGCATTTTCATCGATTTATTCAATCAAATTCAACATAAATTTGCCGCCTTTCAGAGATATGAAAGACTTAAACTTTATTGGTTTAATGCCTTTGTTTCTGTGAAATATTTGAGTTTATATAGATTACAAATGCGCGATTTCATTCGCGTTAAATTATACATATGAAAGTCTTTGTATCGGGTGCCGATGGCATGCTCGGAACTAACATTGTTCATCAATTATTAAGTCGTGGTTTTGAAGTGAAAGCATTAGTGCATTTTGCCACAAAATCTAAGACTTTAGATCAGCTTGACATCGAGAAAATCAAAGGAAATATCCTTGATTTGAGTACGTATGAATCACAGCTTATAGAGTGCGATTATGTGATTCATGTTGCTGCATCAACAGCGCTTTGGCCGGGTAGAAATAGAATGGTTACCGAAGTGAATGTAGAAGGTACAAAGTTGATCATGCAAGCGGCAACAAAAGCTGGAATTAAGCGCTTTGTGCATATCGGTTCAGCGAGTTCTTTTGCTCCTGGAACGGCCATCGAACCAGCAGATGAAACCAAAGAATACAACGGATGGCGATTTAAAAATGATTACATGGATTCGAAGTTTACAGCGCAGCAAATGGTGCTGAATGCTTGTAAATCTGATGGCTTTCCTGGCATTGTTGTTTGCCCCACATACATGATTGGTGAATACGATAGTGCGCCAACTTCGGGCCGTTTGATCTTGTCTCTGGAAAAAGGTATGGTTCCAGCTTATAGCCGTGGTGCAAAAAGCTACGTGCATACAGCTGATGTAGCAACCGCTGCCGTAAACGCTTTAGAAATGGGTAGGCAAGGAGAGGCGTACATTGCTGGTGGCGAGAACTTGACTTACCGCGAGTTTTTTGAGAAAGTATACAACATTGTTGGGTTGAAATTCAACATGATTAAAACGCCATTTCCTTTAGTGGTGGTTGCAGGCTTTTTTGGTTCAGCTCTTTCAAGAGTAATTGGCAAACCACCAAAATTGAGCTACGGAATGTCTCGCATGAGTGGCATGGAGCAATATTATTCCTCTAAAAAAGCGATTGCCGAATTAAAGATGCCACAAACTCCAATTGATAAGGCCATCAAAGATTGTTTGGCTTGGATGAAAGCAAATGATGTGAAAATCTAATGATAATAGGATTTACAGATAAAGTATTCTTGATCACAGGCTCTGCCCAAGGATTAGGAAGAGAATTGGCGAAAATTGCATTAGCAAGTGGCGCGAAAGTGGTGATCAATAGCAGAAGCACGGCTAAAGAGCCTGAGGTTTCTGAATTGTTTAAAGTGCATAAAGGCAATTTTAGTTTTTGTGCGGCTGATATTACCAAAGCCACTGACGCTCAGCGATTGGTAGAGCATACCATTCAGCAATTTGGGAAATTGGATGTATTGATCAATAATGGCGGTATGTCTGCTTTTGGAGATTTGAGTGCAACCTCGCCAGAAGTAATTGAGCAGATTTTAGATTCGAACCTTAAAGGCTCTTTGTTTATGTCGCATTTTGCCATTCCGCATCTTGCCAAAACCAAAGGAAGCATAGAGTTTATTTCATCTCTGGCTGCCATTCATGGCATTGGTGGCTACTCGCTTTATTCCGCTTCTAAAATGGCTTATTTAGGCGCTGCACAGAGTTTGCGCAAGGAGTTGAAGTCAGCAAATATTCATGTTGGGACAATGTTTCTTGGCTTTACCAAAAACGATCCTACCAAAGTGACTTACAGCCCAACAGGCTCACTAGAAATTGTTCCTGTAAGAAAAGGACTTCCTGTTTCTACTCAAACAGAGTCGGCTACATTGATTTTAAAGCAAATCAAAAACAGAAAACCGATTGTGGTTCATTCCGCATTTGGAAAGCTTACCTATGTTGTAAATAGAATTGCTCCGAGAATAATCCATGCTGTTTTGCTCAATCAATACAGAAAGCAAAACCCAGATAATTAAGCTTCTTTTACCACAAGTGTGATTTGCTCACCAGCAAAGAAGGTGAGTCTGATTAACCAAGCTAAGCTTGCAATAGAGTAGGCTAAAGCTGCTGGAATCAACCAACTTGCGATTTCTAATTGTGCGAAGAAGTAGAATGCTAAAAACGCAAATCCTACTAAGCGCACTATTTCTGCGATAAATGCATTTTTTGTATTCTCCAGCATTTGCCCTTGAGCGAAAACAGAAATCAGCACAAATAGCGTGTACATTACTATTTCTTGGTTTTCCATGAGTGCCGATAAACTTGGCGAAGGCAATTGCTTTACCAAGAAAACCAATCTGAAAAATAAGCCTAAAGTCACAGCAGTTCCAAGCAAAATGTAAGTTGACATTTCTTTTGTAATTCTCACATCGCGCTTGATACGCTCGCCAGTCGGTAGCGTTTTGTATTCTGACGGTAAAAAGCCAACATCTTCTGGCGTCCAAGCTGGGCCTTTTAAAAACACCTTAATCTTATCACTGAATTTTTTCGCACGTGAAGCTCTGATTATTAAATCTTTCCAATATGAAAATTGGGCTTTCATAGCGCTGTTGCTTTCAAATCCTGAAGTGATTCCATATTCAGGTTCTTCCTCTTCTGGAACAAATGTTCCGAACATTTTATCCCAAATGATAAAAACGTGACCGTAATTGTGATCCATGTACTGAGCATTTCGTCCGTGGTGAACTCTATGGTGTGATGGAGTTGTCATGAATGATTCTAAAATACCAAGTTTTCCGATCATTCGGCTGTGCGTAAGAAATTGATAACCAGCTAGAAAAACACCTAACGTCAAAATGGTAAATGAGTCAAAACCAACCAGTGGCATCCAAATAAAAAACAAAGAGCGGAACATTACCGCAAAGAATGAAACCCTGAATACCGTGGTGAAATTAAGCTCTTCGCTTTGGTGATGCACGATATGCGCTGCCCAAAAAATGTTGATTTCGTGGCTCAATCGGTGAAACCAATATGCAATAAAGTCAAACAATAAAAGACCAATTAGCCAAGTAAAAAGGTTTGATGGAATTTGAAATGGCGCCCAATTTTGATAAATGTATTCTGATGCCATCAAGAAAAGCACCGCGTAGAACAAATCAAAAGAGCGTTCCATAACACCACAATACACATTTACCAATGAGTCGGCAAGGGTGTAAATTCGGATGTTTCTTTTGTAAGAAACTATGGCTTCGTAGGTAACAATGCTTATGAAAGCTATTCCAATTAAGGAGATTAAAACTATAAATCCAGTCATGTTAATTATTCTCTATCGTCAATAAACGCTTGCTCTGTTTCCAATTTACAAGGGCAAGTTTTCGGGTTCCAAAAATCATCAAAATCATTAATACGCAGACCAAAACATGGCTAATGTCATGATAATTAAACCAACGATTCACGCTGATCTGATTATTGTAGACATATCCGGGAGCCAAGCCGTAAGCGATACTGATAACAATCAATAAACTCCCTTTGTTTCTTGTCTTAATGAAATTAAAAAGTTGAATGGGCAATACAATGCCCGAAAGTGCCAGCGCGCTTCCTATTTGTGGTATTTTGAAGGAGCTGGTTGCAGGAATTAAAATCAAGCTAATAAACACTGCATACTGCAGATAAATCAATGTTCTAAAGATTTTTGATTTTGATTCTGAAATAAAAGCGCTGATTTCTAGCAACGAACCTTGTGCTAAAAATAATTGACCGCTTAAGCTACAAAGCCAGCCAATCATTTTCCATTTAGGACTAATATACGCCTGAAAACCATGACCCAACCAAGCTGCGGAAGTCATACCAATGGCAAAAAACAAAAAGTAATTGCGGTAATACATCCACGTATCTGAACCTTGATTTTTGTTTTGGTGGTAATACCAAACGGCAATCCAACAAGTGATGCCAACCATGAAATCTGTGAGCGAGGTTACGGGTTCTCGAAACTCGAAAGAACCGATAAAAACCGTTGGGTTAAGAATGGAGTCTGTATTCATGAAATCGAGGCAAATTTAAGCTAATCCTCTTTTTACAAACTTGCTAAATCGATCATACCGACTTTTAATGTTAATGTGCTCCACGTTGAAAAAGGCATTTTGAAATAATACATCTTTGAGTTTTAAAAGATTGAAGCGATGTGCGGACGCTATGTTACAGTAACAAAAGTGAAAGAAGTAGAAAAACGCTTTGGCGTTACTGCCTCAGAACCCGATTTATTGCAACAAACCAGCAATTTGGGTCCAGGGCAATTAGGTCCTGTTATCACAAATGAAAACCCAGACGAACTGCAGTTTTTCAAATTTGGATACACTCCGTTTTGGGCTAAAAAGCAGATGTATGTCATTAACGCGAGGAGTGAAGGAGATCAAAATCCGACAGATGATCCTAGATACACTGGAGCGAAAGGCATTATTTCAAAACCGATGTTTCGTCATACCATTCGAAGCAAAAGATGCTTGGTGATTGCTGATGCATTTTTAGAAGGACCAAAAGAAGAAAAGCTAAGCAAACCGTTTTTGGTTTACATGAAAAATGGCGCTAAACCATTTGCTTTTGCTGGTATTTGGGACGAATGGACCGATCAAAACAGTGGCGAAATCGTGAAAAGCTTTGCGATTATAACAACTCCACCAAACGACTTGATGCTGAAATTAGGTCACCATCGCTGTCCTGCTATTTTACATCCTGAAGAAGAGCGACTTTGGCTAGATTCTGATTTGCCTTTGAGTGATATCACGTCACTTTTACGGCCATTTCCTGCAGACGAAATGAACGCTTATCCTATTTCTTCAGAGATTAAAAATCCTAGAAATAACGGACTTCATTTGCTCAAGCCCATTGGCGAACGATTGACACCAGAATATGAATACGAGTTGTTTTCTGAAATTAAACTAGAAGGAATGGGCGCTGCGCCATCAAGGCAGCGTAGGTTGTTTGAAGACGATTAAATCAAACCGTTTTACTTACCAAAATCACAAGTGTATTTTCTGAAAGTTCAACGTTTATGTTCTCATTTTTAAAATGAACAAAATCTCGTTCTACCAATCGCTTATTATTGGCGCTGGCTTTTCCTTTCAGCACAAATAAAACATGTTCCTGCTTAGTTTCAATGGCCAGCGATTCAAGTTTGTTGATCACCGAAACTTGATATGTGTCTGTTTCGAAACGCAGTTTCTGATCTGAATTATGCAGTGAAATTTCTTTTTGAAATCCTTCAGAAATCAGAGAAATAGATTCATTGTTATATCCTAAAACCAAGGATTGATTCTCTAAATCAAATTGAAAAAGTTGAAGGTCATTTTCAGTCGACTCAAAACCATTCTCAAGAAAACGATGCGGTTCAAAAACCTTGATCCACTTGGGTAAGAAATGGTTTTTGATGGCTTTCAAACCATAGTTTCCGTGACGCACATGGCTCAAAGCCTCAGGCAGTTGCACCGCATTTGCGATGGGTTTGGCTGTAGCCAATATTCCGCTTTGGCACACCAAAACGCCAATGGCCGTAAGCGAAGAGTAAGCTATGAATGACCTTCTTTTCATTAGCTGAATTTTTCTTCTAAAACACCCAGCTTGCCTGCTTGATAATCGCGAATGGCTTCCATGATTTCTTGTTGAGAATTCATTACAAAAGGGCCATAGCTCACGATGGGCTCGTTTATTGGTTCACCTGATAATACGATGGCTCGAGTAGCAGTTTCACTTTCAAAATCGATGGTATTGCCATCATTATTGAATATGATCATTTGCTTGTCGCTGATAGCTTGACCATTAACACGTGCTTTTCCATCAAGCACATAAATCAAACAATTGAAGTTTGAAGGAACGTGCAATGTTTTCTTTCCGCCTGCTGCTGCTTCAATACGCATTGTCAGCATGGGCGAAGTGCTTGTAATCGGACCTTTCACGTTTTCTGTTTCACCAGCCACAACAGCCACTTGAACCTTTTTGTCGTCAGAAACAATTACCGGAGTTTGCTCTTTGGTTAGCGGCTGATAATGGTAAGGATTCATCTTGCTTACAGCAGGCGAGTTCACCCAAAATTGGATCAACTCAAAATCGCCACCTTCTGCAGCAAGTTCTTTGTTTGGTCGTTCACTATGCACAATGCCGCGGCCGCTGTTCATCCATTGCGTGCCACCTTCATAAATTACTCCGCTTATTCCGCTTGAATCTTGGTGATGAACTCCACCCTTAAAAATGAACGTGACAGGCGAAAAACCTCTGTGCGGATGCGGTCCAACGCCTAATTCTGAAGGATGTTGACCACCTTTTACTTTATCATTCCAATGATGGATTAAGAGCACTGGATCCAATGAATCCATGTCTCTTTGCGGAAGTGGTTGATCTAGAATGATCCCACCCATATTTACTTTTTGAGAATTATATATCTTCTTTATCGTGCGATTTGCCATTGTGAGAACCTACATTAAATGTTGGTACATATATATGAATTATTCTCACTGAACGCTCAAAAAATTTGTTTAAGTTAAAATTGAAATGGTCAAAACAGCTCACAAATCAATGAAAATGCGGATTAAAAATCACGTTATTTGTGCCAGATTTTATCGGTTGTAAATGGAAGAACAGAATTTAACGCGCATCAATAAATACCTTTCTGAAGTGGGATATTGCTCGCGTAGAGCTGCTGATAAATTGGTGGAGGAGAGACGCGTTACTATTAATGGCAAAATACCTGAATTGGGTGAAAAAATTGCTCCCGGAGATGAAGTTCGCGTAAATGGAAAACTGATTACTCCGCCTAAAGAGAAGCATGTCTATTTGGCTTTTAATAAGCCTGTTGGCATTGTTTGCACTACTGATACTAAGGTTGAGAAAGACAACATTATTGATTACATCAATTACCCAAAACGCATATTTCCGATTGGCAGACTAGATAAACCGAGCGAAGGCTTGATTTTCTTGACAAGTGATGGCGATATCGTAAACAAGATTTTGCGTGCACGCAACAATCATGAGAAAGAATACATTGTAACCGTTGACAAACCTGTAACCGCTGATTTTATTAAGAAAATGGGCAATGGTGTTCCGATTTTAGATCAGATTACAAGAAAATGCCATGTGGAACAGCTCAATAAGTTCATGTTTAAAATTGTGCTCACCCAAGGTTTGAATCGGCAAATTAGAAGAATGTGTGAGTATTTGGGGTATGAAGTGACCAAACTAAAGCGCGTAAGAATCATGAATATTAGTTTGGATTTACCCGTGGGTAAATGGCGAGATTTAACACAAGATGAACTCACCGAGCTCAATCGATTGACGGAAGATTCTGCTAAAACTTTTAATGCTAGTAAATAGGTTTAATTCTCAGTATGCTAAAGCATTAAGAATACAATTCCAGAGCTTATAAACGAAATAAAAATTCCCCAACAAAGCATTTGGGCAACAAGTTTTCGTTCAATATTCAAATCAGAAAGCAAAATGGCTGGTGTAATCATTGGCGCCATGGCAGCCTCGAAAATGCTGGTTTTGAAAATCATTTCGCTCACACCAAAAGCAGTTACAAATCCCCAGATTAAAATGGGAGCAACAATTAGCTTGTAGCTTAAACCATAGATCATTGGTTTGCTAAACTCAAAGTTTACGAAGCGAGCTATTTGGAAACCAACCACAATCATAGCCACCGGACTTATGGTTTGTCCGAGTCCGTTGAGCGCGTCAAATAGAAACCCATCAATAAAGTCTGCAGGGATTATTAAGGCGATGATTAGCCCAATGAATGGTGGAAAAGTAAGAATGCGTTTGGCCGAATTAGCTGCATTGAACGCTCCATCTCTTGTGGTGATTAAGTATTGCGCGGCAGTTGCCAACAAGAAGAATGAACCTTGATCGAAAATGACTGCTATTGGCAAATAATCGCTTCCGAAATAGAAATTGATCAACGGAAATCCTATGAAGGAAGTGTTGCCAAGGCCGCTGATAATGGTGAGTGCAATGCGCTGGTCATGGTTGAATTTATCTTTTAAAAGCACCATAAAAACTAAGGCCGAACCCAAGAAAATAATGAAGGCAGAAAGCACAGGCGCCAGCATTTCTAATCCCATGGTGAGTCGTGGTATTTTAGCCAATGCCACAGCTGGTAAAGCAATGTAAATGATCCATTTATTTGCCCATGAAATGCGCGCTGTATTGAGAAGGTGTAACCTTGTTAAAAGCGCTCCGACAAGGATAAGTGCGATGAGTATGATCAATTCCATTGGTGGGCGAAAATAGCAGCAAACAATGAGTTAGAATTAGCAAATTCGCACCTATGAGTGAGACAGGTTTGATTGAAGGAGAAACACTTAGAAATGTCCAATTTTCGGTTCAAAACGCACCTGCAAGGGAATATGAAAATTGCGTGTTTGAACAATGCAATTTCACAAATACTGACCTTTCGGGTATCGCATTTATTGATTGTAGTTTCGAAGAATGTAACTTTTCGTTGGCTAAACTTTATGACACTTCATTTCAAGAAGCCAACTTCACTAAATGCAAGCTAACGGGTTTAGATTTTAGCGTTTGTAAGAAGTTTCTCTTGTCTTTTAAATTCACTGGCTGTCAGCTTAATTTAGCTTCGTTTTACCAGTTAAAACTGCGCGGACAAAAGTTCATTTCTTGCGATTTGACTGAGGTTGATTTTTCTGAAACAGATCTTCAAAAAGCTGATTTTAGCGATTCAAACCTGAATGGGGCCATCTTCGATAATACGATTGTTGAAAGTGCTGATTTTAGAATGGCGCATTATTTCGCACTCGATCCGCAGCGCAATTATATTTCATCGGCCAAGTTTAGCCAAGATAATTTGGTGGGATTGGTAGTTGGTTTGGATATCCAGGTAGAGTAGGCAGTTAAACGTTTGATTTGCGACTCGAAACGTACTTTGAAGCTAGAATATGGCCAATCCACGCCATTGGAATGTAAGCAAGCAAAATATCCATGA
Source organism: Salibacteraceae bacterium (assembly GCA_030727625.1). Classification (GTDB taxonomy): domain Bacteria; phylum Bacteroidota; class Bacteroidia; order Flavobacteriales_G; family Salibacteraceae; genus SHAN690. The sequence continues at coordinate 46,070 of JANRBI010000176.1, forward strand.
TTGAAAACCACAAAGGTCCAGGAATCATAAGGTTTGCTGCAATGCCGCCAATTAAAAAGAAAATACCAATGATTATTGCTAACCTAAATTGATGGCTTGCTCCAAATAGTGATGCTAGTGTAGCCCCAACAAATGTTCCTAAGGCATGTGCTAGAAAAGGGAAGATATAGTGTTTGTTTTCCGCGTTTTCCATAGCTGAAACAAAGGCGTCAAAGTTATTCTTATCAAAATCACCAAGAGGGAAAACTGAATATCCTAGTTCTACAGTTTGCATATTGATAAATCCGCCTACAATAGCGCCTATGAATAAGGATATGATATTTTTTAAAATTGGATTCATAACTCATGAAAAATTGGGTGACTAAAATAGAATTCTATTTAAAACGAATAATAACTCGATTTTTTTAAGAATTGAACCTAAGAAATGCGGATGATTGAAGATTCGCAGAATGAATAATAGCCGTAACTCTGCAGCATGTCTAGCGAAATAAAAAATCAAGCGGAAATCTTAAGTAAACTGGGGATTGAAGCACTAAATGCCATGCAACTTGAAGCGGAAGAAACGATCAATTCTGGCGCAAATGTGGTGTTGCTTTCACCTACTGGAACTGGAAAAACACTTGCATTTCTGCTTCCGCTGATTCAAAAGCTTGATCCTGAGATTGAACATGTTCAAGCGCTTATTTTAGCGCCATCTCGCGAGCTTGCCCTGCAAATAGAGCAAGTGCTGAAAGACATGGGCACAGGCTTAAAAACCAATGCCGTGTATGGTGGCCGACCAATGACTCAAGATAGAATTGACTTAAAACAAGCGCCAGCTATTTTAATTGGAACTCCTGGCCGTGTGGCCGATCATTTAAGAAAAGGCAGCGTATTGCCAGATTACATTTCGCATTTGATTTTAGATGAATTTGACAAATCGCTTGAGATCGGTTTTGAGTCTGAAATGCGCGAAATCATTGAAACGCTGCAAGATGTAAAGCAGCGCATTCTTACTTCCGCTACACAAGAAATTGATGTTCCAGATTTCGTAAAACTTAGCGAGCCTAAAGTGTTGAACTACTTGAATGAAGGCATTCAAAAGCTAGCGGTGAAAATCATTGATTCTGAATTTAAAGACAAGCTTCCAGCGTTGGTCATGTTGCTAAAACACCTTGGTCCTCAACCTGGTATCGTATTCTGCAATTTCAAAGAAAGCATCAATCGCGTGAGCGAATATTTATTGGAACATGGCATTTCGCATGGCATTTTTTATGGCGGTATGGAGCAAAAAGACCGCGAGCGTGCTTTGATAAAATTCAGAAATGGCACGCACAATATTTTACTTGCTACAGATCTTGCTGCACGTGGATTAGATGTTCCTGAAATGAAATTTATCATTCACTATCACCTTCCACTTAAAAGCCAAGAGTTTACGCATAGAAATGGCCGTACAGCACGCATGCACTGCGATGGAACGGCTTACGTTTTGGCTTACAGAAAAGAAAATCTTCCAGATTTTATTGAAAAGCTAAACGCTGAAACCATTGATTCTGCCACACTTATTCCAAGTACTGAAGAAGCAGCAAAAGAATGGTGCACGCTCTTTATTTCTGGAGGAAGAAGAGACAAAATTTCGAAAGGCGACATCGCAGGAATGTTCTTCAAACAAGGAAAACTCAAGAACGAACAATTGGGTGTGATTGAGTTGAAACCTGACTGCGCTTTTGTTTCTGTAGAGAAAAAAGGTGTGAACCAATTGATCAAATTGGTAGACAACGCTCGATTGAAATCGAAGAAGGTTAGAATTACTAGAGTTTAGATTAGTGGGTAGTTTCTAGTATGTAGTTTGTAGTGAAGAGTTAAAGGGTATAAGTGTTAATGGTTAGTAGTTATCCGCTCAAAGCGAAAGGCTTAAACTCCATTCACCAAAGCCTAATCAATTTTGCCTAATGCCTAGTAGCTATTTCCCACTCGTTTCTGCAATACATTCCACAATCTGAATACAAGCCCATTCAATTTCATCCATAGTAATGCAAAGTGGTGGCGCTAATCTGAAGGCGTTTCTGCAACTCAAGAAGTAAAACCCGAATATGCCGCGCTCTAAAAGCGAGTTGATTACGTTGATTACTTGTTCTTCACTTTTCAATTCAACAGCCATCATAAAGCCGAATTGGCGCATTTCTACAATGCTTGTATGCTGAAGTAATTCGCGAAAGCGTTTTGCTTTTTCTGCTACTTCGTTGATCCAGTTTTCTTGTTCGGTAAGCACTTCTAAACTTGCCAAAGCCGCAGCGCAGCACACTGGATGCCCGCCAAACGTGGTAATGTGCCCCAAAACAGGATCATGAGTCAACATGTCCATTTTTTCTTTACTCGAAATAAAAGCTCCAATCGGCATGCCGCCACCGAAAGCTTTTGCAGTGCAAAGAATATCTGGAATCACATTAAACTGCATAAAGGCAAACAGTGTTCCTGTGCGGCCAATTCCAGTTTGTATTTCGTCAAAAATGAGCTGTGCGCCAGTTTCGTTGCACTTTTCGCGCAAAGCGGCTAAAAATGCTTGGTCTGGAACCCGCACACCAGCATCTCCTTGAATGGGTTCAACCAACACGGCTGCCGTACGATCGGTAATCATCTCTATTTCGCTCAAGTCATTATAAGTCATGAACGAAACGCCTGGCACAAAAGGCCTGAATTGCTGCTTTTTGTATTCGTTGCCCGTAACACTAAGCGAACCATGCGTGCCACCGTGATAGCTTTTTTTCATTGCCACAATTTGATGGCGACCTGTAACGCGCTTGGCCAATTTTAAAGCCGCCTCAATAGCTTCTGTGCCGCTGTTTACAAAGTAGGAGCAGTTAAGCTGATCGGGAAGGAGCGAGGCTAATTTATCAGCCAGTTTGTTTTGTGGATCTTGAGAAAATTCCCCGTAAGGGATCACATGTAAGTATTTATCTACTTGGATTTTAATAGCTTGAACCACATGTGGATGACGGTGACCAATGTTGTTTACCGCAATTCCAGAAATAAGATCGAGGTAGCGTTTTCCATTTTTGTCCCATAAGTAGCAACCTTCAGCACGCTCTACTTCAATGCCAATAGGATAAGGACTGGTTTGGGCTAAATGAGTTGAAAATTGATCGTGCATAAAATTCTGGATAGAAAATTATTCTTCATTCGATTTCAAAATGTGCGGAATTCGCTTGCCTTCAAACAGCGTGTAGCCTTGTAAGCTGCATTCTAAACTTCCGTTAAATAGCTTGAATTTATGATCTGGTTTTAGTCCAATGCGTTTCATGGCTTTGTTGTTTGAACTGATAATCCAAACGGTGTGTCCAGCATAATGATGTTTGAGTCTTGAGCCAATGTGGTGATACAATTCAAGCGCAGAATCCATGTCTTCTAAACGTTCGCCATAGGGCGGATTCATTACGATCAAGGCCTTTTCTAGGGCTGGCTCTGAATGGTTGAAATCTTGTCGTTTAAACGTGATGTAGTCTTGTACGCCAGCTCTTCGGGCATTTCTTCCAGCTATCGAAATGGAGAAACGCTCAATGTCGCTTGCCATGATATCATGCTGTGGTTTTACGCGTGCTTGAGCTAGTTCTAATTCAATTTTCTTGAACAATTCTTCGTCATAGTCTTTCCATTTCTGGAAGCAGAATGTTCTGCCAATTCCTGGGGCAGAATTTGACGCAATTAGCGCAGCTTCAATGGCTAATGTTCCAGAACCTGTCATAGCATCAAAAAGCGGAGTTTGGCCGGTATATCCTGCCAACTTCAGCATTCCTGCAGCGAGAACTTCGCTCATTGGTGCATCATTGCTTTCTTGTCTGTAGCCGCGTTTTCCAAGGTTTTCACCAGAACTATCTAGCGAAATGGTAACCTGCAAATCAGAAATATGAAGATTGAGCTGAACATCTGGATCTTTAGGATCTACGTTTGGTCTGCGATTGTGCTGTTCTCTAAACCAATCGGCAATAGCATCTTTCACTTTAAGTGACGCGAATTTTGAGTGCGTAAATCGTTCGCTATTGGTAGCAGCGTCAATAGCAAATGTGGTGTGAACGGTTAGGTATTCATCCCAGTTTATTTTCTTCACTTGATCATACAAGTGCTTTTCGTTATGTGCTTGAAATTCAGCTATTGGAATAAGTATTCGTAAAGCTGTTCTAGAACAAAGATTTGCGCGATACATCAGCTCTTGATCACCTTCAAAAGCAACGGCTCTGTTTAGTAATTCAATGTTTGACGCACCTAGTTCTTGCAGTTCGTCTGCAAGCATTTGTTCAAATCCGAAAAGTGTTTTCGCAGTAAATTTCAAATCAAAAAAGTTTGTGCAAACATCATGGTTTTTCGTCAGCAACGCGCCAATTATTCGCGCTAAGCGATTGGTCTTTTGTGAAAACTTAATCTAAGCTCGATCATGCTGTAAGACATGATCTGAGTTGAATTTATTCTGAAATAGTTTGCAGCTCTGACATGCCAAAATTGAAATTTGTGTTTTCCTGTCCTGTTTTTTCCAAATCCTATAAATGCCATTGGCGCAATAAACCCGACTTGCTCTATGGGTGCATTGAGAAATGGAGTGAGCGGATGTTTTAATTTTTCGTTGTCAAAGAACTGCATTACATAGCCTGGCCCAAGACCCAATTGAAACTGATTTCGTTTAGGTGTGGTTCTTCTGAATTCAGCAGTGAGAGAAGAAAAGACATCGGTGCTTTTTTCTAATCGATAGGTTGTGCCAACGTTTAAGGCAACAATGAATTGATTTACGGTTAGGTTATAGCTGCTTTTTTTACCTCGGCTTACACCATTTACAAAGTTGACTTTGTCTACAATGCCATATTCCAAACCAAATTGAAGCCCAGGATTAATATTCGGAAGATTGATCAAAGAAGCACAATAAACGAGCTCTCTTGAACTAGGAGTTTGTGCAAAAAGCGATGCTGAAAAAAGACTAGAAAGAATGATTAACCGCCATTTCATGATGCGAATATAGCATCACATTTTTGTGCCATGTATGGCATAGGTTAAAGGCAGCTTGTCTTGATGATGAATTGGCCTGAAATGCCCTTGAGGTCGCTCTTCTTTCTCTTTGAAAATAGGATAGGGGAAGTAGTCAAACTCGTCCAACCTGTTTATTCGGATGTTATTGGAAATTAAAGCATTCACCACTTCAGATAGGCTGTGATTCCAAGAAACACTTTTGAGTTCTTTGTGTTGGCCGCCATCGGTGTAGCTTGAAGTTTCTGACTCAATGATCGGATCTGATTTAAAGTATCTGTATTTCACATCTTTCACATCTTCATCCATCATCCAAAGCACGGGATGGCCTTCTACAAAAACAAAAGAGCCACTTGGTTTTAAGTAATGACTAACGGTCTTGGCCCAGATTTCCAAATCAGGTAGCCAACCAATGGTGCCATACGTAGCAAACACGATATCGAATCGCTTTTCTGTTTTACCTATAAAATCCAGAACATCTGATTGAATAAATTCCGCATTGGTATCCGTAAGCTTGGCAAGGTGTTGCGCCTTTTCTATGGCTACATCAGATAGGTCAACGCCAGTAACATTTGCACCCATGCGTGCAAGTGAGAGCGAGTCTTGACCAAAATGACATTGGAGGTGCAAAATATCTTTTTCCCTCACATCGCCAAGCATGCTAAGCTCAATGGGTTTCAAAGAATTCTTACCAGCTAAAAAGCCAGGAAGATCATAAAATTCAGAGGTGAGATGAACGGCCGTTTTGGTATTCCAAAGCTCTCGATTGATCTCTTGGTAGTCTAAAGTTGGTTTCATCGGTACGTGGTAATCGCAAATATATTCGATTATCTCTCTGAATTTTTTCTGGCCTCTACAAAACAGCTAAGTGATGAAATAAATCATCTCTTGCTTAAATTTCAAATCAATGATATTTTCGCACCACAATAAAAATACACCGCAGCATGGGAAGAGCATTTGAATATAGAAGAGCATCAAAGGAAAAGCGCTGGGATAAGATGTCTCGAATTTTTCCAAAACTGGCCAAAGCTATTACAATGGCAGCTAAAGAAGGTGGCCAAGATCCTGAGATGAACGCCTCGTTGCGCTCTGCAATTCAGAATGCTAAGGGTCAAAACATGCCTAAAGACAATATTGAATCTGCAATAAAGCGTGCCGCTGGTAAGGACGCTGCTGATTATACCGAAATCAACTACGAAGGCAAAGGCCCGCATGGTGTTTTGGTATTTGTGGAATGCGCATCTGACAATACTACTAGAACCATTGCCAACGTAAGACATTATTTCACCAAACAAGGTGGAGCGCTTGTTCCAGCTGGTTCGCTTGAGTTTATGTTTGATCGAAAAGCAGTATTTCAGTTTCCAAAAACAGAAGAACCGATTGACTTAGAAGAATTAGAATTGGAGCTGATTGATGCAGGATTAGAGGAAATCGAAGAGACAGATGAGGATATTTATCTCTATGCAGATTACACCAATTTTGGTAAAATGTCTTCAGCATTAGAAGCAAAAGGAATAGAAGTGGCGAAAGCAAACCTTCAGCGAATTCCGAATGCTCCAGTTGAGTTTACTGAAGAGCAATTAGAAGACATTGAGAAAATGTTGGATAAGATGGAAGAAGATGATGACGTTCAGCAAGTGTTTACCAACATAGCTTAAAGTCAGGCTTTTAAAACGTTTTACTTTGTGAAATAACATTTAGGGTCGCGTCTTTTCGCGGCCCTTTTTTGTTTTTTAGGATAGATGTAATACTTGTTGCAATAGTTGAATTTATTGTCAGCCCTGTTTTCAGGCATCAATTGATTGTTTTTGGTGAGCGTGAATTTCACTCCATTAATAATCAGTGAATCTTGCCTCACCAGTTCATTAATGTTTTCTAAGTCATAGTCTTTGGTGTGAATGCTGCCGCCAGTGCGCCATGCAAGATTTACGTACTGCGGATTTACATCTTTTTTCTTTCCTACTAGGATAATGTGAACGGGTTTTTTCACGTAGCGCGTAAGCACAAAATCACGCATGCAGCTGTAGTTATCAGCAATCAAAATGGCGGATTCAGCTTTTGGAAAAGCTTCTATTGAAGTAATCAACGCTTCCACATCATTTTCTGGACTATCGCCACCTTTTCCTTTGCTTTGAACTTTTCGAAATTGCTTCACAACCCTAGAAACGGGCTTCGCAGGTTGTATGTAAACTCCGCCAGTATAGCCAATCACTTTCTTTTTGTTTTGCTTTCGGTCGCCATCATTAAAGAGCGTTACATGCTCAATGCCGCTGCTGTCTTCGTGCATGGCGTGCCAAAGCATTGCCTCGGCTCCATAGCCATAAACGCTGCCTGTCCAGTCCATCACCATGAGCGCATTTTGCCAATCTCGATTTCGATCCAACACTTGAAAAACCGTTGAGTCGGTCACAAATTTTTCAGAATACATCAAGCGTTTTATCTTCTTTATTTGACTTGCGTTGCGCATTTCTGAAGCTGAAAACATGCTTTCTGTATCAGCAATATCTGATTCTGATTCATGTGCTGACTGGTTTTGTTTTTTGTCTGATTCGCTGGTTTTTGGAATGTATTTATAACTGATTTCAATGCCATGAAAAAGCTGCATGGCTTCAAACTCGTTATCGCAATCGGTTTGTAAAACCATGCTATAAGTCACTGACTTGCTATTAAATGCGCTGTCTAGTTCAAACAAAGCTTGCAATCGTTTAGAAAGCAACCATTGATAGTCGGTGAGCCAAAACTCCCTGTTTTTTGGGTACTTGGTGAAGATTACATTTACATGCGTTGGTACTGCTTTTCCTCCTTGTGGCGGCCAAATTTCTGGATTTTGAAAAGAGTAACTCGCGTATCCATTTTCGAGCAACAAGGTTCGTTCACGCTCCGTATTTTGATATACAGGAATTTCGCTTTGCGCGAAAATGCTGTCGAAATGTGCTTTGTGATTATTTGGGTCTTTTAACACCACTTTCGTAAATGCTTCTTGACCAACGCACATTTTTACGCACAGAATCAAACCTATAACTAAGCTGCTGGTTGAAATACCATTCATTCGAATAAAACCCAAAAATATGCGCTGTTGAAATTGTTTCTTTGAGCGTCAAAAATTGTCATTTATAACACAATGCGAACACTATTAGTATTCATTTCTGCTTTAATTTTTACCTCACATATTTCCGCTCAAGACTATGAGTTGAAAAGTACACCAGCCATTTATCATGATTTGCAAGAGCTCACTACAGGTATTCGTGTGCTTTATATAGCTGCGCATCCTGACGATGAAAACACGCGACTGATTTCGTGGCTTGAAAATAACCAACATGTGCGCACGGCTTATTTGTCGTTGACAAGAGGCCAAGGAGGTCAAAACCTAATTGGTGATGAAAAAGGCGATGCGCTTGGTTTAATCAGAACTTATGAATTGCTGGAAGCCCGAAAAATAGATGGTGGTGAACAATTTTTTACACGAGCCATCGATTTTGGGTACAGCAAATCCGCAGAAGAAAGCTTTGAAAAGTGGGATAGAGATGAGGTAATGAGCGATGTGGTGTATGTTATCAGAAAATACCGTCCGCACGTTATTATCACACGTTTTCCTCCGAGTCGTGCAGCAGGCCACGGCCACCACGAAGCGTCAGCTATTTTGGCACGTGAAGCTTTTGATTTAGCGGCTGATCCAAATCAATTTCCAGAACAACTAGATAAAGTTGCTCCATGGCAAGCACAAACGCTGTTTCACAATCACTCTACCTGGTGGGACAAAACACTTGATTCTGCCAGTGTAGCTGAGTTAGAAGAGAAGAAAATAGTAAAGGTTGATATTGGCGTTTTTAATGACATCACCGGTTTAGGAATCAATGAAATAGCATCGCTTGCAAGAAGCAAACATCGCTGCCAAGCGTTTGGTACACCAAGAGACAGAGGTTCGGTATACGAGTACCTAGAGCTGATTAGAGGCGATTGGACAAACAGTGTTTTCAACAGCGTAAAAGGAGTTTGGTCAACATCACCAAAGTACAGAGAAGCGTTGGAAACGGTGGTCGAGAACTTTGATTTCAGATCGCGCTATCCTAATTATTTGTTGCTAACAGAAAAGATGGAAATGCTGCTTTCGCAGCGAAACATGTGGGCAAATGCTGGTGATATTGCTTACGTGAAATCAGCCTATGACGAAATTAAGAAGCAGCTTTCGGGCGTGCGATTAGAAGTATACGCAGGCAAGGAACCAATTATAGCTGGCGAACCTTACGAAGTGACTGTAGAAGCATACAATTCAAGTATTGATCGAGCAACTGTTTCGGCTAGGTTGGCACAAGACAAATCGGTGGTTTTTGAGCTAGGTCCAAATGAAAAACAAAAGAAAACAGAAACGCTTATGGCACCCATGGCCTTATCAAATCCTTATTGGCTGAGAAAGCCGCATGAGAATTTATACGTGCTAGAAAATCCAAACTATTTGGGCTTACCTAATGCGGAAGAAAACATGGTAGAAGCTTCAATAGGACTTGAAAACGGTTCGCCTCAATATGTCAAAACTTCGATTCACAGAAAATGGAACGACCGCAGCTATGGCGAATTTATGCAGCCACTTCAAGTGTTTCCAAAAGCACATATCAATCCTTCTGTAAAAGCGCTTATTGTGCCAGAAGGAACTTCAAAGAAACTAGAGGTTAAAGTGATTGCGCAAGCTGATATTACAGATTTCACTTGGATTTTGGAACCAACAAATGGTTGGGATGTGTCGCAGCCTGCAGGTTTAGTTTCTTTGAAAAAAGGTCAAGAAGCAAATTTTACGTTTGAGTTTAAGGCATCAAAAGGTGCTTCAAAATCAATCGTCAATTTGAGCCTAGTCAATGAAAACACGACCCTCGACCAAGAGCTCATTTCTATCAGTTATGATCACATTCCAGAACAAGTGATTCAAACACGAAATCAGCTTTCGTTAATTCCAATTTCCACCGCTGAAGTTTCTGGCAAAGTACTATACATAGAAGGCTCTGGCGATGAAGTAGATGATGCGCTTGTGTTAATCGGTTACGAAATTGATAAAACTCCTTTAGCTGAACTTTCTTTGGAAAAAATGAAGGAATACAAAGCGGTAATCACAGGAATTAGAGCGTTTAATACCTCAACTGAAGTGAAAACTTACCATCAGCTTTTGATGGATTATGTTAAGGTAGGCGGAAACATGATTGTGCAATACAATACCACCTATGATCTTGAAATAGAGCAAATTGGCCCGTATTCATTTTCGCTTTCGCGAAATAGAGTAACGGAAGAAAACAGCGAAGTCACTTTATTGGATAAGAAGCATGCAATTTTTAAAACACCTAATAAAATAACAGATGCCGATTGGCAAAACTGGGTGCAAGAACGCGGACTTTACTTTGCGGGCGAATGGGACGAAAATTACAAACCATTGATTGCTTGGCACGACAAAGGCGAAGAAGATCAAAAAGGTGGTTTGATAGCATGTAACTATGGCGAAGGAAGTTTTTTCTACACAGGAATTTCCTTTTTCAGACAATTGCCAGCTGGCGTTCCAGGTGCTTACAGACTTTTGGTTAACATGATCGAATACCAGCCATAATGCAAGAATCAAAGCCTCAAAACTGGACGAAGGTTTATTTATTGGTGCTTGGATTTTTAGTGTTCCAAATGGCGCTTTACTCTTTCATTTCTAATTATTTCGGATGAACCTTTTTGATTGGATTGTACTCTTAACCACGCTTGCAGCCATTGTGGGCTATGGCACATGGAAAACCCGCAAACAGCAAGATCTTAATTCTTATTTGCGCGGTGGTCAAGATGCAAATTGGGCTACGGTTGGTCTTTCTGTAATGGCCACTCAGGCATCAGCCATTACGTTTTTAAGCACACCAGGTCAAGCTTTTGAGTCGGGAATGGGCTTCTTGCAATTTTACTTAGGCTTACCAATTGCCTTGGTAATACTTTCTGTAACGGTGATCCCTATTTTTTACAAACTCAATATTTATACTGCTTACGAATATTTAGAAACAAGATTTGATCTTAAGTCGAGATTATTGACCGCATTTCTGTTTTTAGTGCAAAGAGGCTTGGCTGCTGGCATCACCATTTACGCGCCAGCCATTGTGCTTTCAGTAGTGCTTGGTTGGGATTTAAACACCATGATTATTGGCATAGGATTGCTCGTGATTGTTTACACGGTTTCTGGTGGTACTAAAGCCGTTAGTTTAACTCAGAAATGGCAAATGGCGGTAATCATGGGCGGAATGTTTTTTGCCTTTTACACGCTGCTACAATATTTGGCTCCTCATGTTTCGTTTACTGAAGCACTTGATATTGCTGCTATTCATGGCAAAATGCAAATCATTAATTTCGATTTTGATGTAAACACGCGTTACACCATTTGGAGCGGTTTAACTGGTGGCTTGTTTTTGGCCTTATCCTATTTTGGAACAGATCAAAGTCAAGTGCAACGCTACATTTCGGGCAGCGATTTGAAGCAGAGTCGAATGGGATTGATGTTTAATGCAGTGCTTAAAATTCCGATGCAATTCTTCATTTTGCTCACTGGTATTTTGGTATTTGTGTTTTACCAATACGATAATCGTCCGGTGCATTTTAATCCGATTGTTACAGAAACTATCGTGAACAGTGATCGGGCAGAGGAAGGCGAAGAATTAATAGCCGAGTTTAACCAAATTCAAGAAACGAAGCATGAGCTTATGACTTCGAAAAACCTGAATGATGCACAAAAACTGCAGCTGAGCGCCATGGAAGATGCGCAAGTTGAAATTTCTCATGTCTATGGAAATTTAGCGGTAGAGATTAATCCTGAAGTAGAAACTAAGGATGCAGATTACGTATTTCTTCGATTCATCTTAGATTATTTACCTCACGGAGCAATAGGTTTATTGTTGGCTGTGATCTTTAGCGCTGCCATGTCTTCTACTGCGGGTGAACTCAATGCCTTGGCATCAACCACAATGAATGATTTTGTCAAAAGATTAAGAGCAGATCAAACAGAAAGAGATGGAGATGTTGGATTAAGCAAATGGTTAACAGTCGGCTGGGGAATCATGGCTATTTCATTTGCACTTTATGCCAAATTAGTGGATAACTTGATAGAATTTGTCAACATTCTCGGATCAGTTTTTTATGGTACTATTCTCGGAATTTTCGTTGCAGCATTTTACATAAAAGCCATTCGAAAAAATGGAATTTTTATTGCAGCGCTCATTTCTCAAACAGGTGTAATGGTCTTGAAATTTACAACCGACATAGGATATCTGTGGTTCAACTTTATAGGTTGCATCAGTGTTATACTGTTAGGTTGGGTTTTTACACAGATGACAGATTAAAGTAGGCGAAAAACGGATTAGAACTTCTTATATTTTGCTAATCTTTGCTTTTTATTGAACATCCCATAATATGAAGATTGTCCCGAAATTTTCAACCCTTTTTTCAATAGGGTTTGCAATACTGATTTTATCCGTTTTTCAAACAGAGGCAGGCGCACAAACTCCCACTCAGGCAGTTAGTGGCGATTGTGGAAATGAATTGAAACAGCTGTTTAGATCAAACGTTTTCGTTCAAAATTTAGGTGAGTATATAAACACTGAGTTTGACGAATACAATCCCGTACTAAGTGCAGATTTAAGTTTTATGCTTTTCACTGCACGCAGAGATTCAACTACAGGTGAAAAGATTTACGCTGAAGATGGTGATTTTTATGAGGATATTCTGATTTCAGAACGAGTGAATGGCCGTTTTAGAAACTCAACTAATCTGAGTTCAGAAAATCAAATTTTCGCAGCTGAAATAAATACTTCAAAACATGAGGCACCTGTGTTCTTGAGTCCTGATGGCAAAATGCTTATCATCTACAAAGCAGATAAACTTTGGTACTCAACCAAAACAGAAACTGGTTATACTGATCCAACATTGTTTGATAACAATATCAATTTTGGAAAATATCAGCGCCATGCCTCTATAACTGAAGATGGCACTAGAATGTATTTCAGCTCTGAAGTAATCGACCAAGTGAGCAAGCGATTTCATTTCGACATTTTCGAATCTATTAAAGACGAAGCGGGTAATTGGAGTAAGCCAAAATCAATTTCGGATACGCTCAATACCCGATATAATGAGGATAGTCCTGAGATTTCGAAAGATGGGCAAACACTTTTTTTCTCAAGTGATAAGCCAGAAGGTTTCGGTGGTTATGATATTTATGTATCTACCCTTGAAAATGGACTATGGACAACTCCAAAAAATGTTTGCACACCAATAAATAGTGCCGCGAATGACATTTTCTTTAAAATGGCTGACGATGAAAGTAATGCCTATTTTTCATCGAACAGATTAGGAGGCCATGGAGGTTTAGACATTTATAAGGTTTTGATTGATCAACCATCCTTCAAAAACTGCGAGCCTTACACAAAAGCAAGCATGGCAAAAGGATTAATTATGGCGGGCCGCGATACTATTTCGATTGACCAGAATGTTTCGATTGATGGCAGTAGTTCAGAAATTGGTGGTAACAGACCAAACTCCTGGTACTGGAAAAATGGAGATTATGTCGTTTCCAAGAACAAAACCTATGAGCCTGATTTTACTATTCCGGGAGTATATCAGATATCGATGCAAGTAGGAAAAGTCAACGAATCTGATTTCAATATTGAAAGCCAATGTGCTACAAAACAAATTGTAGTCTTAGACAAAGTGGAATATGACCAATTTGTTGAACAGAAAACAGGTGTATCTAACTTGAAAGCACTTGTTGGCCAAGATGAAATTTTATTATCTATTGATGGCGGTGTAGGAGCAAATCCTTACGACTTAATGCCAGAAGTTGAAAACACATACATTAATACTCCATTAGATATTTATGTGCTCGCCAATGATCGGCATCCACTCGGAAGCGATTTAAAGCTGGTAGAAGTGCAGAATCCGAATTACGGCTTAAGCAAAGTAGTAGATGCCGACCAAGGAATTGTATACTACAAGCCACAAAGAGATTTTGTGGGTGTAGATAAGTTCTTTTATTTTACTGAAGATGATCAAGGCCAGCGTTCTAAGTCTTTTGCAGCCATTCAAGTACTAGATGAGGTTTCTTATATGAAGAATCAAACTGTGAACAATGATTTTGCAGTAACACCGAGAGATTCTTCATTAGTTATAAATGTCTTAGATAATGATGTGCATCCGTACGGCTTGATCCAATCTATTGCCCAGGTAAAAACACCTAAATACGGAAAGGCTGAAATAATTGATGCGAAAATTGGCCAGGTAAAGTATATTCCAAAGCCAGGTTTTTTGGGTAATGATGTTTTTTCATACACCGTAAACGACCAATATGGAGCATCTAGCACAGCTACAGTTTTGATAGAAGTTGGCAGTGTTACTGATGTAAAATTAATTGCAGTTTCAGATTTTAAATACACGGTTAATGACAAACCAGTGGCGTTTTCGGTTATTACAAATGATAAAAGTTCAATTAATTCACCTTTACTTTTATCGTCTGTAAATCAACCGAGTCATGGCGCTGTTAAAATAATTGACCCAGTGCAAGGAAGCTTATTATATCGTCCTAGACAAGGTTATACTGGAACAGATGGTTTTAGCTATACAGTTTCTGATGCACAAGGAAATCTGCAAATTGTACCAGTCACTGTTATTGTTGCTCCAACTCAAGAAATGTTGGCTATTAATGCTGAGCCAGATGAAGCTAGAACAAAAACTGGACAGGAAGTTTTATTGAGCTTATTAGAAAACGATTCACAAAAAAATGCTGGCAAATTAACACTTGCTTCAGTTGATTCGCCAGAACATGGAACATTGATCATTACGGACTCAATAAGAGGTTTAGTAAAATATAAACCAAATGACAGTTTCGCTGGGTTTGAATACTTTTCTTATACAGTAATTGATGAAAATGGAAATCGTGCACGATCAATGGTCGAAGTTGAAGTGGTAGGTGATGGTCAAATGATGCTAGCATTGGTTGACGATCGCACAGAGACGCAATTAAACGAGGCGGTTGAGATGAGCTTATTTGCCAACGACAAAAAACTTGCGGGGCAAAAATTAACGTTAACATCCATTCAGCAACCTGCACATGGTAAAGTTTCCATTTTAGATAAAGAGAGAGGCATTATTAGATATGTGCCAGACTTTGGCTATGGTGGAAAAGACTTCTTTACCTACACTGCACTGGATGCCGAAGGAAATTCGGCTACAGCAAAAGGCATGATTAGTATAGTAGAGCCTATCTTGATAGCAAATGTTGACACAAGTAATTTACCGAGTTTAGATTTAAAACCGATATACTTCGATTTTGATAAATCTTTCGTTCGCGATGATGCAAAAACAATCATGGATGAAAATATTAGAATACTGAAGGAAAACCCTGATTTGATCATTAAAGTACTGAGCCATTGTGATGCTCGAGGCAAGCGCACTTACAACATTGCGCTGTCTGAACGCAGAGCTAAAGCTACTGTCAAATACATGGTAGAAAGAGGCGTAAGCAAAGAAAGAATTTTAGCGGTGGTAGGCTTGGGCGAAACTCAAATAAGTAACGATTGTGGTGATGGTGTTTGGTGCCCACCAATCGATCATCAGAAAAACAGAAGATCTGATTTAGTTATAGTAGGTAAAACAGATCAGTAAATCCAATAGAAAAATAAAAAAAGGCTCGCTTTGATATTTCAAAAGCGAGCCTTTTTTATGATTGATGAATTTTGAAATTACCCTCCAATGTTTTTCACTTTAAAGCCTTTGCTAATCAAGAATTGCGAAACCTTTTCTCGCTGGTCGCCTTGTATGATGATTTCTCCATCCTTTACTGAACCGCCTGTGCCACAGTGACCTTTTAGTTTTTTGCCCAATTCGATCAAATCATCTTCGTTTCCAATAAATCCACGAACGATTACTACAGCCTTTCCGCCACGACCTTTGGTTTCTCTATGAAGCTTGAGTTGCTGCTCATTTGGCACCAAGGTTTCTTGGCTTTCTTCTTCATGTTCTGGATTGAAATTGGGATTGGTAGAGTAAACCACTCCACCTCGGTTATTCTTGCTACTCATTATTTCGGAACAATTACTTTCAACGATTTTGGATCGACTTCGAAGGTAAAAGTATTTGCCGTTTCAATCGTTTCACCATCTATTTGAAAAGGAGCCAAACCAATATTTCTAATATTAAAACGCTTATCCCTCAACACTTTTACATGCTTTGATTTGTCGATGCTTTTGAGAAATAATCTAGACGCTAATTCAGGAAATGCTAATTGAGGAAACTTGCCGATAACAACACATTCTAAAAGACCATCATCATCTTTTCCTTTTGGATTTATATAAGCATTGTTTCCAAACTGAGAAGTATTTGCAATTACAACAGTATAAGCTTCAGAAATAGGAAGTTGTGAATCCATAATATCAAATGGAGTGGGAGTATAGTTACTAAAGGCATCTATAGTAAGCTTCATATAGTTGTTGAAGCCACGTTCGGTTGAGTTTGCAAAAACGCTAGCAACGTGCGCATCTATACCAATACCACAAAAACCAATAGCTCTATGTTCATTAGCTTTAATTGTGTCGATGTATTTAAAACTACCACTAAGCATTTGCTTTGTGGCAGCTTTTACATCGTTTGAAATACCGAGATGCCGACTTACTCCATTTCCGCTACCTGTTGGGATAATGCCCAAAGCCACATTCGAATGAATAAGTTCTAATCCAATTTCATGAACACTACCATCACCGCCAACGGCTATTACAGCGCTAAATCCATTTGAAGCCGCATTTTTGGCTATTGAGACTGAGTGTTCACTGCTTTTAGAAACAATCACTTCAAATGCTTGCTGATGCTTTATTGTTTTGATATGTTCTAAAAAAGTTTGGGACAAGCCAGTTCCCGATTTCGGATTTACGACAAACAAAAAAGGACCTTGCAAAAGGTCCTTTTCAGATGATTGATTTATGATCATTATTGTTTTATTGTGCCAATTCAGCTTCAATGAAACAAGTGTATTCTTGTCCGTTGCTCATCCTAATTGTATAGTCAATACTAATTATTGAATTTGCTGAATCTAATGCATTTATCGTTCCATTTCCGGTGATTGTTCTTCCATTTCCATCAGGCTCTTGAGAAGAAATTCTGAAGTTTTTGGTGTTTGGAGTTGGCGTGGCTATTATTTTACTGAAAAACCCGTTGGTTGAAAACTGGTTGAAATTGAACACAAATGAGATGCTCATTCTCGCAGGATTTAAAATATCCTGTTCGATTCTCATTTGATAACCAGTGAAAGTATCGAGTAAAGCGCATCCTTCTGTAACATTGTAAGTGCCTAAAAATTTATCGCGTGCCGCTAAAGAGCAATCTGCTAATTCGTAGCCAGGGGTGCAATTACAAATGCCTTCTTCACATTCACCATAAACACACACAACTTCGTTCAATTCACAAAAATCTTTCAATTCACAGTTGTCTCCAGAATAGCCTTTAAGGCAATCGCATGTTCCGTCATTACATGTTCCTCCGTTTTGACAATCAACGCCAGAACATGCGCAAGATGCCATCATAAGTATTAACCCCGCAGAAACAAAAAGTAGATTCAAGTAATTTCTCATAATTGTCAGTCCTATTTTTTAAGGTGCGTAAATATAGAAAAAAGCCTATCTCAACAAATTCGCATATCAAATAGACAAGAAAAGTTCATCTATGCACAAAAAAGATTGGTTCACCACTTTTAACATGTTGCTAAATATGGTTTACTTTGCTTATAAATTTTAATTTCCATCAAAATGAAAAAAGTAACTAAAATGGCTGCATTGTTCATAGTATCTGCAATGGTACTAGTGGCATGTGGTGGCGAAACTAAAGAGCACGCTGATGAGGTTCACGAAGAAATGTCAAATGCTATTGAAGAAACCAAAGAAGAGGTAAAAGAGGTTAAGCAAGAAGTTAAGCAAGAAGTAAAAGAAACCACTACCAAAGTTGAAGAAAAAGTAGAAGAGGTTAAGGCGGAAGTAAAAGAAGTGAAGTCAGGAAGCTTGAAAGATAAAATGGGAGCTAACGATGAAGGTGGTTCTAAATTGAAAGACAAGATGACTACTACTGATGCTGCAACTGGAGAAGCTACTTCCGGTGGTAAGCTAAAAGATAAGATGAAGAAATAATTTTCATCGAAAATTAGGAATAAAAAAGGGGGCCAATCAGCCCCCTTTTTTTATTCAATTAAGTATCGAATTATTGTTTTGTACCTGTAGCAGTGTAGATACAAGTCTCAGGATATGAAGCATCATATTCATTGATTGTAAAGCTCAAGTTAGCACCAGTTACGCTACCTGTACCTGTATAAGTGTAACCATCAACAAGTTGGCTAGCGATAGTGAAAGTACTTCCGTCTTCGTTTACATCTGCAACGATTACTGAACCAATGTTGATCAATATTTTAGTTACTGCAGCTGATGAGTTAGAAATTGAAACTGCGTAATCGGTAATGTTACCAGAACCAGTTGAGTCACAAGCAACACCAATAGTTGTGTTGTATGTACCAAGGAATTTAGCGCGCATTTCTGTAGCACACAATTCACCTTCATAACCAGTAGTACACTCGCAAACACCTTCAACACATGTTCCAGCGTTTTCACAAACAACGTCTTTACACTCGTCAGTACAAGATGAAAGACCAAAAGTCAATGCTCCAACAAGAGCAACAAAAAGTAGGTTTAACTTTTTCATAGATGATAATTTTAATTTGCGCAAAAGTAATTGAAAGTTCATTCAAAAAAAGAGGCAAAACTTTTTTCGTTAGTGCACACCTGTTAGTTGATTAGTATAATTTCATTCTACAGATATCCGCACCGTTAGAAAAGGTCACTTTGTAATCAATAGTGATGGTGTCGCCTGCAGCATTAAAAGAACCAGTACCATCAATCTTTTGGCCGTTTTGGCCATAATCTTGTTCTTCTATCACAAATTGGCTGCTATTGTTTTGGTCTACAAGACACAAAACGATTGGTGTTGATGCTTCGCCTTGAAAATTGTCGATAACAAAATTCAGCACACCTTCCGTACTGATGTCAATTTGCATATTGTAGGTTGGGTATTCTGAAGGAGGATTAAAACACTCCTCAAAAACGGTCCAAGAACCTAGGTATTTTTCACGCATTTGTGTTTCGCAAGTGGTGCCTTCGTATCCTATTTTACAATCGCAAACTCCATTAGTATAAGTACCCGATACACATTTATCCTCACACACTTCGCCAAAGTAGTATTCAGGGCATTCACAATTTCCTTCATTGCACGTTCCAGCATTTTGGCAAACCACTTCTTCACACGGATCTGGATCACCTTTACATGATTGAAACGTAAGTGCAAAACCAGCTAACAAAGCCATCAAGGCCACCACAAAGTATTTTTTCATATTTATTTAGATTATTAGTACAAGTCTAGCTAAAATATTGGACGAAATTTCTTCAAGCAATATGCAACTTACAAAACGCGAGCATGCTTAATTAATACATTTGGCGCGCTCATTAGATAGATATGAAGTTTAAACGAAAACACCACACCAACGAAGAGTTGAAAGCCTTTTACAAGGCATTGCTTTTACCAAGGCAAATAGAGGAGAAGATGTTGATTTACTTGCGTCAAGGCAAGATTTCTAAGTGGTTTTCGGGCTACGGACAAGAGGCTGTAAGTGTGGGTTGTGCGCTAGCAATGGACACAGAAGAATACATGATGACCATGCACCGTAACTTGGGCGTATTCACCACGCGGAATATTCCTTTGGAAAGTTTGTTTGCTCAGTTTCAGGGCAAAGAAGAGGGTTTTACAAAAGGTCGTGATCGTAGTTTTCACTTTGGTGCTAAAGACTACAACATTGTTGGTATGATTTCGCACCTCGGGCCGCAACTAGGTATTGCAGACGGAATTGCGTTGGCAGAACTTCATGATAAAACGGGTCGCGCAGCACTTGTATTTACAGGTGATGGCGGTGCAAGCGAAGGCGATTTTCACGAAGCATTAAACGTGGCAGCCGTTTGGGATCTGCCAGTGATTTTTGTGATTGAAAACAATCAATGGGGATTAAGCACGCCAAGTAATGAACAGTTTAGATGTAAGCAGTTTATTGATAAAGGCATTGGCTATGGCATGGAAGCCGTGCAAGTAGATGGAAACAACCTGCTTGAAGTGCTTCACGCTGTGGCGAAAATGAAGGAAGAGATTAAAAAGAATCCAAAGCCTTACATATTAGAGTGTGTAACTTTTAGAATGCGCGGTCACGAGGAAGCAAGCGGAACAAAATATTATCCTGAAGGTCTTCAAGAAAAATGGAAACCAAAAGATCCGGTTGACAATTTTGAAGAGTTCATTATCAAAGAGGGCGTTATGACCGAACTTGAGGTGGAAAACCTGAAAGATCAGTTGAAGAAAGAAATTACCGTTTCGTTTGATACCGCTCTTAAATATGAGCCAGTAATGGTTTCGAAAGAAAGAGAGCTAGAAGATTTGTATGCGCCTTTTGAGCAGCATGTTGCAAAACCAGCTGATGCTACCAAAGAAATGCGCTTTGTAGATGCAATTGCCGAAGCCGTTGATTTGGCAATGGAAAAACATCCGAGCCTGACATTGATGGGGCAAGACATTGCCGATTATGGGGGTGTATTTAAAGTAACCGATGGCTTGATGGCCAAGTATGGTAAAGATCGAGTTCGAAATACGCCATTGTGTGAAAGTGCAATTTTGGGTGCTGCATTAGGTTTAAGCATCAAGGGTAAAAAAGCCATGATGGAAATGCAGTTTGCTGATTTTGCGAGTACTGGTTTTAACCAAATTGTAAACAACCTAGCCAAGATTCATTGGCGTTGGGGCCAAAATGCAGATGTGGTAATAAGAATGCCAACAGGCGCTGGAGTAGGCGCAGGTCCTTTTCACTCACAATCAAACGAAGCTTGGTTTTTCAAAACGCCTGGCTTGAAAATCGTGTATCCATCTTCACCTGAAGATGCAAAAGGTTTATTGCTCGCTGCGTTTGAAGATCCAAATCCAGTGATGTTCTTTGAGCATAAGTATTTGTACAGAAGTTTGAATGGTCAAGTGCCTGAAGGTTATTACACTACAGAAATTGGCAAGGCGAAAATTGCGAAAGCAGGAACTGATGTTACCATTATTACTTACGGTTTGGGTGTGCATTGGGCTATGGATTTAGCCACTAAACACCCAGGACATAGCATTGAAGTGATTGATCTAAGAACGCTTGTTCCATTAGATTTTGAAACGGTTTATGCTTCTGTGAATAAAACAGGAAAAGTGCTTGTGCTGCACGAAGACACCTTAACAGGTGGTATTGGTGCGGAAATTTCAGCTAGAATTACAGAACAATGTTTTGAAAATCTTGATGCGCCAGTAAGGCGTTGTGCTAGTCTTGATACGCCAGTGCCGTTTGCTGCAGGACTTGAAAAACAGTTTTTGGCGACAAACGATCTTGAAACTATCTTCCATGAATTGATGGAATATTAATTTTGAACCACTAAATCAATAAATCAGAAATGAAAAAGCTTTTCGTAATTCCAGTTTTGGCTTTAGCTATTGCTTGTCAAAACCAACCTAAAACAGATGACCACGCACAAGAAACCGAAATGGTGGTTGAAGGACCAGTAATGGCTCACTTTGGTGCAGAAATCAATGAAGATGGTGCTATTGACGTTGCCATGATTTCAGAGAAAATGGCAGGCGTAGACAGTGCTAACCTGAAAATTTCTGGAACGATAAACGAAGTTTGTCAAGCAAAAGGCTGCTGGATGACCATTAACAATGGGGAAGAAGCAATGCGCGTTACCTTCAGAGATTATGGATTCTTTGTTCCTAAAGATGCTAGTGGACTTGAAGTTGTGGCAGAAGGCACAGTATATATGGATACAACCAGCGTAGCTGATTTACAGCACTATGCACAAGATGCTGGAAAAACAGATGAAGAAATTGCAATGATTAC
The DNA here is from genome assembly GCA_030727625.1 of Salibacteraceae bacterium. GTDB lineage: Bacteria > Bacteroidota > Bacteroidia > Flavobacteriales_G > Salibacteraceae > SHAN690. Next base: position 68,043 of record JANRBI010000176.1, read on the forward strand.
AGAACCAGAAGTGAGTTTGACTTTTGTTGCTGATGGTGTAATTATCAAAGATTACAAAGCTGCAGAAGCTACTGAAGAACACATGGATCATGAGCATCACGATCACGACCATTCAGAAGAAGGTCACGATCACTAAGATTGCCAGAAATACATTAAAAAAAAGCCCTCGAATATTATTCGGGGGCTTTTGTTTTCTTGCCTATTAAGCGGAAGCCTTGATAAAACGAAGAATGTTTAGTTTGATTAGTTCTTTGGCTTTTGACGGATTACCAATCTTAAGCTTTGGTCAAAACTCAAGTAATACCAAAGCCAGTCTATGAAAATGAAGAACTTGTTCTTGACTCCCAGAATGGCCATGAGGTGCACAAAGAGCCAAAATACCCAGGCGAAAAAACCTTTAAAGTGAAATCCGGGTAAGTCGACTACGGCTTTGCTGCGGCCCACTGTGGCCATGCTGCCTAAGTCGCTGTAATGAAATGGCTTTGGGTTTTTGAAACCTGAAAGCAGGTTCTTGGCCAAGTTATCTGCTTGCTGAATAGCTACTTGAGCCACTTGTGGGTGACCGCGTTCAAACACTTTTTCTTCTTGTAATAATGCGATATCACCAAGTGCGAAAACCTCTGGATACTCAATAAGTTGGTTGAAAGCATTTACTTTAATACGCGAGTTTGCGATATAATATTCGTCTGGAATTCCAGCTAAGCGATTGCCTTTTACGCCTGCAGCCCAAATCAATGTTTTTGTTTCGATGGCCGTTCCATCTTTCGTTTTTACGGTTTTGCCATCGTATGATTCAACCAAGGTGTTCAGCTTTACTTCAACGCCCATTTCGGTGAGGAATTCCTGAGCTTCAGCGCTTGATTTTGGACTCATACCGTTTAGCAATTGTCCTGAGGCTTCTATCAGAAAGATGCGCATTTTAGAGAAGTCAAGCTCTGGATAATCGCTTGGTAATACGTAACGCTTCATTTCTGAAAGTGCCCCAGAAACTTCTGTTCCTGTTGGACCACCACCTACCACCACAATGTGCATATTGGCTTCTTGCTCTTGCTCATCTTCAGTAACCATTGCGGTTTCTAAACATTCGAGTATGCGATTTCTCAAGGTCAATGACTCTTGAACAGATTTCATTGGGTAAGCATTGGCTTCAATTTCTTTATTGTTGAAGTAATTGGTGTCTGCACCAACGGCTATTACCAGTTGATCATAAGTGATAGGACCAATATCGGTTTGAATGGTTTTATCATCCAAGCTTATGTTTTCTACACTTGCCATTCTGAAATGCACGTTTGGCGCATGTTGTAGCGCTTTTCGTAACGGAAATGCAATGGCACTTGGTGCTAAACCCGCTGTGGCTACTTGGTAAAAAAGAGGTTGGAATTGATGAAAGTTGTTGCGGTCTATCACCACAACTTGAAAGGCTTTGTTGGCCAATTTCTTGGCGAGCCTTAACCCAGCAAAACCAGCACCGATAATTACGATTCTAGGATTTTTGCTTGGTGGTATTTTGGCTGACATGTTTTTTGTTTTACAGCACAAAGTGAAGCATAACTTTTGGTCAAATCCAAACTTTAAATGGTAATGTAGCTTAACACGCCCAAACCATAGAACCACACCGGGAAAGAATAGACGAAACGCCATCTGCCGCTGATTGCAGCGGATATCCTTTTTGGTTTTTGACCCTTAGCTGAGCCGCAGTGCACGCAGCGACTGAAAGAAGCTCGGGTGCACAAGTGCGAAACTTGGATAAAAACAAAAAGATAGCAGCGGAAAGCAGCTTGGGCAGCCAAATGAAGAATCTACTTGGGTTTTAATTCTTTGATTTTATACTTGAGCGCAGACACCAAAACGGTTATGATGGGGCTGATGATGCAGAAAAAAGCGAATGGAGCATAGGCCTTGGTGGCAACGCCCAAAACGCCAGCTTGCGCGGCTCCGCAAGTGTTGTAAGGAATGAGTACCGAAGTAACGGTTCCTGCATCTTCGAGGGTTCGGCTCAAGTTTTCTGGAGCTAAACCTTGATCTGCATAGGCTTTGGCATACATTTTACCTGGAACTACAATGGCCAAATACTGGTCGCTGGCAGTAGCATTCATAATGATAGAACTGGCTGCTGTAGTAGTAACCAAACCTGTGCGGCCGCTTACTAAAGTGAGAAGCGACTTGGTGATGGAAGCGAGAAATCCTGCTTTTTCCATAATTCCACCAAAAATCATGGCGCAGATGATCAGCCAAATGGTGTTGAGCATGCCTTTCATGCCGCCTGTGCTGAGTAAATCTGCCAGAATGGGATTGTCTGAAGGAATTGAAAAGTCGCTGCCGAGGGCGCGCAAAGAGAGTTGGTAAAGGTTTGCGTCACCCGTATTTACAAGTAATGTGTTGAGAATATCTGCTTGAAAAAAGAGGCCAAACAAAATGCCTAATACTGCGCCCACTGCCAATGCGGGCACAGCTGGTATACGCTTCATAATCATTAATATAACCACCACCGGAACAAGAAAAAGCCATGGAGAAAGGTTGATGGTGCTGCTGAGCGCATGCTCAAGCTCGGCTACTTGATCGGGTTTGTAATCGCTTTGGTTGGTAAGCCCGATGATGAGAAAGATGATTAATGTGAGGATGATACTTGGAATAGTGGTAATGGCCATGTACTTGATATGCTCGATTAAAGTGGCGCCAGAAACGGCAGGAGCAAGGTTAGTGGTATCAGAAAGTGGCGACATTTTATCGCCAAAGTATGCGCCTGAAATGATGGCGCCAGCGACAATACCTTCGCTAAAATTCATGGCTTTGCCAATACCTAAAAGGGCAACGCCTATGGTTGCAATGGTTCCCCAACTGCTGCCTGTTGCTACAGAAACTATAGCGCAAAGAATGACTGAAGAAACGAGGAAATAATCTGGACTTAAGATTTTTAAGCCATAATAAATCATGGCTGGAACTATGCCGCTAAAGAGCCAGCTTCCTGATAGACTTCCGATAAGCAAGAGAATGAGAATGGCGGGAATGGCTTGAAGTATGTTCTCGTTTACACCATGAAGCAAGACTTCGAAGCCGGTGTTTCTGAATTTTGCAATGAGCCCAGCAACAGCTGCTGCACTTAACAATGCCAGCTGGTTTGAAAAAGAAAGTGCGTCATCACCAAAAAAGTAAACGTTTAGCGCCAACAAGCCCACTAAGACGATTAACGGGAAAAGCGCAATGATGAGTGGAGTACTTTTTTGTTCCATTTAGCGAATATGCAATTTTCAAGATTAGGAAATAAAAAAGGCCGCTCAATTGAGTGGCCTTCCTTCATTATAAGCTATGTGAATTTTAGAAGCTTCGTTTCTCCTTGTTGGCTTTCTTGTCATGACCAAAGACTAAGTTCATACCAAAGCGCGCATGAACATATCTTGTTGATGCTGGCGATAATGCAAAAATATTGTCTGTGATAAAGTGAAATTGAACAGGGAAAATATTGAAGCTTAGCCCAACACCAAGATTGGTATATGAACCATTGTAGGTATTATATGCAGCTGTAGCACCAAGCCATTTGTACAATCTAAAATTATACGAGAGCGAAACTGCTGGTTTGAATTGCCTTGCAATTATTTGCCCTGAAAGCAATACTGCAACACTTTGTCTCTTAGTAAAGGCATAGCGAGCGCCAAGGTTAAATTTAGCTCCAATGCCTGTAGAGTAGGGATTGAAAGTGGTGTCTGGCGTAAATGCAGCTAATAAAGTATCTCTAAGTTGGTTCAACTGATTAGCAACGCTATCCTCGGCAGTTTGGCCAGTTGCATTTTGGTTATTAAGTAATTCATCTTCAAAACCGGAAATTCCTTTAAAATCGATTTGAAAGTCGTTGGC
>JANRBI010000176.1:71994-78029 GCA_030727625.1 Salibacteraceae bacterium
TTTCCTTTCCAAGAAATGAATCCTAAATCGTTGACAGCTGCGCTGACTTCAAATTTTTCTGAAAGTAGATAAGTCATACCCAAATCGATACCAAACCCTATGTTGTTTCCAAAACTTATTGGATTGTAAGCAATAGAACCACTATCAGGAATTAGACCTGCAGGGAAATTGGTGTTTACTTCATAGCCACCAGTGCTTGATAATGCAAAAGTTTCGGCATCAGTGCTCAAGGTTAAATCTGTTCGCTTTGTTTGCAGATTGATACTTCCAAGTAACACTTTTGGTCTAAACCCAATACTTAGCTTTTTATCTAAAAAAGTGCGAGAAAATTTTACCCCAAATTCAGTGAATTGGGTGAAATTAAGCCCTGTTCCTGATAAATCAGCAGTTTCGCCTAAAAAACCATAGTTCTCAGTACCGTAAGTTGCTTGAGATTCGGCAGGAGTGAGTCCGTTGCCTACAAAAAGCAAAGCAAACATATCTCGTGTGTATGCAAAACTGAACTTTTGCCTTGAGCTGACATTGAATGCTATATGATTGTTGCCGATTTTAAAACCAAGATTGAGTAAGTCAATTCTCAACTCTTGACTCAGCAGGTTTTTCTCCTTCATTTTGCCCAAAGCACCCGGCACATCTAGTTTTAAATTAAAGCTATCAGCTACGGTTTCGTATTTGACAAGATCTTTCCATTTAAAACCGCTGTTTGTAGCTCCAAAATAAATTCCTGAAATTCCAGGCATGCCAACATAAACTTTAGCTTCGGGAGTAAACGCGGCATTGGTAAAACTAGATTGTGGCACATATCTCATGTGATATAAGGTGAGATCTTGTTGTGCGCTGGCATAAAAACCAGTAAGAATGAAAGCTATGCTTAGTAACTTTTTCATGATTCTGATTTTTAGTTATTGATATTATTTGGATCAATATTCAATTGGGTTTTCAGGCCCATTTGCACTCTAAGACTGTAATCGGTATACATTTTTACCGTTGCAGAATTTAAATGATTCGCATTTGTTCTATCAAAATCTGTTGTGAACAATTTAGCATTAATCACCATTACATTTCCTTTTACTGCTTGCTTAAACTCGGCTGAAGTAAGTTTTAGATCACTGAAAAATTTGTTTGGCGAAGCTGGTCGAAAGTCATTAGAGGCTCCCTGTACCTCGGCAGCTTCTATAAACGCACCATTAGGTTTAAGAGCGCCATTTTCATCATAGATCGGAACGTCAAAAATCAGACTCCATTGAGTTGAGTCATAAATTAAAACTTCAACTTCTGCATCTAAAGGCAAACCATTAGTAAAGACCATTCGCAACAAAATTTCATTGACTAGATCGGCTTGCCCAGAATCTACTAAATTGAAAGGTACAGTGTCTCGATAATAGAAAGACCCAAAACCTTCTAAAGGCAAAAGCACATTGCTAATGACTTGCACTTGGCCGCCTGCAGCCGTGGCATCTGTACCAACTGGATTTAGAGTACTGGCGTAGTACACGTATTTTGGTGTAGGTTCTATTACATTGGTTAATGGATTTGGTTCTCCATTATAGCTTTCAGTGTTCTCGTTAGAGAGCGTAAAACTGCTAGTTGACCCTTTTCCAATTTGAAATGGTAAGGATGAGTCAAGTACCTTGAATGGGAAAATCTGATTATCTGTTGTTCTGCGCGTGTAAAGCGTATCAAAGGTCAATTCAAATGCTTTGTCAATTGAATTTAAAAACGTGAATCTGACACTTGGATTAATTAATCTAAAAAAGGCTTCATTGCCACCAAGCTGGCCAAATAGTTTAAGTTCAATACTGTCTAGTGGAATTTTAATAGGAGCAAGGGCTGTTCCAGCAGGAAGTGCATTAGCTGGCCCAGCTAGTGGAGCTAGCGTGTCTATGTATTCAATTTGGAGGAAAAAAACGCTATCAGTGGTTGTACTATAATTTGGATCATAAATATTTTCCAAATCATTCGTAAAGCGCTTTACAAGTTGTTCAATTGTGATTTCAACATCTGCAAGTGGGATAGCATACGTTGGATTGATGCTGTCTGAAGTGATTTTTTTGATTTCGAAATACTCCCTATTGCAGGCAAAGCTAATACAAGCTAAAACCAGTAAAGCAACAGCAGTTCGAATGATACGATTGTGTTTCATGTTAAGTAGGATTGAAAGAAGCAAAAGTGGTTTATTATTGTTTAACCGACTTTGATTAATACGCAGAAAACTACTTTGAAAGTTGGTGCCAAATGGTGTCACTCAAAATAGCTTCTTCAACTGCTACGTTTTGGTATTGGTTAGTCCAAGAAGCATAGTCAATGTACCATCTATTGTTTAAGTAAACCAAATCAAGCTGCATCCAATATAATTGAGCGAATTCTTTCTTGCTCGTTTTTTGAGTTAATGTTTGATACACTAGGCTGTGAACAGAAGCTATTTCACCATAAAAGTCAACCGTGCGCTCTACTTCGTCATTTGATAATGAGTAGGAAGTGTAAAGACTTGTAGATCCAGCATAGAAGGTTTTCCAACTTCCATTTTTTATGCTGGCAGCATTGTTATTAGCGTGATTTACAGAACTTATCTGACCATCTTTTGTAAAAAGAGCTGCTAGCTGCTGAGTTCGGGCATCACCATTGTCTTGAGCCAAGGCTTCATAAAATGATTTCACCACAATGTCAATGCTGCTGAAATCCTTTTCTTGTGCAGAAACTGCTGCAGCACTGAAAAGCATTACCAAAAGGAGCGTTACATTTTTCATTGGATGGTGAGTTTGAGTTTACACTTTACACTTGCTTTGTTTTTCAATGCTGGATACCAAGGCATCATAGCCTCTGTGAGCGCTTGTGCGCGTTTTATTTGTTCGCCACTTAAATCGTTTACATAATAAAGGCTCGCACCTCCATCTTCAGAAATTAGGATCAAAAATGGACTTCCATTTTCTCCAGTATTGTCTGCATTATATTTTTTGAGCAATTGGCTTAATTCGCTGCTTTTTCCAGGATAAACAGGTTTTTCATCTACTTCGGTAATACTGTATATTTTGTTCTCGTCATACAAACTCACTATTGGTTCTGGCGCAGAAACAGGATTCACTTTTGAAAGAGAAGCAGTAAGTTCATCAGGCCATAAATAATCATCAAGCTTAGTTCCTGGTATTTCATTTTGAATGCTCAAATGATCAATTCTCCAATTGCCATCTATAAACAGTAGTTTAAAGGATTGCACGCTTTTGCTTTTTAAGGTATCAGTTCCATCCTTTGATACAAACTGCATAAAAACACTGGTGTAGATGCTGGTAGAGTAGCCATAACTTCTGTCTATCAATACTACAGGTTCTTGTATAAAGTTGTAGTATTCGCCCGTTCGCTGAAGTTCTTTTAGATAAGATTCTCGAGCGTATTTAACCTGAGTAGCGATTCCATTGCTGTCATAAACCACCGTGCTTATGCCAGCTTCTGGTGTAAACAGTGTGGTAAGAAATTCTGATTGTGCACTTAGTTGCTCAAAATATTGATCTACCACATCCACTGCCGACTTTTGTTCCGTTTGCGCAGTAGCCATTAGAACGCTAAGCAGCAAAGTGGCACTTAATTTAATTTGTTTTTTCATGCTATTCATTATCCTCCAAACATACTCCCAAGACCCGGCATCATGCCACTAGCAGCGTTTTTCATTTCGGCCTCGTTCACTTTTTCGGCTTGCGCCAAAGCATCATTCACCGCTATGATCATATAATCTTCTAGTTGGTCTTTGTCTTGAAGAATGCTATTTGAAGCAAAAGTTATGCCTTTGATCACTCGGTTGCCATTTGCAGTCACTTTTATCAACCCTTCTGGTGATTTTCCTTCCACAGTGATGGTCTCAAGTCGAGCTTTGCTTTCACCCATTTTTTGCTGCGCTTCTTGCAGCTTTTTCATCATATCAAACATGCTCATGGTTCAGAATATTTAGCTGCAAATGTGGGCAATTGCGATTTAAACGAAATTGCTTATTCACGATTTATAATGAATCAATATATAAGTTTGTCATTCAAACTAAAACATACATGAGATCATTCATTATAGCCATAGCGTTCTTTTTGGGCGTTCAAACTGTTCGGGCACAATTTTATCCTGGAGATTGTGCAACCATGCTCAATATCGATTCGGCCAGCGTTGAAGAATTGGCAAAAGAATACCACAGACTTAAGGATGCTAAAATTGTGGCTTGTGATACTACCAACAGTACTTATCACAATATCATGAAAGCGATTGGACGCGGAATGATTGCTGAAAAAACTACACAAGACAAGGCCATAGAATTAATGGGTGCGCCATACTGGAAGGGAACTTCTGCAGAGTATGAAAGCAACAAAGTAAGCTTGATTCGTGGCAAAGTAGTAGGAGCAGTGTTGCCTCCAATGTTTGAAATTCCAGCTGGTGATAGCTACGTGCTTTATTTGTGGCGTAATAAAGATTATATGATTGTTGCCTTTAAAGGCGGAAAGGCTTCAGATGTGAGCTGGTACAGAAAATAACGGATTTAATAGATTTTGATGGTTAAGTCTGGCGCGGTAAAAACTGTTCCAGACTTTTCTTTTGCCTTTACTTGTCGTATTCTTATTTCTGAACCTGTTTCCAGTTTTGCAATTATGGATTTTATACTTGCGGGAATTGTTGCGCCTTTCACATTTTCTGAAATGACATCGTCTCTAAAAACAATGTCGATTTTATAGCTCAAAACCTCGGTTTGAACACTTTTTGGCGCTCGAACATCTAGTTTAGTTGCATTGGTTATTTGATCTGCATTTACTTGTGAGCTTTTACAGTATTGCAGTAAGCAAGTTTGCGGTTTGGCAGCGGTTTGTGCTTTGGCCGAATTTGCATTGCCAATAAAGAGGATTAATCCGAGCGAAAGGAAAAAAGCTTTGATCATTGTATCAAATTGATTTGGTAAACCAAGACTCAATATTATCAATAATTAGGCCTTGAATATAACAAGGTTAAACACGCACTCCGATGACACACACGTCATCAATTTGCTCTAATCTACCGCGCCAATCGTTGAATTCTTTTTTGATCATATTTCCTTGTTCAGCAATGGGTTGATCATAAATACTTCGGAAGAATTCTTTCATCTTCTTCGTTTTGTACTTCTTTCCTTTTTCACCACCAAATTGATCGGCAAAGCCATCGGTAAACGAGTAGAAAATATCTCCTTCATTTAGTGGAATTTGATGCAGAGTGTAAGGTGTTCTATTTGAAAACATTCCTATAGGTTGTTTGTCCGCTTTTATTTCAAATAGATTGGGTAGGTGAGTTTCGTCTACCATTTCTCGATCCACATCTATTTGAGCCTTTTCGGGCGTTATAATGTATAATGGATTATTAGCCCCAGACCATTCAAGTAGCTTTTGATCAGGATGGTAAGCGCATAGCGAAATATCCATTCCGTCTTTTACCTCCAAATCGCTTTTAGCAAATGTTTCTTCTACCAATTTCGCCACTTTATCAAGAATCAAATTAGGTTTTACTAGGCCATATTCTCTTACAGCTCTATTTAGTGCATTGCTGCAAACTACACTTACCATAGCGCCAGGCACGCCATGCCCCGTGCAATCGGCCGCAGCAAATAATATAATCTGATCATTTGGGTTCTCAGGATTTTCAACTTGCTCCATCCAGTAAAAATCTCCTGCTACAATATCTTTTGGTAAGTAAGTAATGAAAGAGTTTGGTAAGGTTTTAGAAAATGTATTCAACGGTGGTAAAATGGCTTCTTGAATACGTTTTGCATAGTTTATACTATCTATAATTTTTTTGTTTTTTTCTTCGAGTTGCTCGTTGGCTTTTCTTATTTCTGATGTGCGTCTCACTACAATTTTCTCCAGTCGTTCCTTCTGATTTTTAGTGATTTTATTGATTGCCTCGAGGTGCAAATACGATTCTTTCTGTGCTTCTTCTTTTTCTATTTGAATTTGTCTGTATCTGCCTGCCATGGCCATTGATAAAAAGATCACTTCTGCAGCGGATCCTAGTTTTATGGCATTTTCGCTCAAAAACTCATT
>JANRBI010000177.1 GCA_030727625.1 Salibacteraceae bacterium
TATTAGCGCAATGGTTTATCAACAATGTGATTCGCCAAAAAATCAATCATGGTATACCGAATACGCTTCATGCTATTTCGCAAAAAAATGCATTGATCAAAAAGCACAATCTCTACAGTTCTATTGTGTCGGCAGCCTTAACGGTTGGGTTTGGCGGCAGCGCTGGGCTGGAAGGTCCAGCTGTGGGTACAACTTCTGCTTGGGGAGCTAATATTGGCACTTTATTTAAGTTGCCATATAAAACCCGAACACTTCTAATAGGATGCGGTGCCGCTGGCGCAATGAGTGCATTGTTCAACTCACCCATTGCAGCCATCGTTTTTGCTATTGAAGTGATCATGCTTGATTTAACAACAGCTTCACTCATTCCATTGCTTTTGGCTAGCGCAAGTGCAGCCATTACCTCTCAATTGTTTTTGGGTGATGACATTCTTTTTCACTTCAAAATACGAGAAACATTTAGAATTGAACACCTACCCTATTATCTAGGCTTAGGAGTTTTTACAGGCATTGCTTCCATTCACTTCTTCAAAGCTTATACTACCGTAAACGGAATTTTTGATCGGATCAAAAAACAACGCACAAAGACCATCATTGCTGGGTCCATTTTAGGCCTTCTCATCTTTCTAATGCCGCCACTTTTTGGTGAAGGATACAACACTATTAATGCTATTATTGAAGGCAGACCTTTTGATGTACTAGAAAACAGTTTGTTTTCAGATTATGCTTCAAATCCAATTTTTTTAATCCTTTTCTTCCTTGCTCTTGGAATTTTTAAAGTCTTTGCAACTACACTTACATTTAGAGCTGGAGGAGTTGGTGGAACATTCGCTCCAACTTTATTTATGGGCAGCGTTCTTGGATACTTCTATGCTACCGCAATCAACCATTTTGGTCTTGGCGATTTACCGATAAGCAATTTTGTCTTAGTGGCCATGGCCGGCTTAATGGCCGGCAACCTGCATGCTCCATTAATGGCGATATTCCTAATTGCAGAAATAACAGGCGGCTACGAGTTATTTGTGCCCCTTATGATCACTTCATCCATCGCCTTTGTAACAGTTAAACAATTCGTTCCGCATAGTATTTATACGACACAGTTAGCTCGAAGAGGAGAGCTTATCACTCATAACAAAGATGCTGCAGTATTGACACTTATGAAACTGCATCGCGAAATTGAAACAGATATTGCAACGGTAGATCCATACAGCACATTAGGAGAACTGATAAAAACCATCGCTAAAAGCCACCGTAATCTATTTGCCGTAGTAGATCAGCAAAACAATTTTATCGGTGTTGTAAACCTTAATGAGATTCGGAATATCATCTTCAAGCACGAATTATACGACACCACCTATGTGCATGACTTGATGAACAATCCGCCCGAATATGTGCGCAAAGAAGATACTATGGACTCAGTAATGCAAAAGTTCGAAAGCAGCGGAGCGTGGAACCTGCCTGTGCTTGACGACCAAGGCCACTACATGGGCTTTGTTTCTAAATCTAAACTCTTCAGCGCCTATAGAAGCATGTTGAAAGAGTTTTATTCGGAGGTATAAACCGATGGTCAGTGCAGAATAGTTGAATAAGTTCGGTAAGTTTTTCACATAAAAAAGAAATACTGCAAGAAAAGCTTAACACCGTTTTCTCAAAAAAACTTTTTTTCTCAAAAAAAATCCCGCGATTTTAGGAGTTCAAGAATCACTTGATTTTTTTATTGTTATTACATGAATCCCCTATTCATTAGAAATCAAGCTAGCCTTGAACTACAAGCTCTTTTTATTGCTTACTAAAATCAACTGATTTGCAATCATCATGAGTAAAAGCAGAATTTCAATTCGATTAAAATTCAATTTATACTGCCAAACTGAGAAAATTCATAGATGTATTGCATTGTCATATCAATTCGAAAGCTAAATTTGGTGACTATTAAAACACACAAACTTTAAATTTAACTTATGAAAAACACTTACTCGTTTCGGTTTAGTGGGCTATTCAATATAGCTAAGCTATTCCTCGTTTTGGCGATTTTGGGAAGTTCAAATGTTGAAGGCCAGACTACATACACTGTAGGTACGGGAACAGCGGCAACCACCCAAACAGCTAACACCCCATTCGGATCATATTATCATGACAACCGAACCGTTTACCTTTATTCTGCTGCTGATTTGGCAGCTACCGGTGCTAGTGCTGGTATCATCAATTCGGTTGGATTCAACGTTGCATCGTTGGGTGGGCAATCATTAAACGGACTGAACGTAAAAATCGGTTTCACTTCCGCAACTAGTGTCTCAGGTTTTCCAACTTCAGGAATGACAACTGTTTACACTGCAACTTCTTATACTCCAACCACAGGATGGAATACTTTCACATTTAGTGGAGGTCAAACTTGGAACGGTAGTGATAACGTTTTGGTTGAAGTTTGCTTTGATAACTCATCTTACACTTCTAACTACAGTGTTTATTACACTACTACCACTGCTAATACCGTTTACGGTGAGTACAGTGACTCAGGTTTTGGAGCGTCTTGTTCTGCAACTGGAGCCTATACATTCGATCTTGCACCAACTGCCAGACCAAACGCACAATTTAGCATTACTTCAGGTCCTTGTTCTAACCCTGTAAACGGTGGTATCACTGTTGCGTCCGACACACTTACTTGTCCAGCTAACATGGTACAATTAAGTTTAAGTGGTGCATCTACAGGTTTGGGTATGACATTTCAATGGGAACAATCAACAAACGGTACTACTTGGACTTCAATAACTGGAGCAACTAATGCTGCTTACAACACAACAGTGTCTACACCAACTTATTTCCGTTGTGTAATTGCTTGTAGCGGTGGTACATCTGCTACCTCTACCCAAGTTTTTGTAGATGTTGACAATTTCTTGGCTTGCTACTGTCCAGCCAATAGTTCTTACGGAACAAGTGGTGGATTTTATGGCCCTATTAATAATGTAACATTCAATACACTAAATAATAGCTCAAGCTATCCTTTCAGCTCTCCTTACTATACTAACTACGCACCTGCTGGCAATACTACTACAACAGTATTTACAGGATTTTCCTATACATTCAGCTTAGAGACTAAATATGCTTATAGCGGTGTTTGGATTGACTGGGATCAAAATGGATCTTATGACGCAGCTGAGTATGTTTATGTAGGATATAGTAGCACTAACGCTTTTCAAACTTATACAGTTACTATTCCTGTTCCACTTACGGCAGTTCCAGGACAAACAGGAATGCGTGTAAGAACAGAAGCTTATTTCTACAGCATGAATAGCGGAAATGCATGTACTCAGTTCTATTATGGTGAAACCGAAGACTATATCATTACAGTAGCTAATCCACCTACAGATGATGCAGGTATTGCTGCAATCAACACACCATCATTCCCTGCTTGTACTTTGGATTCTAACATTTGTGTAACGATTCAAAACTTTGGTACGGACACATTATTTAGCTGTGATATTAGTTACGCAGTAAACAATGGTTCTTACACTACTTACAACTGGACAGGTATGATTCCTCCTCAATCTGACGATACTGTTTGTACTCAAATAGGTACCGCTACCTTTAATATAGGTGATGACCTTACCGTTGTAGCTTCTAATGCAAACGGAACTGGAGCTAGCACATACCTTGCTAACGACTCAATGTTTGTTACTGACATGAACGTATCACTTCAAGGTGTTTATGGAATACCTGCAGATTACAGCACCATTAATGATGCTATAGATGCAATGAACACTTATGGTGTTTGTGACCACGTGGTTTTCAATATTGCATCAGGAACTTACACAGAGCACATGCAACTTGAAAACGTAGCTGGCATGGGCCCTAATGCTACCGTTACTTTCAAATCTGCAACCAACGATACTGCTGATGTAATAGTTGAGTTTGAAGGAAACTTTGATACTAATAACGTAGTTAGAATGAACAATGCTAGCTGGTTTAGATTCAAGAACATCACATTCCAAAATACAGCTGCTTTTTATGGTAGAGTATTCGAAATCGGTGGACAGTCTACTAACAACGTAATCGATTCTAACAGATTAATTGGTACGGTTATTAATAGCACCTCTACCAATTATGCGGTTATCTACTCTGTTGGATCAAAAGACAACATGAATACCTATTCAAACAACTCAATTGAGAATGGTTCATATGGTCTTTACTTAAGAGGTGATGGCAATACTAATGGATCTCATGAAGTTGGCACTAAAGTGATCAACAACGCTGTAATCAATTCTTACTACATGGGTATGTACTTATACTACCAACAAGGTATTGAGGTTATGGAAAACGTTGTAACATCTAATTCACTTTACACTTTTGGTTACGGTGTGTACTGTTACGACTGTGATAATGGAATGGACATTTCTTACAACCATATCTATGCAGACTCTGGAAGTTTATGGCCTTATTACGGTCTTTACACTGGATTCAGTGAAGGTTCTGGTCAAGGTTTATCTTATGTAACAAACAACATCGTTTCTGTAAACAACGCTGCTGCAGCTTTTTATCAGTACTATTCTGATTTAATGTATGTATATAACAACACATTTACAGTGATGAGTGGAAGCACTACCACTACTAGAGCGTACTACGCTTATTATAGTGACTTCTACTTTACAAAGAACAACTTAATCAGCAACTTTGGCGCTGGTCAAGCAGCAGGCTATTATTATGGTACTCCATTCGAAGTGAATACTAACTCGTACTTCGCAAATAGTACCGATGTTTTCTACTACAATGGTCAATACTTATCATCGTTAGCTGCGTTCCAGAATGCTTCGAACTTGGATATGAATGCTCTTTATGTGAATCCAAACTTTGGTGATACAATCGCTGGTATTGTGTGTAATGATTCATTAGATGGTGCTGGAGAATCTCTAGCAATTGTTACTGATGATTTTACGCACCTAGCTAGAGCAACCACTCCAGATATAGGAGCTAGAGAATTTGTATCACTGGCCAACTTTGACCTAGGAAGCGATACTATCTGTGGTACTAGCTTTGAAGTTTTTGGTCCTGTTTCTAATGCATCTTGGACTGTGAATAGTGTTGCAAGCACTGGAAATAGTGTAATGCTAAGTACTGGCACTACCCCATCTACTTTCAATGTTAATATCTCTTTCAGTTCTGTATGTTCTGTAGATACTAACGGAAACCAAATTCCTGTTACTGATGCTGGAACATTTAGATTGATTCCTGCTGCTGAATTAGCTAGCACACTGCACTTATGTGCTGATGATGTTGCTACTTTATCTCCTGGTGGAGGTGCAAACGCAACTTACTTATGGTTCCCAACTAATGAAACATCTTCAGCTATTCAAATTAATGGAGGTGGTATCTATTCGGTAACTAAAGATGAAGAAGGCTGTATGAGTCAAGCTACTATTGCAGTAAGCGAGTCTGATGGAGTTGATCTTCAAAATGCTGAAGTATGTGCAGGTGATTTGCCTTACCAAGTTGATGCAACTATAGTTGGAGGTCAATCTTACTCTTGGAGTGAAGGTAGCTCTACAGCAACTGTTGATCTTAACACAACTGGTGTTTATTTCGTAACTGTAACTGACAACCAAGGTTGTTCTTCTTCAGATTCAATTTTCTTTGAAGCTATTGACATCCCAACAGTTGGTTTCACAGAAACTCACTCAGGTTATGTTTACTACTTCAACAGCGGTAGTTCAGCTAATGCTGGTAGCAGTGCTTCTTATGCTTGGTCATTTGGTGATGGTTCTGCAATCTCTACAGATGCAAACCCAACTCACCAATATCCTTGGGCTAGTCCTTCTACCCCAGCTGTGTATATTACTACACTTACAATAACAAATGCTTGTGGTACTAACAACAAGTCAATGGAAATTATGCCTGATCCAGTTGGAATCAATGAACTAGGAAATTCAATTTCTTACAATGTTTATCCAAACCCTTCAAACGGTTTTGTAAATGTTGAGTTCACTGGTACAGTTGCTGAACAAGCCTCACTAAGAGTGATGGATATTTCTGGAAGACTAGTTTCAGAATCTTCAGCTAACACTAACGATATCGTTACTCTAAACTTGAGCAGTGTAGCTTCTGGTACTTACATCCTTGAAGTAAGTATTGATGGTGCAGTTTCTCAAACTAGAATCTCGATTCAATAATTAAGATTCAACATATTTTAGAAAAGGCCTCGCAAGTTGCGAGGCCTTTTTGTTTCTGACAATTCTTGGATTCCAAAGAGTTAATGCGGTTTTAAATGCTACAATATTTATAGTACTTTCATTTCCTAACTAAATAATCATGAAAAAAATCTACTTATTAATCGTTGGGGTTAGTTTCGGCAGCTTGGTCAGCGCACAATCATTTAGCGATGATTTTGAGTCATATACAGCCGGTAGCTATTTAGGCGCTTCCTCTTCAGAATGGACAACTTGGAGCGGAACCACTGGTGGTGGTGAAGACGCCATGGTGGTGACAACACAAGCGAATAGCGGCACTAACTCTATTTACTTTGCATCTACTAGCCAAGGGCCGCAAGATGTTGTGCTACCGTTTGGTAATGCATATACACAAGGCCATTTTGAATATGAAATGATGATGTACCTTACTTCGGGTACAGATGCATACTTCAACTTTCAAGCAGAACAAACAATTGGCACTACATGGGCACTTGATGTTTACTTATCAGGAAATGGTTCATTTCAAATGAGCAATCAAGGCGGTAGTCTTTTGAGTGGGAATTTTCCAACAGGTCAATGGTTTAAATTAGCTTTCGACATCAATCTTAATCTTAACGAATGGACTGTTTTGATTGATAATGTTGAAGCAGGATCGTTTGCCAACACCGTGAATCAAATTGCATCAATTGACATTTTTCCGCTGTTGATCAGTGGAAGCGGAAGCACAAACTCTGAGTTTTGGATTGATGATGTTGCCTACAACTATGAAACTATTACGTTAGCGGGTCTTGATGCTGCTGTAACTTCCATAACTGGATTAAACGGCTTGGTAACGCAAGACAAAAGACCAACTGTAACGGTTAAAAACCTTGGGACAACGAACCTAACATCATTTGATGTGACTGTAAACTATAATGGATCTTCTTTCACTGAGAACATCACGGGAGTGAATATTGCTTCGCTACAAGATTTAGAAATTGAACTTGGTTCTACTTTAGAACTTGCCGCTGGACCCTTAGATGTTACAGCAACCGTTTCTAATGTTAATGGAAACACAAGTGATGATGACGCTACGAATGACACCAAAACATTGTCTTTGGATCCAGTGGAACCAGCTTTGCATAAGCGTGTGCTAGTAGAGGAAGCTACAGGAACATGGTGCCAATGGTGTCCGCGCGGTGCAGTGTGGATGGCGATTATGGAAGAAAGATATCCTGATCACTTTGTTGGTGTAGCTGTGCACAATGGCGATCCAATGACAGTAGCTGTTTATGATGATGGAATTGGAAATTACATTGGTGGATATCCTAGCTCAATAGTAGACCGAGGCGCTGATATAGATCCTTCAGCAATGGAACCAGACTTTATTGAGCGCGTTCAAGAAGCGCCTGCTGGTATTTTATGTGAATCAATTAATTATGTTGCTGGTGCTTCCACTATGGAGCTTACCCTGCAGGTAGTGCTGCTTGAGAATATTACATCAGATTGGAAAGTTGCTTTTGTGGTAACAGAAGATAGCGTAACTGGAACCGGTTCTGGCTACAATCAATCAAATGCATACGCTGGTGGTGGATCTGGAGAATTAATTGGAGCTGGCCTAGAATGGCACAATGAGCCATCTTCAGTGCCTGCAAGCAAAATGGTTTATAACCATGTTGGTCGTGCTATCGCACCTAGCTTTGAAGGAATGAACAACAGCTTCCCATCAGGAGGTTCAGTTGGTGACACGTTCTCTTTTACCACAACAATCACCATTGGTACTGATTGGGATCTTGATCAAGTTCATGTTGCAGGAGTATTATTTGCTCCAGATGGTCGCGCAGACAATGCAATTAAGTATTCATTTGATGAAGCACTTGATCGCCAGTGCGCATTAGACCCGCTTGGCGCGAAAGAAATCGAAGCTTTGGTATTGCCAACTCTTCAAGTTTTCCCAAATCCCGCTAGCAGCCAAATCGCTGTAAGAATCAGCGAAAACACAGCAAACAATGCCACATTGCAGTTGAGAGATTTACTTGGAAAGGTGATCATGCAAACTACGGTAAGAAACAACACTGGCATTAATGACGTGATTCTTGATATTTCATCATTAAATTCTGGCATCTACATGCTAGAATTGATCAATGGAAACAGCATTGAATCAACCAAGTTTATTAAACAATAAGTGACAGAATTGTCAGCATAAAAAAAGCCGTGATCAAATGATCACGGCTTTTTTAGTTTATCAAAGTTAAGATTATAGTGTTCCTCTCAATTCCTGTTCACGTTCAATAGATTCAAACAAAGCCTTGAAGTTTCCTTTTCCGAAACTCTTTGCACCCTTACGCTGAATGATTTCAAAAAACACAGTTGGTCTGTCCATTTGTGGCTTAGTGAAAAGCTGAAGCAAATAACCTTCTTCATCTCTATCCACTAAAATACCGCGTTCTTTCAGCGGCTCAATATCCTCATCTATTTCGCCTACTCTATCAAGTAGATCGTCATAATAGGTGTTTGGTACATAAAGGAACTCTACACCGCGATCTTTCATTGCAGTCACAGTTTTCACAATATCATCTGTAGCTACAGCCAAATGCTGAACTCCTGCTCCTTCGTAAAAATCGATGTATTCTTCAATTTGGCTCTTTTTCTTTCCTGCTGCTGGTTCGTTGATCGGGAACTTAATTCTACCGTTTCCATTACTCATTACCTTACTCATCAAAGCAGTGTAATCAGTACTAATGTCTTTATCGTCAAAAGAAATAAGTTGCGCAAAGCCCATTACCTTGGCATAGAATTCTACCCATTTATTCATTTCTCCCCAACCAACATTTCCAACCATGTGGTCGATAAACTTCAAACCAACTGGCTCTGGGTTATAATCACTTTTCCACTCTTTAAACCCAGGCAAAAAGAGTCCATTATAACCGCTACGCTCTACAAAAATGTGCACGGTATCACCATAAGTGTGAATTCCACTACGCACTACATAACCATTTGCATCTTCTTCTCTTTTTGGTTCCATGTAAGAAACTGCACCGCGATTGGTGGTCTCTTCCCAACTTTTGGTTGCATCATCTACCCAAAGCGCAACCACTTTTACGCCATCACCATGCTTGCGCAAATGCTCATTGATTGGGCTATCAGCAGTAAGTGGAGACGTCAAAACCAACTTGATTTTGTCTTGAGTCAACACATAAGATGTGCGATCTTTCATTCCAGTTTCTAAACCAGCATAAGCATAAGACTGAAAGCCAAATGCTGTTTTATAATAATGAGCTGCTTGCTTGGCATTGCCCACATAAAACTCTACGTAATCTGTTCCTAAAAGAGGCAAAAAGTCCTCTGCTTCTAGGTTTTCCTTTTCTAACTTAAGTGAAGTAGTATCTGTAATCATAATTTCTGA
The DNA here is from genome assembly GCA_030727625.1 of Salibacteraceae bacterium. Lineage (GTDB taxonomy): Bacteria > Bacteroidota > Bacteroidia > Flavobacteriales_G > Salibacteraceae > SHAN690. The sequence continues at coordinate 9,562 of JANRBI010000177.1, forward strand.
TTTTTATGGTGGTTGGTCTTTTATTCGTTTGGCTTAAAAAGACCATCAATAAGTGTAATTCAACTTTGATCAATATCCAATTATTGTCAGCCTAAATCCAGCTTTTCCAATAATCTCCGCCATCAATTTCTAAGGCTTGTTTTGTAAGCTTTAGTGGAGCGAAAGTATCAACCATGACAGCAAGCTCGTGCGTTTCCTTTTGACCGATGCTGCGTTCCATTGCTCCAGGATGTGGCCCATGTGGAATTCCTGCTGGATGCAGGGAAATAAATCCCTTCTCAACGTGGTTTCTGCTCATAAAATCGCCATCTACATAATAAAGCACTTCATCACTATCAATATTGCTGTGATTGTATGGAGCTGGAATAGATTGCGGGTGATAATCGTAAAGTCGAGGAACAAAAGAACACACCACGAAAGCACTGGTTTCGAAGGTTTGATGAACGGGCGGTGGCTGGTGAATGCGTCCGGTTATTGGTTCAAAATCATGGATACTGAATGCATATGGGAAATTAAATCCATCCCAACCCACTACATCAAACGGGTGACGATCATAAGTAAGCGTGTGCAACTGATCTTGTTTTTTGATTTTCATCAAAAACTCACCATGCTCATCATGGGTTTCAAGTTCAGAAGGAGCGCGTAAATCTCGCTCGCAATAAGGTGAATGTTCAAGCAACTGCCCAAACCAATTTCGGTAACGTTTTGGCGTATAAATAGGTGGTTTAGATTCTACAATAAACAATCGATTGTCTTCCGTATCAAATTGAATTTGATAAATCATTCCACGAGGAATAACCAAGTAATCACCATAGCTAAATGGTATGTTTCCTAATTGCGTTCTTAGCTTTCCTGTTCCTTTGTGAATGAAAATGAGTTCATCAGAATCTGTGTTCTTGTAGAAATAATCGGTCAGAGATTTGGTTGGCGCAGCCAATATAATTTGGCAATCGTTGTTTACCAACACTGGTACACGACTCTCTAAATAATCTTCTTTTTGAGGAACACTCCAACCAGAAAGCATACGCGCAGTCATGTTATTGTCTACTGCTATTTCTGGCTTTACATTTTTAGCTTCACCAATATTGGTAACACGAGTAGGCGCATATAAATGGTACAAATTACTCGACATGCCGTCAAAACCAATCGTTCCAAAAAGCTGCTCTTGGTATAAAGAACCATCTTCTTTTCTAAATTGTGTATGACGCTTAGGCGGAATTTTACCCAGTTTGTGATAAAAAGGCATTTGTGTACAGTTAAATTAAATCTGTGTTTCATGACAAAGGTAAAAAGGTGCAACACTTATGACATCATATTAAATCTGTCAAAAAACTGTTTATCATCAGTTCACATTAGTCTGTTGTAAAGAAAACCATTTCAAGCCATTTCGCCCTTCTAATCGCGGTAGCTTAGCATCGAATCTTGTTGCTATGAAACGTTATATATTGCTTCTTACCATTGCCTTCCTTACCATCGCGCAAGGATTTGCACAAAAAAAATACGGCCCAACCAACGATTCGCTTTATCTGGGTTTTTATAGAGATAGCATAGAAATGTTGGGCAAACCAACGTATATGATTGTGCCTTTTCATCCAGATAGATACATGAGCGAAGTTGACCGCTACATTGCGAAAGAAAACCCAGCTTACACCTATCAGCACACTCGTGGTTTTTTCAGAAAAGGTCTAGATAATTGCATTATCATAGCTGCTAAAGAGCATAACAACTTTATGAGCATGCATGAAGACAACCCTGCGGTGAACAAAGACCTTGACTTCATTTATAAGATGAGCACAACTCCTATTGTACCTTATGAAAAACCGGTCATTGAAAAAGAGCGCGGCTTTAAGAATAGATTAGCACAATATTGGGTAATGCTTCAAACGGAAGTGAAGCACGAACCTGAGCCAGGCACTCGCATCAAAGAAGGACAATTAGTAACCGTAGAAGACAATCGAGAATTGATTACTAAAGCCAAAATTTACAATCCAATAATCGTTGATTCAACTTTTAAAAAATACAAAAGTGAGTATGTCATTTTTGTGAATGAACTTGACATTATCAATTCAGCTCCATCGCAAACTGATTATGAGCAAGAAAGGTATCAGCGTCTTATAAAAGTGCACTACACTGTGTTTGACAAAGAAGGAAATGAACTTTTCTCTCTTATTAAAAAGAAGTCTTTTTCATCTCAAGAAAATGATTTGCCAAGCATTATAAAGACCCATTTCGTAAACCTTGGCCAAGAAGTAATCTATTCGCTAGACAGTTATCGCTTTTTACAGGCTGGCTTAACACCGCTTACTGAAACCGAAGTTGAAATTGCTAAGAACAAATCGCAATTCAAATTACCAACTTTGCAAAAATTTAAATAAAGCCATGACCGAGTTAAACGAATTCCTTGCTTCTGAATCAAACGCAGCAATTGCGAGTATTTTCAAAGCCATTGAGCAGGCTTCGTTTATCGTTTCGAAGGAAGTGAGCTATCAAGGCCTTGGCGCTGATATTTTGGGCGCACAAGGCAGCGAAAACAGCACAGGCGATCAACAGCAAAAGCTCGATGTTTTTGCAGATCATGTTTTTGAACGTGCCCTCAGAAACTGCGGCAGTGTAGCAGGCTGGGCTAGTGAAGAAGCGGATGAGTTTGTAGCCTTTGAAGGCTGCGAAAACGCAGAATACGTGATTGCCATTGATCCGCTTGACGGCTCTTCAAATATTGATGTGAACGTATCTATTGGCACCATTTTCGGCATTTACAAAAGACTTTCGCCAACAGGCACAACAGTGCAGTTGCAAGATTTTTTGCAACCTGGGAGAAACCAAGTTGCTGCGGGTTACGTGCTTTATAGTGTGAGCACTCAAATGGTGCTTTCTACTGGTAATGGCCTTCATATTTTCACGCTAGAACCTTATAAGAAGCAATTTCACAGAGTAGCTGATCATGTAAAAGTGCCTGCTGACGGAAAATGCTATTCGATTAACGAAGTTAATTTTGATGACTTCGCTCCAGCGCTAAAAGACTTTGTGCAATACTGCAGAGACAAAAAACAAGAAAACGGTAAGCGGAAATATACTGGCCGATATATTGGGTCTCTGTGCGCTGATTTTCACCGAAACTTAATAAAGGGTGGTATTTACATCTATCCTGCCACTGGAGAAGCTCCAAATGGCAAACTGCGCTTAGTATATGAAGGAAACCCAATGACCTATTTAATGGCACAAGCTGGCGGATACGGAACAGATGGAGTTCAAGACATTCTCGAAATTGTACCGACTCAGTTGCACCAAAAGTGCCCGCTTTATATCGGGAGTCCAGTTATGATGAACGAAGCGATGAAACAAGCTTAAATCCTTATTGTGGAGCAAGGTTGTATTGTGTTAAAAAACAAAGCCTCGATCAATCAAGTTGAACAAGGCTTTGCAAACAATCACAATAAATCTATCTACTTACTTATTGAAAAACTCTTATGTAATCTACAGCCATGGCCTGTGGAAACTTAGTGTTTGCATCAGGATTTCCTGGCCAATTTCCGCCAACTGCAACGTTTAGAATAAAGAAAAACGGCTCATGAAATTCGCTCAGTGCAGCTGGAGTAATATCTATGCTATGAAATTGAATGTCGTCTCTGTACCATCTTATTTGCTGCTCATCCCAAATAATACTGAACACATGAAACTCCTGGGCAAAAATGCCTTCGCTTAGTTTATTGCTTCCACTATAATCGGCTTTTGTTCCATTGTTATCCCAATGCACTGTACCGTGAACAGTATTATCACCACCCGATACATTTCCTCCTACCATTTCCATGATGTCGATTTCTCCGCATTTAGGCCAGCCTTCGGTAGATACTGAGTTGCCCAGCATCCAGATTGCAGGCCACATACCCTTGCCATAGGGCAAAGCAGCCCTAACATCTATTCTACCATAAGTGAAAGATTGCTTGCCTTGAGTTGTAACCCTTGTTGAAGTGTATTGGCTATTGTTGAACGTTTCGTTTTTTGCTTCAATGATGAATAAGCCATCAGAAACAAATGAATTTTCTTGAAGGTAATATTGCTTTTCATTGTTCCCCCATCCACCGCTACCAGTGCCAATTTCATAATTCCAATCTGACATTGAAAGCGTGGTTCCGTCAAACTCTTCACTCCATACCAAAGTATATCCAGGATATGAGGTAGGAGTAGAATAACCAGTGGTTGGAATACCATCGATAATAATCGGATCTGGCTCTTGAGTTATCTCAATGGTCACATTTTGGCTCGATTCTACATACTGCTCATAAGTAGCATGTGCGCGACCCTTGATCTGGTATGTGCCTGATTCAGTATACTGATAGGTTGCCTTTCCATCAACAGCTTCTATTTCAGCGAGTTCGCCATTCTCTTCGAAAATAAACGTATAAAAATTCGCACCGCTTGCCGTTGCCTGCACTGAAACCAAACCTTCCACAGATTCTGATTTCGCCACAGAAACAGTCAAACCTGAAGGTAACACTAGCTGTGCTACTGGCTCTTCTTTACAACCCGTTAAGGTTAAAATTCCGATAAGAAAAAGGCTTAAAAATCTCATAAATAGCATTTTATAAAATAACAATAGGAGAAGACACAAATATCTCCTCCTATTGTTGAATTAACTCACATTATTTTATTGCTGAACAATATCATCAATGTAAAATGTTCCAGCGTTAGCAACATCCCATCCTGGGAAAATTACTAAACGGTCAAATACGTTAGCTGCTCCTGAGAAAGAAACAGAAATTTCTTGCCATGCATTTGCTGTGGTTACTTGCGCGTCTACTTCTACAAATTCATTTGTATTTGCTGAATTTTCAATTTTAAATCTGAAAGCACCGGTTGCAGGAGCCCAAACTTTTAAGCTTATAGTTGTGTTAGTAGAAAAATCAAGAGGATTCTCTAAGTCAACGAATAATCCAGCCCAAGTTTCACTTCCGTGAACGGTTTCAAGCACTTTAGAACTAGTGTTGATTCCACTAGCATCAGGGTTAGCAATAATTGAATACGAACTGTTACCGAAGGTTGTGAAAATAGGCTCAACCGTTTCAAAATCAATTGGAAGAGAGAATTTTTCACCTCCTCCACCGCCACCACCGTTGCCAGTAGTATCAACAGGATAATCACTTGGAACCAATCTAATATACCATGCCAAATCAGGACTTGCTGCATCTTCATATCTCAAGAAAAGCTCGTTTTCGCTGATTCTAACAATTCGATAAGTGTTCACACCAGTATAGTAACCTAGGAATGAATTACCAGATACAGTAAGTGTTGTGTCTGCACCTTGAACCAAGGTCCAGTTCTCACCAGTTTGATCAGCATATGGCGCTTCATAATCTCCAACATTAGTTTGAGCTGCATCCGGGAAATTAGGAGCTTGATTAGAGTTGATGTAAACTGAGCCATTTGTCAATTGATCAAATCCAAAACCAGCTAGTGTAAACACAAACTGATCGTCATAGAATCCAGCCCCTGTTTTTTCTAACTTGCCAGCCGCATAGTACTCTGGATAATAACCAGCCGCACCAATTGGGTTTGGACCTACACCAAAGTGTGCGTCTCTAGTAGAATCAATTACCCAAGTTTTTGCCCCAACAGATACACCACCTGTCAACATAGTATAGATTGGGTCATCTAAAAGTGTGGCATCATCTTGAGCGATTACAACACTTTGCTGGCTGCTTGCGCTACCACCAGTGTTAAATACAGTAAGCACTACAGTGTAAGTGCCTGCGTTTGGATAGGTAGCTGTTGCGGTGGTTCCTTCACCCGTTGTACCGTTTCCAAAATCCCATTTAGCGGTTAAATCGCTGTTTGTTGCTGTGAAAACGATAATGTTATCACTTGTAGCAGATGCTGCATAGGTAAAGGCTGCGTCAGCTGTTGTTGGCGGATCGCCTAGGGTTGGATCATCTTTTTTACAACCCATAACCCAAAAAATAAAGGGTAGTGCAATAAGTAGTCTTGCTGCGTTTTTCATGACTTCGATTTGTTAATTAATAATTATTGTTTTGAGACCAATTGCCACCAGCCAAGTCAATTTCAACTTGCGGAATTGGGAATACTTCGTGCTTGCCAGTGACAAAACCATCTATTTCTGAAGCGGCTTTGCCGGTTCTAACAAGATCAAAGAAACGTAAACCCTCACCAGAAAGTTCAAGTCTGCGTTCGTTCCAAATATCTTCTGTAAGCTGTGTACCAGACGAATTAATGTTTGGCATGCTCACTCTATCTCTTACTTGATTTAAATAACCTAATGCTGTGGCATCGCCTGATCCAGCTCTGTTGTGTGCCTCAGCCGCCATCAATAAAACATCTGCGTAGCGTATCGCTTTGTAATTTACTGGACTAGTAAGGTCATTATCTGGCAAACCTATTTCGCCTTGTCGCTTGATGTATTTGTTGTTGTAGTAGCCTGTATGACCTCCGCCACCAATTGCATAAGTGATACTACCCGAATTTGGTTGAGCTGCAATGAAAGCATCAAGATCAAGAACAGTAGCATCTCTTCTTATGTCTGATGCATCAAACGCATCATACAAATCTTGTGTAGGAAGGTTGTAGCTGTTTCCATCACCGTATACAGGACCGTTATATTGACGAATTCCCTGAAAACCAACAGCAGCATTTCCTTCTAGACATATCAAGCAGCCATATCCACCACCTTCTAATCCAGAATACTGAACATCAAATACCGTTTCAGAACTATTTTCATTAGCAACTGAAAAAAGCTTAGTAAAATCATTAAAAAGCGCATAATTCCCACTGTTGATTACTTCGTCTAATGTTGATGCAGCTGCCGCAAACTTATCTTGATACAAATAAACTTTACCTAATAGTGCTAGCGCAGCACCTTTTGTTGCTCTACCTTTTACTGGTGTTGTCCACTCTAAAATTCCGGCAGCATAAGTCAAGTCAGCCTCAATCTGAGCATAAACCTCAGCTTTGGGAGTTCTATCAAGTTTAGTAACCTCATCCACCCCAAGTCTTTGGTCTACAACTAGTGGCACATCGCCAAAGTATTTTACCAATTGAAAATAGTAGAATGCTCTTAAAAAAGTGGCTTCTGCCAAAATGCGGTCCTTACCGTCAAAATCAAGATTATCCTTGTATTCAAGAATATAATTTGAACGGGTTACACCAGCATAGTTCCATCTAAAAACACTTCTTAATTCGATATTCACCGCATTATGCGTCATGGTCTCCATCGCATGTAAACCTTCTGTATCAGTAACACTCTCGCCACCAGCAATTGCGTTGTCCGAAGCTATTTCTCCAATCCAAAGGTTCATAAACGAACCTTGAAGCAAATCATAAGCGCCAGTTAAAGCACGCTCATAGTCGCTTTCGTTTTCGAAGAAGTTCTCAGCATCTTGCGTGTAAAGCGGATCAAGATCTAAGAATTTATTACAGGCGAAAAACGTCATCAACGTTGCCCCTGCTATGCTCAATATAAATAGGGATTTAAACTTTTTCATGACTTAAAATTTTACAGATATACCACCCATAATTGTGCGGGCTTGTGGATAAAAACCATAATCTACACCAGATGCAAGCGCACCACCAGCCGATCCAATTTCTGGATCAAAACCTTGGTATTGAGTAAGCGTGTAAAGGTTGTTTGCGGCAACATAAACGCGAATGCTTGAGAACTTGATTTTAGAAACAACCGATTTAGGAATAGTATAGCCTAATTGGATATTCTTCAATCTCATAAATGATCCGTTTTCTACATAGTAATCAGAAAACACAGTGTTTCTGGTTGCTCCAGTAGTCACACGTGGATCCTCATTCGTGCTTTCAGGTCCTGTCCATCTGTTGATTACATAGTTCAATTGATTGGCATAAGGTTGCTGACGCTCAAAATTTCTAATAATCTCTTGGCCCACTGCTGCAAATACGTTTGCAGAGAAATCAAAGCCTTTATAAGAAAGGCCCAATGTCAAACCAAAAGTAGCAGCTGGAATAGGCGAACCAATCATCGTTTTATCGCTATCATCAGAGAAGTTAATCACGTTATCACCATTTTGATCTACAAAAATTAGGTCGCCTGGCTTAGCTCCAGCTTGCGTAACTGGCGAAGCATCAATCTCAGCTTGCGTTTGGAAAACACCTGCCGTTTCATAACCATGGAAGTAACCAATAGGATAACCAGCTTCAAAACGAGTTGCAATATTGCCCCCAACACCAAAACCAGCTCCTGGCAAAAAGTCAACTCCATCAGGAGTGCGAACCACTTTGTTGCTTAACGTAGTGACATTAAAATTTGTATTAAAAACGAGCTTCTTATTACGATCTGTAGAATAAGCCAATTCAAACTCAAAACCTTTATTTGAAACATCTCCTGCATTAATTACAGGTGGTGTGCTTCCTGCGCCATACGAACCAAGCACTGCTGATACATCAGGTTGAAAAAGCAAATCAAATGTGTTTTTGATGAAATAGTTTGCAGTAATGTCAAACTTTTTGAACAAAGTAAAATCTGTTCCTAAGTTGAATTGACGTGTGCTTTCCCATTTCAAATCTGGGTTAGCTGATCTACCCAGTGCAACACCTGTTGTGATGATGTCATCAAACACATATACACCTTCGCCATCTAGCAACGCGCGATAAGCGAAGTTGGCAATCTGATCATTTCCACTGATACCATAGCTAGCACGAACTTTCAAGAATTCAATTGCATTAACGTTAAAAAAATCTTCTTCAGAAGCTACCCAAGCAGTAGATAATGTTGGGAACCAACCATATCTGTTGTTTGGACCAAATTTGCTAGAACCGTCTCTTCTTAAGATTGCTGAAACCAAGTACTTGCTTTTGAAGCCGTATTCTGCTCTCATGAAAGTAGAAAGCAAACGCTCTTGGTATTGAAAAGAAGATGCATTGTTCAAAAAGCCACCTGAAGCCAGATTGGCTGAGATGTCAGCATATTCGATAGAGTTGTTTGGGATATTGTAAGCTGTTGCTCCTAGTCCTTCGCCATGGCGGTCAAACACAGAAACACCCAAAGTAGATTTTACCGTATGGTCTTTGTTAAAGACATGCTTATAGTTTACAAAGCTTTCGAAAGTTACATCCACATAAGTTGATCTACCTTCATACACGCTTGCACCTCTTTCTAAGAAAGTACTATCAGCTATCTCAACCAAGTTAGGATCTAAATTGGCGTTAAGCGCATTGTTTTGAGCTTTGCCTGGACCGTACCACACCAATGGCGAAAACACTTTAGCATCAACCAAAGCCCAGTTGTAGCTGAACCTGTTGGTAAACGTAAAATCATCATTGATTTGGTAGGCCAACTCTTCTTTACCTACAAACTTGTTGACCCAAGCGGTATTGTGTGTGTTTTCCATTTGAGCAATCGGGTTGATGATGTCGCTTACTTCTTCTAAGTAGCTGTAGTTTCCGTCCGAAGTTCTAATTGGATCTGTTGGGAAGGCGTTGATCGTATTGTAAAGCACTGAACCAATACCATTTTCTGGTAGAATATTTCGCTCTTCATTAGTGTAGAGGAACACGCTGCTCAATTTCAATTTTTCAGATAAGTCAGTGTTTAAGTTTACACGACCATTAAAACGGGTAAAGTTTGACTTTGGACCACCTACAATACCATCTTGAGAAAAGTAGCTACCACCAATAGAATAAGTAGTGTTTTTACTTCCACCCGTTACACCAACATTAAAGTTCATCACTGCTGCGCTTTGTAGCACAGAATCTTGCCAGTTTGTTCCTTCACCCAAAGCAGTGTTAGCAAAAGGAGCGTCATCATTGCCATTCGCAAATGCCTCATTTTTGATCACTGCATATTCTTGCGCATTAAGTAATCCCAGTTTGTTAGCTGCATTCTGAATACCATAATAGCTGCTTACTTCAAACTGAGGTGCAGAATTAGTTGATCCTTTTTTGGTTTCAATCAAGATTACACCATTTGCTGCACGAACACCATAGATACCGGCTGTTGCATCTTTAAGCACGTTTATAGATGCAATATCATTTGGATTTAATGAGTTCAAACCTTCTGAGTCGTAAACCACTCCATCTACTAGAATCAATGGATCGTTATCACCAAAAGTGGACAACCCACGAATACGAATGCTTGACGAACCACCTGGTGAACCCGAGTTAGTATTGATCGCAACTCCAGAAACTTGTCCTTGAAGCGCTTGATCCATTCTAGGAATATTCAATTTTTGAAGGCTTTCACCTTGCACTTTAGCAGTAGCTCCCGTTACTTCCTTTTTTGTAGAAGTACCGTAACCAACCACCACTACTTCATCAAGGGCGGCCACGCTCGGCTTCATTACCACATTGATGTTTGATCTGCCTACAGCGGCAATCTCGCTGGTTTCGAAACCTAGAAATGAAAAGCTTAAGATTAGGTTTTCGCTTTTAGAAGCGGAAATGGTGTATTTACCATCCATATCGGTGGTAGTTCCATTTGTGGTTCCTTTTTCGACCACATTTACACCCGGAATAGTCATCCCGTTTTCATCAGAAACCACTCCCGAGACGGTTGTAGTTTGGGCATACAAGCCCCATGAAATCAGGCTAATACATAGGCTTATTAGCGTAGTTTTTAACATAGGTTTTTGGTTTAGTTAAAACAAGTATACAAAACTTATAGTTAAATTTACCATTACGACATTTTAAAATTGTTTGCATTCGCAAAAAACAGGCTAATTAGGGCGGCTTTTTTGACGATAAAATAATTTATAATGGTAATAAGTACAATAAGGGTCGGTTTAGCCAAACAGCAAAATGATTAGCTTGTTCAATCGGTAAATTGTTCGGGGTTAATACAGCATTTTTCGTTTCAATTCCAGAAAAGAGAAATCCAAGAGGTTTTCTAAACCTCGATTCTTGTCGAATGGATGGAGATAGGCTTTTTTGCCACGAATGCACGAATTAAACCTAACACGAATCTGCTAAGTCACGAAGGATCAATCCTTATAGGTTTTGGAGTTTATCAGAAATACTTTATGAATATGCCTAATCCTGTTTAATCACCTTCTTCGTCTCCACGCCTTTGTCCGTTTTCACCACCAAAAAGTAAAGGCCTGATTTGAAACTAGAAAGGTCTAGTTGCTCAAAACTACTGATAGCTGACATCTGATAGCTGAAAGCTAAAGAACCAAGTTGATCATACACACGAATTTCCTCCATCGGACTATCGGTTTCTATATTCAAAACATCTTGCGCTGGGTTTGGCCAGACGGATAGCTGAAAGCTGACATCTGACAACTCAGAAACACCAACAACACAACCACCATAAGTTGGGTCATAGCATCCATTGCTATCAAATTTAACTACCCAAAGGTCTTGACCTGGCAGCTGAGTAATAAAACCTGCTACTACATAACCACCGTCTGGTGTTATATCTAATGAGCGCACATAATGTGTTTCATAGCCAAGGCTATCATGGTTTGGGTCTGGGTTTATGACAAAATATTGTTCGTAGATCTCGTTGCCAGCGGTGTCTATGTTATAAACAATGCCCACCATTTTGCCTAAGGGATTGCGAGGAGTTATTCTGGTTGTATTGCCTGCAATGAGAATGCTTCCATCTTGTCGTTCGGAAATAGCACTGATGTTTAGAATAGCTAAATCATCATCAAATTCTTTTTCCCAAATGACACTACCCTCTTGGTTGAGCATTGCTACGAATAATTTTGAGTAATAGAATGAACTGTGATCTTCATACGCATAGTCTGATACCATGTAAATAAACCCATCGCTACTCACAAGGCTGAAACCAGCGTCCTCACAGAGTTCACCCAATTCAAACTCCTTATCCCAAAGAAATATTCCATTGCTGTCTGTTTTGACTAAATAAGGGTTGCAATCTCCATTACCATGATTGCGATAGCCACTCATTACATAGCCGCCAGCGGGTGTTTGAGAGATGGAGTAGGCTACTTCGTCTTTTGATGGACTTCCATAAATCATACAAGTGTCTTTATCTAAACTTTCATTAAAAAAAACACATTTCGAAATAGGCTTTCCCATTGACACTTCGGTAACCACAGGTTGCAATTTTATTATCTTTCTTAATCACAGAATGGAAAGCTGCATTTCCTTCAAACAGAGATTTTAGAACTACATTACCTCCAAAATCAATGATAGCGATATAAGGATTGGTTGTAATTGTATCGTTATAAAAACCACATAATAGTAATTGGTTACTATTTATTATGGTTGCTGACTTGCCGTATCCATGAGAAGTTGTCCATGACGAAATGTCAATTTCATGAAAATTTGGTTCGCTACCCGAATTGTCTGTTTTGAGAAGAAATGGTTTATAGGGTGTTCCATAAACATCTCCGATCACAAAAAACGAATCATTGTACGACAGCACTCTCCCACCTACTTCAGTGCCGAGGTAATTGTATGTTTTGTTAAAAACCACACCCTGAGCCATCAGCTCAGGGGTGATTATTGTTATTAATATGAAAAATATTGAGCGCATCATTTAGCTACACTTAATTTTTTACGAGCGATCAGTTTTCCATCTGCGCTTAATAGATAAATATAGGTTCCATTGGCAAAATTCGACACATTTAGTTGCATCGTTTTTTGATCAGGCCTTACCATGTATTGATCAATGAAACGGCCGTCAATTCTACCTCGTGCTCATTTGCAAGGTACACGCTTAGTATTTTCACCTTTAACAATCACCTTAAGTGTTTGGCTCATACAATCAAATATATGCAGTGGATGGCTATAAGCTATATTGTCTTTCCTAACATGCTGGGAAGCTGATATGTTTCAAATAATAAACCTTGTTTAGTAAAGCGCGAAAACTGTGCGAGTTCAACTTTTCCAAAGTTTTGAACTTTGGTAAAGTTAGGTTGGTGTGAATCGACTTTAGCACTTAATCCTGACAGGTTTTGAAACCTGTCAGGATTGGAATGGGTGCCGCTAAAAACCCGTGCTTCGACCTTTGCGCTTACCTCGCAAGCTCAGCGCTAGCAGTTTTAGTACTGAGTATTAAGTACTGAGTAG
>JANRBI010000178.1 GCA_030727625.1 Salibacteraceae bacterium
CAATGCTAGCTTGCATGGCTTGAATCATTTTCTCCAGCTCATTATTCTTCACCTTATTACTCTTCATCTTGCTGTAGATATCATCTAATTTTTTCTGGTTTGCATTTAGTACTTGATCCAAACCTTGCACTTTTCTAATGATATCATCCTTTGAAAGTGTGCTACCTTCCATCGAATCAAGATCAAACAATCCGTTTCGGGTGCCTACTTCATTTACCACACTGGCAATATCCTCAAGCTCAAGTTTAAACACTTGCATCAACGAGTCTTCCTGAACTTGTAAAAGAGAATCTTGAAGTTGCTTTTCTTTTGCTGCCTCCTCTTCAGGATTTCCACAAGAAACAAGGCCAACACATAGAGCTAAAAATGGAATAAAAAACTTGGTTTTCATGATCATGATTTTGCCCAAAAGTAGCACATTCTGTTCATCAAAATATGGCTTTTAGAACAGCAATAAAAGAAGCTGAAAATCTAATTGACTTTACTTTCCGCAACGCACTGGCCAAGCGCACGAAATCATCGTAAAAAACTAGAAATCAATTAGGTAAAAAACCCACTCTAGGTATCTTACCCAATTTTCACGTATAAAGTATTGATTTATAAGTGGCTAATGTTTGACGCTCAAATTATAGCCAACTTACGAAATAAGCAGACGTAACAGTGCTCAAAATTCACGGAAAAGTTTGGCACCCCAATGCCATGCTCCCGCTACCATATACAACAGGAAAAAAAACGAATCGAATAGACTTGTTAAGTATTGAGCAAATGAAACTGAAGCATCCATTCTTGTATCAATTTTCAGCGTTACGATTATTTAAAAGTGCATTACAGCACCAGCGGTACAATTCAATTATTTCTGAATTGGCGGTTGGATTAAACTTGGAAATTACCGTGCCTAACTATCGAAGAATCCTTTTGAGTTTCGTTCTTACGCTACTTACGATCCTGATAACCCTAGGTAATGGATTTTCACAGAGCAATACGAACTCTTCATTTCAATTCATCAACTCTTTGCCGAGTTTAGCCAGCAGAGAAATACAAAATGAGGACACCACCATATGCATTGGAGATAGTGTTAAATTGAGGATAAAAGCGGCCGTAAGCGCTTCTTCTATTGAAAATTTAGATTCTGGTTTAGTAGGTTATTGGCCTTTTACTGGAAATGCTAATGATGAAAGCGGAAATGGAAATAATGGGATAATAATTGGCGCAACGCTAACCAGCGATAGGTTTGGCAATGCTAATATGGCATACCGATTTGATGGTGATGATTTTATTTCTGCTCCGAGAAACCCAATGTCATCTTTTACTGCTTCGGCATGGGTATACATTGAACAATCTCAAAATCATACACCAATTATAGATGCCAACGTTTGCAACTGGGAATTGATGCTTGACAACTCTTTACACCCAAAATTTATTGAGTTTTATGGAAACTGCATGTACAACCAATTGATATCATCAAACAGCATTGATCTAAACAACTGGTTTCAAATGGCTTCTACTTACGATAACAACTCTGTAAGGATGTATCTAAATGGCAAATTAATAGGCAGCTTCTCAGATATTAGTCTACCAAGCACAAGTAATTCTTCTTTTTTCTTTGGATCAAGTCCTTCGGGCTCTACTCAATATCTTAAAGGAAAATTAGATGATATTAAGATTTGGAACCGTGCTTTGATACCCCAGGAGCTACAAAATCTATACTATACCGATACGTTATCTTATCTGTGGTCAACAGGAGAATCAACGCCTTCTATTATGGTTTCTCCGATACAATCATCAACCTATTATTTGACCGTAGCTGATAGCAAAAGCTCGAATATTGATAGTGTTCATGTTTCGGTATTCAATACAAAACCAGAGGTTTTGGCACACGATACCATAGCTTATTTAGACACGAATGGTTTGGCGTTCATAAATTATCAAATGATTAACAATGGATGAAGCGATTATTGCGGAATTGACAGCATTTGGATTTCTGAACCAGTGCTAAATTGCACGCATTCAGGGGCTAATGTTCCCATAAAACTCTATGTTCGAAATTCGGTTGACAAGGTAGATTCTGTAATAGCTCATATCCTAATAGCCGATACAATTGCGCCTAAAATTCGAACTCAAAACTATACGGCATACTTAGATATTAATGGCACCGCTACTGTTGCCAATGCTGCAATTATTAATGGCATTACTGACAATTGCGCTGTTGCAAATTATAATATCACCCCAAACTCATTCACATGCGCAGATGTTGGAGTAAATAATGCGATAATCTCAGCAACAGATCAAAATGGCAATACCGCAACAACCTCCGCAACAATTTCTATTCTAGATACTATTGCACCATTAGTAGGCACTCAAAACATCACTGTTTACCTTGATGAAAATGGAACCGCCAGCATCTCGCCAAGCGATGTAGATAATTTCAGTACCGATAATTGTTCTATTTCATCCATGGCCGTTATGCCAAATGCTTTTACCTGCGCCAACATTGGAATAAATACAGTAATGCTAAAAGTGACTGACGCTAGCGGAAATGAAAATTCGGCAATCGCAATGGTTACTGTTTTTGATACGATAAGCCCTATTGCTATTAGTCATGATATCAGTATTTATCTTGGTTTAAATGGAACCGCGAGTTTAGCGCCCGTTGAGGTCAATAATGGTAGTTCTGACAACTGCAGTGTCACTAGTATGAATGTTTACCCTAGCCACTTTGATCAGTCGAAAATTGGCGAGAATTTGGTGACCCTTGAAATAATAGACCAATGCGGAAATAGAGACACGACTTACTCCATTGTTACGGTTGTCGATACCATCCCTCCGACACCGCTGGTTCAAAACATTACCGTTTACCTTGACGCAAATGGAAATAGTGTAATCACTCCAAATCAAGTTGATTATGGAAGTTTTGATAACTGTGGTGTTGACTCCATTTTCTTAAGTCAATTTGAATTCTCCTGCGATGATATTGGCCAAAACATGATCTACTTTACGGCAAAAGATATAAATGAGAATAGTGCCAAAGCATATATAATAGCAACCGTTATTGATACTGTTGCCCCAACAGTGTCGACTAAAAGCATAACAC
This sequence comes from Salibacteraceae bacterium, assembly GCA_030727625.1. Taxonomy (GTDB): domain Bacteria; phylum Bacteroidota; class Bacteroidia; order Flavobacteriales_G; family Salibacteraceae; genus SHAN690. The sequence goes on from JANRBI010000178.1 coordinate 3,092, forward strand.
TTTACCTCGATGAAAATGGTAAAGCCACAACTTCAGCTTCTAAGGTCAATTACGGTTCATTTGACAATTGTGGAATCGATTCTATCTACCTCAGCGATTCAATTTTCGTTTTCACTGATGGTGACCGCATAGTTGTTGATCTGTTTGTATTGGATGCGAGTGGAAACATGAATAGCGCACCAGCTGTGGTCTACCTCACAGATACCATTGTTCCTGAGATAACTTGTCCCGACAATTTCGGAACCTGTGATATTAACATTTCCTACAAATTGCCTGAAGTGTTAGAAAACACTGAAATTAGAAGCCTTACACTGACAGAAGGATTACCTAGTGGCAACGAATTTGAAGTTGGACTAACAAGCAACACTTATGTAGTGACTGATTTAAGTGGCAACCAAAATTCGTGTAGTTTTTATATTGAACGATATGCTTTACCCACCGTTAGCCTTGTACCCGATACAACCGTATACTATGCAGAAAACTTGAGCTTAGCTTATACTGACTCGTTAGCTGTGAGCTACCAATGGACACCTAGCGTTTGCTTGAGTGATGCCAACGAAAAGTATCCTGTTTGCGCACCTACTGAAAACACAAAATACACCTTGGAAGTAACGAGCGAAAATGGTTGTAAAGCAATGGATGATGTTTATGTTACGGTGATCAACGAAATCAAATTTGCAAAAGCTTTCTCGCCAAATGGTGATGGTCAAAACGATTTCTTCGAGATTTACGGAATAGAACTTTACCCCGATTGTCAAGTGACTATTTTGAATCGATTTGGAACAATCGTTTTCACATCAATTGGCTACGCTAACCCTTGGGATGGAAAATTTGAAAACGAAGTACTTCCTGTGGCTTCATACTTCTACATTATCGCACTTGATGATCATCAAAAGCCGCTGACTGGGTCAATATCTATTATTCGCTAATCCTTTTTGACTAAAAATTTTTCTCTGATGTGAAATCGATCAATCGTTTTCAACCATTTGCAGTGCCATTCTCTTGTTGATCAAAAAAAATTGATTTCGTGAAATAACTCTTTTATAAATAACTCTTATAATTTAACCTATTTATTTTTAACTAAACAAAAAAACATGTTTTATTGAAATGAGGCAGCTTTCATTTTTGGGACAAAAAGTGGCAGTAAAAAAAGGGTTGAAACTGCGATTTAAGAAAGCCTAACTACAAAAGGTAAGACGCAGTAACATATTGATATTCAAATAGGTAAAAAACCTATAATAAG
>JANRBI010000179.1 GCA_030727625.1 Salibacteraceae bacterium
TAAATTTGACGAGATAGTTTCTTTTTCAGGGGTTGAGAAATTTTTGGACACGCCAGTAAAGCACTATTCTAGTGGTATGTATGTACGGCTAGCTTTTGCTGTAGCAGCACATTTAGAGCCAGAGATTTTAATTATTGATGAAGTGCTTGCCGTTGGCGATGCAGATTTTCAGAAGAAGTGTTTAGGAAGAATGAAAGCCGTAAGTGACGAAGGAAGAACTGTGGTTTTTGTAAGTCATAACTTAGCAGCTGTGAGATCATTGTGTAACAAATCAATTGTGTTATCGAAAGGTCAATTGGTGTTCGATGGATCGGTTCAAGAAGGTATAGGTAAGTATATGGAATCTAGTCTTGAAAATGGAAATTCGCTAGATTGGATTCCCGCGAAAGAGATTGTTCAAAATGGAGTAATGCTCTCCAGAATATTTATCACACCAACTGAAAACAAGAATAGATTAGAGTTAGGTGATTCGTTCCTTCTTTCCTTTGTTTTAAGATGTGATTTCGTAGATGAATTGCCCAGCTTGACCATCAATCTAAGTACCGATGACGGTACTCCAGTCCTAATGACGTCCTCATTCTACATGAATAAAGAAAAAAAAATTAATGGTTCACACGAGGTTACGATCGCTTGCGAGTTTCCGAAATATTTACTGAACGAGGGTGTTTTTGTTATTTCTAAACTCATAGTTTTTAGAGGATCCAGCAAAGTATTACTAGAAATGCATGATTTATTTTCGTTCGAAGTTTTTTTTAATCCTACTTCAATATTTGGATTAGAAGGCAGAAGACAGGGTGCTATTAGACCACTTTTTGATTGGAGTTATAAAACGCTTGAGTAAAAGAGTTTATGGCGATGTTAAACAAGAACGGTCAACATTCATGAATATTAATCCTCCTTTGGTCAGCGTTTGCCTAATTACTTACAACCATGAAAAATTTATCCGCAGAGCCATTGAGTCTGTGCTTAAACAGAGAGTTAACTTCAAATTTGAAATAGTTCTCGCAGAGGATGATTCTAGCGATAGAACTAGAGAGATTTGTGAGGTGCTGGCTGGAGAAAATCCAGATCTAATAAAACTAAAATTAAGGGATAGAGCAGATGTAATTTATAAGTACGGCAAGCCAACAGGTATTTCAAATATTAGGAAGACCCTAGAGGATTGTGAAGGAAAATACATTGCGATGCTAGATGGAGATGATTATTGGACATCCATTCATAAGCTCCAATTTCAGTTTGATTTGATGGAAAGTCAAAGAAAGTATTCTGCGGTTTTTCATGACACTCATTTCGTTGGGGCAAATGACGTATTGATCATTGAAGAAGATCTACAAGAGGCAGAATCGTCAGAAGAGTATTACTTAGATAAAGTCCTAGCTTCAGGTTCAGTGGCCCCAACTGCAGCCCTTTTTTTTAGGCGTGAGTTGATTTTTCCTCTTCCGAAGTGGTATACTGAAAATCCCAGCGATTGGAAAATAGAAATCATGCTTGCAATGAATGCTCCTCTGCTCAAGATTAAAGATAAATTATGGTCGGCATATACTATTCATGAAGGCGGCATTTGGAGTTCTGAAACAATAGAGAGGCAACTAAAATATAGGTTAGATCAAGTTAATGACTTATACGCAGAGCCAGCTTTTCAAAAACAAAAAGACTCGCTCGATCGATACAAAGCAAAAAGCTATGAGTTTGGGTATCAAAAATTGATGGATTCAAAAAAAATAGTGGCTTTTAGATACCTCTGGCTTTTCGTTAGGCTATCTAATTTATCGACATGGATAAAAATTAAACATTTAATTAAAACATCTTTTAGAATATTAATCAGATGAGTTCAAGAAGTCCTTTGGTTTCTATAATAATGACCAGCTATAATGCATCTGAGTTTATTGCCGCTGCCATAGAGTCGATCATTGGGCAAACCTATCCAACTTGGGAGCTGTTAATTGCAGATGATTGCTCAACAGATAATACCAAGCAGATCATTTCAGCATTTGTCGATCGCGATAATAGAATTGTTGTAAGTCACAACGCAGAGAATCTGCATTATTTAAAAACAAGAAATCGTTTATTCAAACAAGCGAAAGGAGAATTTGTAACGCTTTTAGATGCTGATGATCTCATGGTGCCAACGCGCATTGAAAAGCAGTTGGGTTTTATGCTTGAAAATCCTGAATTGGCAGTTTGCGGATGTTTTGCAAGTTATATTGATCAGAAGGGCAATCCAATTAAAGTAGAAAAGCCTCAACCTCCAACTGAATATGACGACATTAAAATGGCGTTTCCAATATCTAATCCATTTACAGGTTCATCGTTGTTCTTTAAAAAATCTGTTCTATTTGAATTTGGAGGTTATCGAGAATTTTTCAGCGGCCTGTGCAGTGAAGACTATGACTTGGGATCAAGAATAGCCGAAAAGTATCCTTGCGCAAACTATCCAGAGGCACTTTATATATATCGTCAGTTTCCAACTTCTACCACTCGTATCAGAGATTTAGATAATCCTAAAAAGTACTTCTCACATGAACTTGCTCAATTGTTTATAAAGCAAAGAAGTAATGGTGGGCAAGACTTCTTGGAAATAGAAAACAATACTGGAATAGACGAATACATTAATGAATTGACAAAGAAATACAAAGAAGATCCATCATTGATGCACATTGAGATGGTTACCAGCCACTTATATGCTGGATTAATAAAGAATGCGGTGCACGAGGCTTGGTTGGCAATTATGGCGAACCCATTCAAGTTATATAACTACAGAACCTTGAAATATGCGCTTGGTAAGTGGCTTTTTAAAACAAATTGATGCATTTCTCCTATTAGCTTAAAAATTGCACGTCATTATAAGTCTATTTTTGGCCTTGTATTAAATCTACTTTTAGCTAATGATTGAACTCGTAAAGCCAGCGAAGCCGAACCAAGCAAAAATCAATGCTTATTTAGCTCAAATTTTAGAAACTGGTTATTATACGAACAATGGTCCGCTAGTTCAGAAATTAGAATCAGATTTAGCCAAAGTATTAGGTGTAAGTCACGTACTTTTTACAGCAAATGGCACTGTTAGTCTTGAGCTTGCTCTGAAAAGTATTCATGCTAAAGGTAATATCATTACAACACCATATTCTTACGTAGCTACCGCAAATGCTGCAAATTGGTTGGGTTTAGATGTACGTTTTGCCGATTTATTGGATCACTCTTTTTTTCCTTGTCCAAATAAAATGGAATCGCTCATAGATCAAAATACTTCAGCCTTATTGATTACTCAAGTTTATGGTTTAGTAGGGCCGTTGGAGGATTATGTTAGCTTAGCGGCCAAGTATAATATTCCATTGATTCTTGATGCAGCTCATGCTTTCGGGGTTACATTTAAAGGAAGGTCGGTGAGCTCATACGGTGATTTGGCAAGTTTTAGTTTTCATGCTACCAAAGTGTTTCATACGGTTGAAGGAGGAGCTATTGTTACAAATAACCCAGAACTCAGAGAGCGACTTTTTAACCTCAGATCTTTTGGTCATCGGGGAGATCAATATTTGTCAGAAGGAATCAATGGGAAAAACAGTGAAGTGCACGCTGCATTCGGTTTAGCTCAAATAGATCAGGTTCAGGAAAGTTTAATGAATCGCAAACGGATTTTTGATCTTTATATTAAGTCCTTAACTTTTAATGGGTTTACACCAATTGAGATTCCTGCGGACTTAGAATGGAATTACTGCTACTTCCCTCTGTTATTTGATGATTCAGCTGCAAAAGAAGCCTTAAAAGAGTATTTGCTTGATAAAGGGATTATGTCAAGAAGATATTTCTATCCTGCATTAAATACGCTAGGTCAATTCCATCCTTCTCACTGCCCGGTTGCAGAAGATTTAGCCTGCAAGGTGCTGTGTATACCTCATTTTGCGGCATTGACAGCCGATGAGCAATCTTACATCATTGACACGATCAACAAATTCACAAAAAAATGAACATTGCAGTAATGCAACCTTACTTGTTTCCATACCTGGGTTATTTTCAGCTGGCAGCTTCAGTAGAAAAATTCGTGTTTTTTGATGATGTTAACTTCATAAAAAAAGGATACATACATAGAAACCAAATTTTAGTCAATACGGAACAACATAGGTTTTCGGTACCATTGAAAAAAGTGAGTCAAAATGACTTGATAAAGGATGTTTATGTTTCGGAAATATTTCCAGATTGGAAAATTAAATTTTTGAAAACTATAGAGTTGAGCTATTCTAAGTCATTGAATTACAGAGAGGTTTTAATGCTTTTAG
>JANRBI010000180.1:0-2954 GCA_030727625.1 Salibacteraceae bacterium
GTAATCATGGGAACCATCATGTACATAGTAGAAGGCGGTGAAAATGGGTTTACAAGTATTCCAAGAAGTATTTATTGGGCTATTGTTACGATGACCACCGTTGGTTTTGGAGATATTCATCCACATACGGACTTGGGACAGTTTTTTTCTGTGATTTTGATGATTTTGGGCTATGGAATCATTGCTGTTCCGACAGGAATTGTGGGTGTTGAAATGTTTAAAGATCCAAACAATGTATCAACAAGCAGCGGCAATTCAATCATACTAGAAAACACACATTGCCACAACTGCGGCCGCACGGGGCATTTACCCAGTTCTAACTTTTGCATGCAATGTGGTTCTGAGCTATAATTGGCGTTTCAAACTTTCTGTCAACTTAAAAACTTTTTTTCACCCTTTAGCTTAGATTTGCGTCTCGAATAGAAATCACTAAATCAATTATTATCGAAATGAAAACTTTTACTCGATTATTTTCAATGGCTGCGTTAGCAGTTTTGTCTTCAACTGCATTTGGTCAAATTGACCTAAGCATAACTGGCCTTTCAACTGTTGCTACTGCTTCAGGTCAAGTGCCGCCACTTACCCCTATTACTGCTCTTCTTTCTTTTGAAAATGCAGGAACCGCAGATATTCCAGATCAAACTCCAGCAATCATTTTCTTTTTGAACGGAACAGATACTATTGAAACTAACCCAGTTGTTTTCAATGGTGCTTTCCCTGCTGGTGGAGCTACTTCTTTTTCTTCAGGACAATTTACAGTTCCAGGAACTCCAGCAAACATCTCGATTTGTGGTGGTATAGTTTTGACTACAATCGGTGAAACAGATTCAACAAACAATGTACTTTGCTTGCCATTTACGGTATCTACTGCAGCGCAAGTAGATATTAAAGCAAATAGTGTTTCGATTGTTGCCCCAACAACTCTTAATGGCTGGAATATTGACAACGGAGCCAATGCTGTTCCAGACATTACCGAAATGTCAGCTACATTCGAAAATGCTGGTAACGTAATTTATCCTGCAGGTTATGGTCTATCTTACAGAATTGGTCTTGCAGGTGACACATTGAATGTATCAGGTACACTTCAAGAAGCACTTCAGCCAGCTGGAACAACTACTCGTCAAATCACTAACACTGCAATTATCCCTGCTGTACCACAAGATTCAGGTACTTATCAGTATTGCGTTATCGTTAATGAAAATGATGAAAATCCAGCGAACGATAAAGCTTGTGGCTCATTCACCATTGTTGATGCATTTGACGTAAACAATCCAGACAACTGGCCATTGGGCGTTGGTGAAAATGTAACTGAGGGAATCAATGTATTTACAGCAAACGGTAATTTAAACGTTGCTGGTGTAACTGGAAACACTTCGGTATTCATTACTGATATTCAAGGTAAAGTTGTTGCTTCTGAGCAAATCAACAGAAACACTGCATTCAATGTAAACGGTTCAACTGGTGTGTACATCGTTACTACTAAAGATGTAAACGGAAATGTTGAAATCACTAAAGTGGTCTTATAAGTAGACTTTAGACTTTAAGTAAATTAAAAAGTCCCACATACTGATGTATGTGGGACTTTTTTTAATTCAATTTTTTAGAACTCCTACTTCTCAAATCATCGCCTCAAAATCGCTTTCTGAAATAATTTTCACGCCCAACTTTTCTGCTTTTTCAAGCTTAGATGGTCCCATGCCTTCACCTGCAAGCAAGTAGGTGGTTTTAGCACTTACTGAACCCGTATTCTTACCTCCGTTGTCTTCTATCATATTTTTGAGTTCATCGCGGCTATGGCGCTCAAATACACCTGAAATCACAAAGGTCAAGCCCTTAAGCTTGTCACTTCCTTTTTGAAGTTGTTCTAACGGAATCTCGAATTGTAAACCCGCATTTTGCAATTTCTCTACAATCGCTAGGTTAGCTTCGTTTTGAAAAAATTCAATAACACTGAGTGCAATGCGATCGCCAATTTCGTCCACGGCTACCAACTCTTCCAACGAGGCGTGTTTCAATTTTTCAATGTTGGTAAACGCTTTAGCTAGTTTTTTAGCAACAGTTTCGCCCACGTATCTAATTCCTAATGCAAACAACACGCGTTCAAACGGAATCTGCTTTGATGCTTCAATTCCTGCAAGCATGTTGGTCACACTTTTCTCAGCCATTCGCTCTAGCGGAAGCAATTGCGCTTCAGTCAAATCATATAAATCGGCTATGTTTTGAATTAATCCAGCATCATACAATTGATCAATCGTTTCTGCGCCCAATCCTTCGATATCAAGCGCTTTACGCGAAATAAAATGCTCCATCTTGCCTTTTATTTGTGGCGGGCAACCATTTTCATTCGGGCAATAATGCTTTGCATCACCCTCTTGTCTTACCAAAGGTGTATCGCACTCGGGGCAATGTTTTATGTATTCAAAAACTTCACTTTCAGGATTGCGTTTGGCCAGATCTACCGCAGTTACTTTAGGAATAATTTCTCCGCCCTTTTCTACATAAACTTCATCTCCAATTCTAAGATCAAGCTTTTCTATTTGATCAGCATTGTGCAACGAAGCGCGCTTTACAGTAGTGCCCGCAAGCAACACCGGTTTCAAATTAGCAACGGGTGTAATGGCGCCCGTTCTGCCCACTTGATAGCTCACGCTTTCTAAAGTGGTAGTAACCTCAGCTGCTTTAAACTTATAAGCTATGGCCCAACGAGGCGATTTGGCGGTAAAGCCCAATTCTTCTTGTTGGCGAAAATTATTCACTTTAATGACCACGCCATCTATTTCAAAACCAAGATTAAATCGCTCTGTATCCCAATGATTTATGAAATCCATGATTTCGTCAATGCTTTTGCAGTTAGCAATCATTTTGTTCCGCTCAAGCGGAATTTTAAAACCCCAATCACCCGCTTTATTTACGCTCTCGAGATGCGATGGCGCAATACTTTCTTTTGAGTAAAC
>JANRBI010000180.1:3054-13171 GCA_030727625.1 Salibacteraceae bacterium
CCGCTTTATTTACGCTCTCGAGATGCGATGGCGCAATACTTTCTTTTGAGTAAACACCATATAAATAGCAATCTAATCCGCGACTTGCCACTACGGAAGAGTCTTGCATTTTAAGTGTTCCGCTGGCCGTATTTCTTGGGTTTGCAAATAATTGTTCTCCCGCTTCTTCGCGGCTTCTATTTAGCTCTTCAAATTTTTCGAGCGGATAAAAAATCTCACCTCTGATCTCAAATTCTGCAGGGAAATCACCTGATCGCAATTGCAACGGAATGGTGCGAATGGTTTTCACATTGGCGCTAATGTCCTCTCCTTTCGTGCCATCGCCACGGGTTACAGCTCTATTAAATTGCCCATTCACGTATTTAATGCCAATGGCAACTCCATCGTATTTTAACTCGCATACATACTCAATATCGCCATCAGCAATTTTGCGAATGCGCGCTTCCCATTCTGCAATTTCTTCTTTCGAATATGAATTAGAAAGGCTCATCATTGGATAATCGTGAACCACTTCTGCAAACTTCTTGGTGATGTCGCCACCTACTCTTTTGGTGGGAGAATTTTCGTGCGCCAAATCTGGAAATTGAGCTTCGAGCTGCTCCAATTCCTTTAGCATTTGATCAAATTCAAAGTCGCTTATAGTTGGTTCGCTAAGCACATAATATTGATAGTTGTGGCGATCGAGTGCTTCACTTAATGCATCAATTCTTTGCTTAGCTTGATTGGTATCCATGGTTAACGATTTTGGAGCTTTTTCTGTCGCTGCTCTCTTCTGTATTTGTAATATGCTCTTTCTTCTTTGATGCTTTTTGGCTTGAACACGGCCTTGTAAACATAGCCGATGAAAAGCTTTAGTTTCAAATCAAAATATGCTCTTGAGAGCGGCTCTTTAAGGTTTGGAACGTTGTTGATATTTGCTCTGTATCCAAAACCGAAACCAACGCCAAAAAAGGGAATCGGTTTATAATGCGCGTTTATCCCAATGTCCAGCAATTGAATATTTGAAATAGTGTCGGTGCCAATAAATGTGGGTGACGTGCTTTCGAGTGAAAATTTATTGACCTCAGCAAAGCCTTTTCCGTAGCTAACTGGAAACGAAATTTCGTGACGAAAACCTCTGAAAGCAACAATCTCGGTAAAAAGCGAAGTGTAGCGAAGTGAAATCGTTTGGTTCAAATTAGTTGGCCGATCTGGATAGTTATAAGGATAGAATCTGTTGTTGGAATAAAACCCAACACCCACACGCGCTATTTTATAAAATTCGAGGCCAAGCTTCAAGCCGTTGGTGCGGCCTTTTACTCCATAGTAGTTTTCGCGCCTGTTATCAAACTGAAAAACAACGTTTGATAGCGGCTTAGCTTCTGGTTTTGGCGGTGGCGTTTCTTCTTGAGATTTCCCCGAAAGGGTAAAAACCAAAAAGAGAAATAAAAATAGTAGTGACCTCACGTAGCAAAAGTGCTGCTTAACGATAAACGGCCGATGCATTTGCATTAGATTATTGAAACCTTAATTGTTAGCAGCATTTGACAATATTTCGAGCAAATATGCTGGCGGACTTAGCGGTTTTTTAGTTTCGAAATCAACAAAAACCAAGGTGCTTGACGCTTGATTTATTTGTTCATTTTTTTCGTTGAAGGTTTTGTATGAAAACAAAATGCGCACTCCTTTCACCTGATCAATGGTGGTTTCGATGCGCAATTCCTCATCATAAAAAGCTGGTTTAAAATACTTTATTTGATAATCTAACACGGGCAAAATAATGCCATCATCTTCTAGCTTTTTGTAAGAAATGCCTAAACTGCGAAGCGCTTCTACACGCGCCACTTCAAAATAAGCTGCGAAATTTCCGTAATAGCAATAGCCCATTCGGTCAGTTTCTGCATAGCGAACGCGTAGTTTGTTTTCGAAAATCATAAGCAAAAAATTAGTCTTTAAACGGCCCTAAAGTAAAACCGACTTGCGTGAAAACGGAATTCATTTGTGCATTGTTTACAACCGGATTGTATTTCATGCCCAGCGTAAATCGATAACCGAGATTTGCCGACAACTTTAAGTAAGGCAGTATTTTGACAAATACATCAACTTGAGGTGCACATTGAAAAAACTCGGTATTATAGGCGTCAGCGGTTCTTAACTCCTCATCTTCTTTACTTAGTCTTACTTCCGAACCAAAAACGCCACCACCAAACCAAGCCGACAAAGCAAGGTTTAGCTGTTTTTCAGGAAGAATGAACCTCCCGAACCATAAACCGCCTTGCCCTGTATAGATTCGCGCAGGAAGACCGAGGTATTTGTAATCGAAATTTAAAGCTAGGTTTCCTTGAGCAAAACCACCGAACAGCCATCTATCATTCAAAACTACTGCGCTGCGGCCACCAATATTATGCATTGGAATCTGACCAACAGATGAGAGGTCATAATACATTCCAATGATCACCGACTTCTCGGATTTTGAAGCTGAAGATTGAACCTGATTTGAATCTTGGCCAAATGCAAAAACAGCAGAAACCAACAAGATGAAAGTCAACAAAAACTGCAAATCCAACTTTAGTCGGCTCATAAAATTTGCTCAGAAATTAATGCTCCAGAAACGCAATCGATTTGTGAATCAAATCGCTTACGACAACGTCATCTTCAATAAAGTGAACTTTTTGGCGATAGTCTTTTCTAAGATTCTCTAAAATTTCAGAAGATTTTCCTTTTCTAAAATCGGCTGCTTGAGCCGCGTTTAGCAATTCTATAGCGATTACTTTTTTCAGGTTTTCGAACACACGCAAAGCTTTAGTAGCGCCATTTGCGCCCATGCTCACGTGGTCTTCTTGTCCGTTTGACGAATCGATGGTGTCTACAGAAGATGGCGTGCACAATTGCTTGTTTTGGCTCACAATAGAAGCAGCAGTGTATTGCGCAATCATTAATCCTGAATTCAAACCAGGATTGGCCACCAAATATGCTGGCAAGCCACGCTGCCCGCTGATCAATTTATATGTTCTTCTTTCTGAAATACTTGCCAATTCGGCCATTGCAATGCACAAGAAATCGAGTACCAAAGCCAATGGTTGACCATGAAAGTTTCCAGCAGAAATGATTTTATCTTCTTCAGGAATTAATGTTGGATTATCTGTTACCGAGTTGATTTCGGTTTCGACCACCGAACGCACATAGGCAATAGCATCTTTACTAGCGCCATGCACTTGAGGTATGCATCGGAAAGAATATGGATCTTGAACGTGTGCTTTTGCTTTGGTAATCCATTCGCTGCCAGCAAGCATTTCGCGCATTGTTTGGGCAGTTTCGCGCTGACCAGAATGCGGACGCACCGCATGAACAGCAGCATCAAAAGGTTCTACTCTACCGTCAAAAGCATCGAGGCTCAAGGCCGAAATTTTATCTATATTTTTTACCTGATGATCAAGATTAGCGAGCATGTAAGTGGCATAAGCACTCATAAACTGTGTGCCATTAAGCAGTGCTAAACCTTCTTTCGCGCCAAGCGAAACAGGCTTTAACCCTTTTAGCTCAAACACTTTTGAAGTTTCGAAAATCATGTTTTTGAAGTACACTTTTCCCTCGCCCAAAAGCGCCAAAGAAAGATGTGCAAGCGGAGCTAAATCGCCCGAAGCACCCAAGGAACCTTGCTCATAAACAACCGGCAAAATATCGAGGTTGTAAAACTGAATCAGTGCATTTACCGTTTCAAGCTTTACTCCTGAATTTCCTTTAGAAAGTCCTAAGATTTTCAAAAGGAGCATGTATTTTACAATTTCAGGCTTCACCAAATCGCCTAGACCGCAAGCATGCGAACGCACCAAGTTTTCTTGCAATTTCCCAAGATCTGCTTTTCCAATTTCGGTGTCGCACAAGCTACCAAAACCGGTGTTGATGCCATAAATAGGCGCGGTTGCGCGGTCTATGTAGTCTTCTAAAAATGCTCGGCCTTTTTCAATATTTTGAACAAGTTGAGCCGAAAGTTGAATTTTTTCTCCTGAAGAAATGAATTCAGAAATCTCTTGAATACTATAATGGCGATGGTCTAATTCAATCATTAATCTTGGTGTTTATCTATCACGAACGAGGAAATATCTTTTTGAAAAACAGTGTGTTGTTCACCAGTAATCATGTCTTTTACGGTGACTTGCTTATTGGCCAATTCTTCCGTGCCAACCATCATTACAAAGCGAATGCCTTTGCTATCAGCATATTTCATCTGCTTTTTAAGCTTGGCTTCATCGGGGTAAACTTCAGCAGAAAAGCCAACGGATCTGATTTCGCTGGCCATGGCTATGCAAGCCAAGGCTTCGGCCGGGCCAAAGTTTACAAACAATACATCGCTTGATGCCTTAAGAGAAGTTGGAAACAAGTTTTTGTCTTCCATTAAATCATAAATGCGATCGGCACCAAAACTTACGCCTACGCCACTCATGCCATCAAGGCCAAAAATGCCGGTAAGGTTATCATATCGGCCGCCACCACAAATGCTTGAATTAAAATCTTTGTGACCTACTTCTATAATTGCGCCTGTATAGTAATTGAGTCCGCGAGCCAAAGTCAAGTCAAGTTCTACTTTGCTGCGCACACGCTCTGGCAACGCTTTGATTACATTCTTAACTTCTTCAATTCCTTTGTATGCTTCTTCCACGCCAACTACAGCGCCTGCCAGCATGCGAAGTGTATCGTCAACCTTTCCTTTTAGTTTGATGAGGTTCAACACTTTTTTCACGCCTGCTTCTGGCAATCCTTGTGCAATCATTTCTTCCTTCACCTTTTCAGGACCAATTTTATCAAGCTTATCAATGGCAATGGTCATGCTCTGAAAATGCTCTTTCATGCCAGCTGCAGTGGCAATTCCACTCAAAATTTTTCTATTATTCAAGCGGATTACAATATCGCCTAAGCCGAGCTTAGTAAAAACTTCATCCACGATGGTGAGCAGCTCTGACTCATTGAGCAATGAATCGCTTCCAATTACATCAACATCGCATTGATAAAACTCACGGTAACGGCCTTTTTGCGGACGATCTGCACGCCAAACGGGCTGAATCTGGAAGCGCTTGAATGGGAAGGTAAGTTCGTTTTGGTTTTGAACAACAAAACGAGCGAAAGGAACAGTCAGGTCGTAGCGGAGTGCTCGATCACTAATCTCAAATGAAAGTGAATTTGAATCTTTTGCAGCAAGTTTATCTTCAGAAGCTTTGCTCAAAAAGTCACCGTTGTTTAAGATCTTATAAATAAGCTTATCCCCTTCTTCCCCATACTTTCCAAGTAATGTTTCAGTATTCTCCATAGCCGGAGTTTCTATTGGCACATAGCCAAATTGCTGAAAAACACTGCGCGCGGTATCAAAAATGAACTGTCTTTTTAAGCTTTGAAGCGGTAAAAAATCACGTGTTCCTTTTGGTGTAGAAGGTTTTGTTGCCATAAGGCGGCAAAAGTAAAAGGATTAAAGAACCTCCACTTTTTTTCAAGTGTTTTGAGCTAGAATTTCTAAAGAAAAAAAGAAGTCTTTTTAGGTCAAAAAGGCTTCAAATGATTCTGTGTTAATCACATCAAAACTGGCCACATTGTAGGCTTTGTCAAATGGTCTTGGCAACTTAGCATTGCGCTTAGGGTTCCATTTAAATTCAAATGCCTTCATGGCGCCATCTTTTTCTTCCACCAAATCAACTTCCTGCTGGGCATGTGTGCGCCAGAAATAATGATTGACCCGATGGCGCGCGTAATGATTGCGCTTCATTCTTTCTATGAAAAGGAAATTTTCCCAAAGTGCTCCTACATCTTCTCGCTGACTCAATGGTTTGAAATCATTGATGATCATGTTTCGGATGCCGTTGTCCATGAAATAAACCTTTCGGCTGGTAGAAATTTCGTTTCTGAGATTTCTACTCAAAGGCTGAAGGGTCACTAGTACAAAAGCTTTTTCGAGCAAATCGATGTAATTTGCCACAGTGTTTTTGTCAATCCCAACCAAGTTTGACAACTCGTTGTAAGAAACTTCTCCACCGACTTGATAAGCCAAAGCCCGCGTTAGCTTTTGCAATACTTGCGGTTTACGCACGTCAACCAATGCGAAAATATCTTTGTACAAATAGCTTTCGGCAAGGTTAAAAAGCACATCATACTCATCCCCTTCTTGATTAATTACATCAGGATAACTACCATAGATCAAGCGCTTTTCAAGTGCTGTTTTTTTGTCAAAGTCGCCTAAACTACCCGTGTATTCATTCCAAGAAATTGGATAAAGATGGTATTCGAGTTTTCTGCCTGTGAGCGGTTCGTAAAGACTATCACCCAATTCGAGCGAAGACGAACCCGTTACTAAAATCATTTTCCCAGGCAATTCATCGTAGATCACTTTCAGAATCAAGCCTATGTTTTCGATTCGCTGTGCTTCATCAATAATCAATACATCATGACTTCCAATCACATTTCGAAGATTTTCGATGGTAATTTCAGCGAATTGAGCTCGCACTTCTTGTAAATCACCATTAAAGTATTTGGTAGGCAAATTCAATTGCTTGGTAACTTCTCTAGCCAAGGTAGTTTTTCCTACTTGGCGCGGACCAGTAATCACAAGAATTTTACCTGTAGCAATTCGTGTTTTTAAAAAATCAACTATTTGCCTTGAAATCAACATTGTAAAAAAATAAAAATCAAAAATAATGAATTTAGTGACTCTATTCACCAAATTCATAAAAACCTCTGTAATGCCCGTTATTATTGATACTACAGAGCATGAATGATTTTGAAATTAAATTGATAAACTAGCAGAAATGTGAATTTAGAGAGTCTATTCACCAAATTCACAAAAACCTCTGTGACACCAGTTATTATTGATACTACAGAGCATGAATGATTTTGAAATTAAATTGAAAACCCAGCAAAAATGTGAATTTAGAGAGTCTATTCATCAAATTCATAAAAACCTCTGTAACATCAGTAAATATTGATATTTCAGAGCATGAATGATTTTGAAATTAAATTGAAAAAATAGCATAAATGTCAATTTAGAGAGTCTATTCACAAAATTCACAAAAACTTCTGTAGAACCAGTAAATATTGACACTTCAAAGCATGAACAAATAAAAAAGGGCAATTACTTTAGTGAAGTAACTACCCTTTCTAACATTGAGATTTAAGCCTCGGTTAAACCGTGCCTAATTTCTTATATCGAATTCGTTTTGGAGCTTCATCACCCAAACGCTTCTTACGATTCTCTTCATAATCACTGTATCCGCCTTCAAAGTAATAAACCTGACTATCGCCTTCAAACGCAAGAATGTGCGTACAAATACGATCTAAGAACCAACGGTCGTGACTGATTACAACAGCACATCCAGCAAAGTTGTCAAGCGCTTCTTCCAAAGCTCTGAGCGTGTTAATATCCAAATCATTGGTTGGCTCATCAAGTAGCAGTACGTTAGCGCCTTCTTTCAGTGTCATTGCCAAATGAAGTCTGTTTCGTTCTCCACCAGATAGCACTCCCACTTTCTTGCCTTGGTCACTTCCGTTGAAGTTGAATTTTGAAATGTAAGCACGAGCATTTACTGTTTGCCCACCAAGGTTGATCATTTCTGTGCCGCCACCAACAAGTTCGAATACTGTTTTTTCAGCATCAACTTCTTCATGCGCTTGATCAGCGTACGCAACTTTTACCGTTTCGCCCACTTTAAACTCACCAGAATCTGGCTTTTGCTGCTCCATGATCATACGGAACAAGGTTGTTTTACCAGCACCGTTTGGTCCAATAATTCCAACAATACCAGCAGGTGGTAATTTGAAGTTCAAACCTTCATAAAGCAATCGATCGCCAAATGCTTTTGAAACATCAATAGCCTCAATTACATTGGTTCCCAAACGTGGTCCTGGCGGAATGTAAAGCTCTAATTTCTCTTCCTTCTCTTTTTGTTCTTCGCCAAGAAGCTTATCGTAGTTATTCAAACGGGCTTTGCTCTTTGCCTGACGACCTTTTGGATTCATCTTCACCCAATCCAATTCTCGCTCAAGTGTGCGTCTGCGTTTGCTGGCCGTTTTCTCTTCAGAAGCCATTCGCTTAGACTTTTGATCTAACCAAGAAGAATAGTTTCCTTTCCATGGAATACCTTCTCCTCTATCCAGCTCAAGAATCCAACCCGCCACATTATCCAAGAAATATCTATCGTGCGTAATCGCTATCACCGTGCCTGGATAAGACTGCAAATGCTGCTCTAACCAATCCACCGATTCTGCATCTAAGTGGTTGGTAGGTTCATCTAGTAAAAGGATATCAGGTTGTTGAATCAACAATCGGCAAAGCGCAACTCGTCTGCGCTCACCACCTGATAAATTCTTAATTGGCGTATCACCTTCTGGTGTGCGAAGAGCATCCATGGCTCGCTCAAGTTTTGAATCTAATTCCCAAGCTCCAACAGCATCAATTTTATCTTGAAGCACACCTTGACGAGCCATAAGCTTTTCCATCTTATCAGCATCTTCGTATACTTCTGGCAAACCAAAATCTTGGTTTATTTTCTCGTACTCATCAAGCAATGCAGTTACTTCAGCAGCGCCTTCCTTTACGATATCCATCACGGTTTTAGAATCATCTAGCTGCGGCTCTTGCTCTAGGTAACCCACGTTGTAACCTGGGCTAAAGCTTAAATCGCCTTGAAAATCCTTTTCAACGCCTGCAATAATTTTCAGCAGGGTAGATTTTCCAGAACCATTCAAACCAATGATGCCAATTTTAGCGCCATAGAAAAAAGAGAGGTAAATGTTTTTGAGAACTTGCTTTTGTGGCGGATGCGTTTTGCTCACACCTTGTAGCGAGAATATTATTTTTTTATCGTCAGACATATTATTAAAATCTGCTCCAAAATTAGTGGAAAGCTAGAGCCCACAAGCTAAAATCGGAAATAGATAAAAGGCTGCTCACCAGACGCAGCAATTGCTCCTATACACAGGACCAAAAGCAAACTAATTATCAAGCATTTAAATCGTTGAATCGAATCACTATTTTGATAAAAAAAAGCAATAATCGCAGTTGGTGAAAAGGAAAAGACTATTGCAAAAACCAGCACCGAAAGTTGAAGTTTTGAAGCTGTTTCCAAACTTGGTAAAGACTGAAACAATCCTTTATAAATGGTAATCGCATCCATAAAATTTTCAGCCCGAAACCAAACCCAGCCAAGGCTTACCCAAGAAAACGTAATCATGATTTTTAAAGCATTTGGCAGTTTGTCCAACACCCGAAAACGCTGCTCCAATGTAATAGCAAATCCATGCCACGCACCCCAAATTAGGAAGTTGAAACTGGCTCCATGCCACAACCCAGAAAGCAAAAAAACCAACCATAGATTTGCATAAAGTCGAGTTGTAGAAACTCTATTTCCGCCAAGCGGTATGTATAGATAGTCTTGCATCCATTGCCCAAGCGTAATGTGCCATCGCTTCCAAAACGACTTTACACTATGGGATTTATAAGGAAAATTGAAATTTTCGGGAAATTGAAAATCCATCATTCTACCCAAACCAATCGCCATATCTGAATAGCCCGAAAAGTCGAAATATATCTGAACAGTATAAGCTACGATTCCAATAAAATAAATAGCAGGATTATCTGAAATATCGAAAGCTTGATTGGCCAATGGCGCTATTTGATCTGCAATCAGCACCTTTTTAGCGAGACCAATTACGAAACGATAAAAGCCCGAAAGTCTGTTTTCAAAATTTGCATTGGCATGTCGATCGGCCAACTGAACCGCCAATGTTTTATACCGAAGAATTGGCCCCGCTATCAATTGAGGAAATAGCGTGACAAAAAGTAGATAGTCAACGAATGATTTCGGTAAAGTAGCATTCCCTCGCTTGATATCTATCAAAAAACTAATTTTTTGAAACGTGAGAAAACTTATACCCAAAGGCAATGCAATCTGCATTACAGCTCCAAATTCTAAACTGAGTTTAGCAAATAAAAGCTGAACGTTTTCTTGAAAAAAATTAAAGTATTTAAAGAGGAATAGCGTTGCTATATTGAGTGCTACACCCAAATAAATCAGTTTGTTTTTTGATGGATTATTTATGCTTGACTTCGCTAAATAATAATCTACTAGAGCACTTAAAACAACAATGACAACAAACG
>JANRBI010000180.1:13271-15016 GCA_030727625.1 Salibacteraceae bacterium
GACTTCGCTAAATAATAATCTACTAGAGCACTTAAAACAACAATGACAACAAACGTTGGTGCGCCCCAACTGTAAAAGAACAAGCTCGCTAAAAGCGCGAATGCATTGCGAAACTTTGGCGGTAACAGATAATAGCCTCCAAAAAATAAAGGCATGAAAAAAAACAAGAAAATTGCTCCGCTAAACAACATGAGCGCAATGTAAATATTGAACTCTATGATTCAATAAGGTCTGAGCGATATTCACGGCTCCGGCAGATACTTGAAATTGAGAATAATTGACTTAAAGGAATCAAGGAGATGAAAAAAACATTCGTGAAGAAGTGAAAAACTGCTCATTATTGACATCTGCCGCTTGAGCATAGTTGAAATAAAGCAACAATACCAACCCAGTAAAAATTGCCGTCAACTTTATCAAATTTGGCATTGTTCTTAGCTCTCGCACAGTAACTATATGTGGTCTATGAGGTAAATAAGTTTTAACTTTCTCTTGCATTTTAATATTGGTTTTCAACTAATTGACATTATGAACTAAGCTGCAACTCCATACAGCTCAGTACCACCAATATTTCCATTTCGCATCAACTCTTCTGCTTTCAACAAGTCCATTCTAGAACCTGTTCTATCGCCAATTGCCAATCTAAATTTTCCTCTTATCTGATATGCTTCAGCCATTTTAGGGTCTGTTTTGATAGCCTTGTTCATATCAGCCATTGCCTTGAAATCAACATCGAGCATGCGGTAAACTTGTGCACGCTTCAGATAAAACGTAGCCACATTTTCCTTAAACCTAATGGCGCTAGATAAATCTTCTAATGCACCTCTGTAGTTCATCATTTTAATTCTCACCAATGCTCTGCGGTAATAATTCATGGCATTGGTAGATTCCACTTTAAGTGCTTTGGTAAAAAAACGATCTGCTTTATCAAATCGCTTATCTCTAATAGCTTTAAAAGCGATTTCTTCTAATCTCAATCTCCAAGAATCAACATATTGATTTTTCACATAGTTGAGCAGCGTTTCATCCTTTACGATTAGCTTACCATCGCTATTCACCAACATTAGGTACGCTTCTTTGCAGGTAATCTCCACTGCATTCTGAAGGTTTTCACCATGTAGATAGTGATACCAAACGTCCTTAGCTTGGGCAATAAGTTGCTGCCAAGCTAGATCAGAATAAGTTGCAGGACGATCAAAGGAATTTAAAAATGTGTTTAGTTCGTTGGTACTCATGACTTCTGATTTTTAGTTTCTGTATTAATGTGAAACCAAAGCTCAGATAGCAGAATGTAATGTATTTACGTTGTGAAATTAACTCACTAAAACACCTGAAAACAAGAGGAATACAGTTGGTTTTTTTTCTAATTTGGGATTAGACTTACGCCATTCGCCAACTGTTTTTGTAACAATGAATTGATCTGGAGCATTTATGTTTGAAGCGAAACACAGATCAGTTTGAGGTTGAAGCATTTTGAGAAGCGTTTCAACCATTTTATCATTTCGATAAGGAGTTTCGATAAAAATCTGTGTGACATGATCTTTTCTACTTTCTTGCTCCAACTGCTTCAAGGTTGTATTCAATTCACCTTCGTTTCTTGGCAAATAACCATGAAACGAAAAACGTTGACCATTCATACCAGAAGCCATAAGCCCCAATAAAATAGAACTCGGACCTATAAGCGGACAAACTTCAATTCCTTTTGCATGGGCAGCTCTTACGATTATTCCACCAGGATCAGCAACACC
>JANRBI010000180.1:15116-22143 GCA_030727625.1 Salibacteraceae bacterium
TTGCATTTGATTCGCTTAAAGCGGATGGAATAAGGTATAGTTTACCCAACATTATTTCTCAATTTCTGAAAGTACCTTTTCAGCGGAGCGCATCAAAAGTTCGAAAACATATTCAAATCCCTGCTGTCCGCCAAAGTATGGATCAGGAACACTTTTATTTTCATTTGGATAAATTTCATTGAGCATAAGCTTCACCTTTTGGCGGTCTGATTGACTTCGAGCCAGCTTCAATACGTTGTCTCTGTTTTCGGTATCCATTACATAAATACGATCAAATTTATCAAAGTCTTCAACCTCAAATTGACGTGCTCTTAAATCACTAATGTCAACTCCATGAGCGAGTGATGTAGATTGCATTCTGCTGTCTGGTGCTTCGCCAGCATGCCAGCCACCAGTTCCGCATGAGTCTAAGTCTAGATTAATGCCTTTTTCTTTGGCCACATGTCTAAAAGCGCCTTCTGCCATTGGTGATCGGCAAATATTTCCTAAGCAAACAAAAAGTATTTTCTCCATTATAGTGAACTAAAAAGCCCAATCTCGTTTAGACAAGATTGGGCTTTAAGTATGTTAAAACAACATTATTGAATAGCCATTTTCTTTTCAAGGTCTGTAATAAAACCTCTAAAACGCTTATCCGTTTCCATTAGATTGTTTACTGTTTTGCAAGCGTGCAATACAGTTGCGTGATCTTTACCTCCACAGTGTGCACCAATACTAGCCAATGAAGACTTAGTAAGTTGCTTTGCAAAATACATTGCTATCTGACGGGCCTGAACCACTTCTCTTTTTCTTGTTTTCGACTTCATCAATTCTATTGGTAAGTCAAAATAATCACACACCACCTTTTGAATGTAATCTATAGATACTTCTCGTGCTGTGTTGCGAACAAACTTGTCAATCATTTGCTTAGCCAAGTCGAGCGTAATGCTCTTCTTGTTTAGCGATGCTTGAGCTATAAGAGAAATCAATGCGCCTTCAAGCTCACGAATATTGGTAGTGATGCTGTAGGCTAAATACTCGATTACTTCTTTAGAAAGCTCGATACCTTCTATGTACATTTTCTTTTCAAGGATAGCAATTCTTGCTTCCAAATCTGGAACCTGAAGGTCTGCACTCAAGCCCCACTTAAAGCGGCTAAGTAAACGTTGTTCCATTCCTTGCATTTCAACCGGTGGCTTATCGCTTGTTAAAACAATTTGCTTACCTGTTTGGTGCAAGTGATTAAAAATGGTGAAGAAAACATCCTGCGTTTTCTCTTTACCAGCCATAAACTGAACATCATCAATGATCAACACATCAATCATTTGATAGAAATGCACAAAGTCATTTTGCGTGTTGTTTCTTACGGCATCAATAAATTGGTGCGTAAACTTTTCAGAAGAAACATACAATACAGTTTTGTTTGGATGATTTCTTTTGATCTCAATACCAATGGCATGCGAAAGGTGGGTTTTACCTAAACCAACACTACCATAAATAAGAAGTGGATTAAAAGAAGTTCCACCCGGCTTTTGAGCCACAGCAAAACCCGCAGATCTTGCAAGACGATTGCAATCACCTTCTACAAAGTTCTCGAAAGAGTAATTTGGATTCAGTTGCGAATCAACAACCACCTTTTTCAATCCTGGAATGATGAAAGGGTTTTTGATTGATTTACTGCCAATATCCAATGGCATACTCACCGATGGATTTTTAATGGTGCTGATGTTAGATGTAGGAATGCGAACAGTGTAAGGCTTTGCGCTGTTGTAATTGTTTTCCATTACAATACTGTACTCTAAGCGTCCTTCAACACCCAATTCCTTTTTTACCGTTTTCTTTAATAAACCAATATAATGTTCTTCAAGCCATTCGTAAAAGAATTGACTAGGTACTTGAATTGTCAATGTATCGTCTTTAAGCTTTACTGGTTTGATAGGCTCAAACCAAGTTTTATAGCTCTGCAGACTTACATTGTCTCTTATTACTTCAAGACATTTAGTCCAAACTTCTTCGTGCTGTTTATTCATCATTAGTGCTTGTTAATATCAATAGTTATTAACTATTGAAAGACTTGATTTAAGGTTAAGAAATATCAACTGATTGGAGGGTGCTTTTCGATTGACGAGGCAAATATTGACTAAAAAAAATGAAAAAAAAAGCCTCTACCCTATTGACTTTTACAAATGTTTGACAGCTAAAAATTGCTGATTTTTAAATACCCTATAAAGCGCTGAACAGCAACACAGTTGACGCTTTTAGTTGAAGTATAACATTGTCAAACGATTCTTAGCAAGCTAAAATGGCGTGTCAATAGCATTCATTTATCGGTATCTCACCAAAGTCTGTGTTAAGGCAATGTTAAGTTCTTGCCTTAAAGAGGTCGGAGACAACACCTCAATCTGCTCACCAAAGCCTAAAATTGTTGACACTAATTCAACGGTTATCAACACCTTTATTGAAATTGTTACTATTCCTTTTTCTTCAGCTTCAATTTTCTGACTATGATGGATTGGCTGAGAAATTATATACGGAGCCATTTTTTCATAAACACGAAGCAACACTTCTTCTGGTTTTGCATCTGTTACAGTAATTCCGAGAGAATGCTCAAAGAATTCTTGTGTATCAAAATCGCCTTTAGTTTCAAAAAAGCGTTCCAGTTCCTTTGCATTTATCATTCTATCTAAGCTGAATGTGCGTAAGCCAACTTGATCAGCTACCTTTCCTATTACATACCATCTATTTCGGTATTCTTTTAATAGATAGGGTTCAATTATATAAGATTTGCTTTTATCACTGCCAAACTTTTGATAATCGAACGAAACCAGCTGCTTATTTGCACAACATTTAAATAAGACTTCTAAAAACTCGCTTCCCTTGTAATCAGCTGCGCGTTGAAACTGGATTATCTCTTGCTCTCGCATAGATTCATCAACATTCGAAATCTTCATCCGATCCATGATTTTCTCAATGGCAGCATCAAATTGCTTGAATAATGGAATCTCACGAAATTGGAATAGCGTTTCGGCAGCAGTGCGTATGGCATTTAAATCATCGTCTGTGAGCGGCACCTCAGCAATGGTATAATTTGGATCTTCATAATAATATCCTTTATATTCCTTACTGAATTTGATTGGAGCATAATAACCCAATTCGCTTTCATTCCGCATCGCCCAAATGTCTTTGTCTATTGTGGAAGCACTAATTCGCTCACCATTACTACCATAAAGCGCCTCTTCACAAGCCACTCTCAAATCTTCTTTATTCGGATATGTTTTTCGAGGATTGCGAATTGTTCTATCAAGGATTCGATATCTGAGTAGTGCGTATTTATTAGCTGGCATAAAGCAAAGATGCAATCAAGGACTTAAAAAAGGATTCAAATTCTCTAAAGAAAAATCTTTTGCGAAATATGGATAATGTTACATTTGCACTCTTTTTAGAGGCCTCGTAGCATAATTGAATAGTGCACTTGATTACGGCTCAAGAGGTTGCAGGTTTGAATCCTGCCGAGGTCACAAGATTAAAGCCCTGTCGTTTTTCGATAGGGCTTTTCTTTTATCGCTAAGAATGGTTCTTCTAACTATCGCTTTATCCAAAAGCGCAAGCTATTATTCTCGGGAGTGCTAAACACAAGTTCGTAAGATGGTGGGATTTTCGCATCATTAGCACAATAAGTGGCAACTCTAGTTCCTGTTTTTAATGTTTCTAATTGATGGTATACATGCGATAAATAGGTATAATATTTTTGATCCGACAACTCTATTTCAGCATCAATAGCCAGATTTGGAACTAGGTTTTCATAAAATGGATTGAAAAAATAGAACGAATCAAACTTGGTAAAATCAATCGAAATCATATCAGCGAGCAGAAATTCAACATTAAAAAGGCTTGCCTTTTTTAATGCTTTCTTCGCTTGATTGATCAGCTGAGACCGATGCTCCACACCTGTAAAATAACCTTCTGTATGAAGCGCACCCACAATGCAGAACTTCCCGACTCCTGAGCCAACATCTAACACTTTTATGCCTGCCGAAGGCGCAAGCCATTTTGCCGCTTGTTTGGCTATTTTAATGGGCGTCCAATGAACCGAAGAATGGCTTTTAGCACTTACTGAAAAGAGTAAATCATCCAATTCATGATCGGTAAGCGAGTCATCTATCACTTCTTGTTTATTATGATTTTCCTGCAAGGATATAGATTAGTTAGTATAGGCATTTTTGTCAAGTGAGAACATATTGTGAGCATTTGAAATTAAATGACTCATTCGTAAACTTCTTCAAATTGATGCTTATGAAAATAAGCACACTGGTTTTTAGAGGCGTTTAGTATGGCCGAAATAATCGAAACACATTCGTTAAAAAATAGCGTCAGTACTTTAAGACGACACTTATATTTGCCCTCCTTTTCGGCCCCGTAGTTCAACTGAATAGAATATCAGATTTCGGCTCTGAGGGTTACAGGTTTGAATCCTGTCGGGGTCACAAATAAAAAAGTCCGTCACTTTCGTGATGGACTTTTTTATGATTTAAAATCAACCTCTTAAAGCTAAAGTCACTAGCGTGTAACCCAAAACAAAACCAAGTGCACCGCCAATGATTGAGCCTAGTACTTGCTTCTGTTTGTCTTTTTGAGAAAACTTTTTAGGCGATAGTTTAGTTGATTCATCGTTTTCAATTTTTGGTTGATCAACAGCAGAGTCTGCACTTTTTACAAGCAGAAAATCGGCTTCACAACGGTAGCATGAACTTAGAAATCCAGGTAGTAATTCAGTTTTTATTAGAACAACATTCGCACCTAGAGAACAAGCTTCCTTTTTGAGTATTTGAATGGCCTTTTGCTCACTGCAAGAAACAGAAAAGCCAGTATCTCCCAATTTTATGGAACCCAAAACTTTTGCAGAGGCTGGAATAACACTGCCTTTGCTTACACTCACTTCACAGCCCAGCTGTTCGGAAGTGGTTTTTAGATAACCAATTCTGACCACTTTGTGAGAGCAGCTAGAAAGAAAAACCACCACGAAAGCGGAAAAAACTAGACCGTATGTTTTCATCTCGCTAAAATAATGCGAGTAAACCAAAAGACGAGAACTAGAAAAAAATTTATGCTTCTACTGCATTTTTTGCCTTGCGGTAAACAAACGAAGTATAGATGCTACGCTTGGCAAAACGCACTTGCTTATCTGAGCTGTTGAATTTTAAGAATACATTTTTAGGTACTCCAAAATACTCATATGTATCGCCATTGGTGAAGGTGATTTCGAGCAACAATCCCTTGTGCTTGTAATCTGCAATACCAAATTCGTTGATCATTGCTTCATATTCAGCAGCCTGCGCTTCTCTTGTTTCAGGAGCAATGCTTACCAAAAAGTGGTAACCATCAATAATCTTACGGCTCATTTCTTCGGCTTCAAGGGCTTTTTCATCGCCTGCTTGAAATTTATCAGGATGCCACTCTTTTACAAGGTTGCGATAGGTCTTTTTCAAAGTATCAAGTGTGATCTCACCTTCTACGCTAAACAGCTTTTTGTATTCATTAATACGTTTCATATACTTGATTTTGAAGCTGTTGAATGAAATATTATTTGCTCAGCTACTGATTTCAGTGGGCAAAAGTAGTTTAACTTATTTGCTTTTCAAACAAGCGTGTGAATCATGCTACTTATCACGAGGCCTGGCAAAATAAATCTTCTGTTTTGTCATCCAAAACGATGGATTTGTGATGCTATCTTCGCTTTATGCGATTGATTATTTTAAGCCTTATTTTTTTCGTTTCTGCGGTGTGTAACGCGCAGCAAAAATGTGATTGCGACTCTGTATTCACGTTTGTTTATGGCCAATGGGATAAAGTGAACAATATGAGCTATCACAGCGCCAAGACAGAACGGAAAATGGGTGTAATGGAAAGTGCTGAGTTCGATTTTGTGATACAAAGAAGTCCATTTAAAGCTGCTGGTGTTATGGCTGAAAAAAAGCACCGCATATTATATGATCCGGCCCAAAATGAAAAAGAAGCGCTCTACATCCCGAATGGGTTTCCGTTTACCAACTTATGGCTTGACATTAATGGACACTTGTTTCGCGGACTAAATCATTACACTATTTCTAATGCAGGCTGCAATTTCATTTTTGGAATCATTAGAAATGAGTTCATTAAAATGCCCGAAAAATTTACGTGCACCAAGAAAAACATAAATGGTGCGGCAGTTATTCAAATCTATGCCGAAACGGACGACTATAGCACTTTTGAATATACTGGACTAAAGGGTGAAACCGTGTTAAGTATTTCGGAAAAGTTTAAGGTGCTTGCTTATGCTTTGATTGAGTATAATGACAATTTGAGTGGCTACACCGATGATTGTGAAGGGCTGAAAATGAAAGTGCCAACGCATTACGGATCTAAAGTGAATTTGGTGGTGAGCGCTAAACATGGCTTACCAAACTTAATTCAGGTTAGTGACCCAAAAGGTTTGATTCAACAATATAAATACACCAACTACAAGTTTGACTTAAAACTTGATCCTGACTATTTTACGGAAGACTATCAGGACAGTATAGACTAGAAAACAGAAAAGGCTGCTACGAAGCGATTGCGTTAGGGATAGCAGTGGAAAGCCCGTAAAGCTGCGCCACAAGCGCAGCTGCGGACTTAGAGCGAATAGCCCGACCCCGCCAAAAGCGGGGAAACGCCCAAAATCAGAACGAGAACTGAACTAGGTTTTTGCATAATATTTGGCTTTGAGCCAAAACGAAACACGCACCAACAAGATAAGTGCTGGCACCTCAACCAGTGGACCAATTACGCCAACAAAAGCTTGATCTGAATTAAGACCGAAAACAGCTATGGCTACTGCTATGGCAAGCTCGAAATTATTGCCCGCTGCGGTAAAAGAAACGGCCATATTTTTATCGTAAGAAGCACCAAAAAGCTTACTCAACCCAAAGCTGATAAAAAACATGAGCGCAAAATAAACGATGAGCGGTGCAGCCACCAATGCTACGTCAAAGGGAATTTGAAGGATGAGTTGCGCCTTGAGCGAAAACATAAG
>JANRBI010000181.1:0-1647 GCA_030727625.1 Salibacteraceae bacterium
ACTGTTTGAATAACAGAATCGCTGCATGTACCATCCGTTACTACAAGCTTTATTGAAAATGGGCCTGAAACATTCGCTGGTTGGTAAGCAATGGTATCATAAGAATAGAGAAAACCATCAATAAACCATTCTTGTGAAATAGCTCCTGGGCCAGTAGATTGCATGATAAGCGTATCTCCGAAACAAATAGGGTTTGCATTGAGTGTAATTTGCGGGAATGCTGGACAACAAGACACAACCGTAACAGTAGGAGTTGAAAGTACATCTTGAAGTATATTATTTAAATAGCTTCTAGCGTAAATATGGTAGGTCTGCGGATACAAAAATCCAACGCTAACATTTTGCGTAAAAGGCAAAATAATTGGCGTACATATCAAGCCAACTGAATATTGCACGTTTAAGTAGATGGTGTCATTTGAAACCGTTACGCCTGTTCCTTGGTAAACATAATTTCCGCAATAATTTGTTCCACCAACGGTGAGTGTTGAGTTAGTGCAACTGGTTAAAGTACCAACTGCAACTACCCCTCCTAAATCCACATTTTGAGAATAAGAAAAAGAAGCGAAAAACGCTGATAAAAAGAGTGTTAGAAAATATTTCATGGGTGCATATTTAAGGTGCAAAAATAAGTGGATTACCTTTTAAATAAATCGATTTAAAAAGACGGACCACTGCTGATGATAAGTTACTAAAACAAGCCCGAAATCACACCATGATCGTCAATATCAATTCCTTCAGCAGCAGGCGTTTCGGGCAAACCAGGCATGCGCATCATATCACCCGTAATGGGGACAACGAATCCAGCACCAGCGGCAATTTCAATTTCACGCACGGTTAATGTAAAACCAGTTGGCCTGCCAATCAAATCAGGATTATCGGATAATGATTTTTGGGTTTTGGCAATACAAATAGGCAAATGTTCCAAGCCGAGATTTTTGATTCGCTTCAAGTGCAAATTGGCCTTTCCAACAAATTCTACTCTTGCCGCTCCGTAATAGTTGATGGCTACTTTCTCAATTTTGGTTTCGATGCTGTCGCTCAAATCATACAATGGCTTGAACTGCGCAGTGCAAGCATCTGCCGCTGCAGCCACTTTTCTCGCCAAATCTTCTGCTCCTTCGCCACCTTTACCCCAAACATTGGCAAGGCTCACCTCTACTCCTAGTTTGGCGCAAGCCGATCTAACGGCTTCAATTTCTTCTTCAGTATCGTTCTTAAACTGATTAATGGCAACCACAGGCGTCAAACCAAATTGCAACGCATTTTCAAGGTGTTTCTCAAGATTTACAGCACCTTTCGCAACTGCTGTCGCATCTGGTTCGTTGAGTTCTTTTAGCGATTTTCCACCATGATATTTTAATGCTCTAATGGTTGCAACAATTACAACAGCATGCGGAGATAAACCTGCTTCACGACATTTTATGTCCAAAAATTTCTCCGCTCCTAAGTCAAATCCAAAGCCAGCTTCGGTTACTACATAATCACTCAATGAAAGTCCCATTTTAGTGGCCAAAATGGAATTGGTTCCTTGCGCTATATTGGCAAAAGGTCCACCATGAATAATGGCAGGATTGCCCTCAATGGTTTGTACTAAATTAGGTTTGATCGCATCTTTCAACAGAGCCGCCATTGCACCTTGCGCATTCA
>JANRBI010000181.1:1747-4142 GCA_030727625.1 Salibacteraceae bacterium
TTATCGATAAGCGCTGCAAGCAGATTATTCGCTTTTTCGATGGCGGCAAAATCGCCCGTAAAGTGCAGGTTGATGTCTTCCATTGGTAGCACCTGACTGTAACCGCCCCCTGTTGCTCCGCCTTTCATTCCGAAAACTGGTCCTAAAGAAGGCTCGCGCAACACCACCGTAGTTTGCTTGCCAATTCGGTTTAAACCTTCGGCCAATCCGATTGAAGTGGTAGTTTTTCCTTCGCCAGCAGGCGTTGGAGAAATAGCCGAAACCAAAATCAACTTTGCCTTTTTCGCTTTGTCTTCATCAATAAGAGAAAGCGGAAGCTTTGCCTTAAAATGACCATAAGGTTCTAAATCACTGGCGTTTATAGTTAGTTTTTGAGCAATTTCTGCGATAGGCTTCATCACCACTTTTGAGGCTATTTCAATATCAGTCATAATTCAAACTTTAATTTGATGCACATAGATATAAAATAGCCCGATGTTATGATTTTAAAACTTTTAAAAACAATGCACACGACCGCAAGCAGGTGCTACATTTGATGGCACAAACATGACCGATTTCCAACAACTTTTTTCTGAATCTAATGCTATTATTGATGTTAGAACACCTGCTGAATTTTATCAAGGACACATACCCGGAGCGGTAAACATGCCATTGTTTACCAATGAAGAGCGACACTTGGTTGGCATTTGCTACAAGCAAAAAGGAAAAGACGAAGCTGTAAAACTAGGCTTAGGCATGGTTGGCCCAAAATTGCAAGACTTTGTAGAAACAGCCGAAAAACTAGCACCTAATAAAACCCTGAGCGTTTATTGTTGGCGAGGCGGCATGCGAAGTGGCTCGGTGGCATGGCTGCTCAAAACAGCTGGTTATAATGTAAATCAACTTAATGGCGGCTACAAGGCTTGGCGCAAAGTGGTGCTTGAGCAAATGACCAAGCAACGCAATTGGTTGATGATTGGCGGCTACACGGGAAGCGGAAAAACGGAAATCTTACGCGAATTAGCCCTACAAAATGAAGCCGTAATAGATCTAGAAGGTATAGCAAAACACCGCGGCAGCGCATTTGGCAAAACCAATGAACCGCAACCACCAACCGAACATTTTGAAAATCTTTTAGCCTTTGAACTCCTAAAAATTTCGCTTGACGAAAACATTTGGATTGAGAATGAAAGCAACAATATTGGTAGCGTTTACCTGCACGAAGCTTTTCGTAAAAATGTAAAAACAGCTCACTTTTTAGTGATTGATCGCAGTTTTGAAAACCGTCTTAATTTCTTGGTAGAAGGTTATGGAACATACGATACCGAAATCTTAAAACAAGGTTTTGAACGTATAGCCAAACGAATTGACGGACAAAAACTAAAAGATGCATTGGCCGATCTTGATCAAGGAAAGATTGCTGATGCAGCAAGAACCGCTTTAGAATACTATGATAAAACGTACAGCTACTCCATGAGTAGAAATCCATATACCGTTGCCGCAACTTTTAATCATGAAAATGACACGAACAAAACGGCTAATACTTTAATAGAATGGAAGAAAAAGAACCTGTAAAATTGACACAATTTAGCTCTGGATCGGGCTGCGGATGCAAAATTGCGCCAGCAGATCTTCAAGATATTTTGAGCGGAATTGTGCCAACTGGAAACTTTGAAAACTTGCTTGTAGGCAACACCAGCAGCGATGATGCGGCAGTGATGCAACTGCCAAACGGAGATTGCATTATCAGCACAACCGATTTTTTTATGCCCATTGTAGATGATGCCCGAAGCTTTGGCAGAATAGCTGCGGCCAACGCCATAAGCGATGTATATGCCATGGGTGGCGAACCAATGATGGCGCTGGCCATTTTGGGTTGGCCAATAGAGCAACTGGGTGCTGCATTGGCGAGCGAAGTAATAAACGGAGCGCAAGAAATTTGTGCCGAAGCAGGCATTCCGCTCGCTGGCGGACACAGCATTGCTAGCAAGGAACCCATTTTTGGTTTGGCCGTTACCGGCAAAACAAAAGCAGAAAACCTAAAGCGAAACAACGCTGCTAAAGCGGGCGATTTACTTTTTATAACCAAGCCAATTGGTGTTGGAATTGTGAGTACAGCAATGAAGCGCGGAAAAGCTTCAGAAGCAGACATTTCACTGATTACCATACAAATGAGTACGCTTAACAAGGCAGGTCTTAAGCTTGGTGCGATAAATGGCGTGCACAGTATGACCGATGTTACTGGGTTTGGGTTGTTAGGTCATTTGATAGAAATGTGTGAGGGCGCGGGTCTTTCGGCAGAAGTTGATTTTGAAAAGGTTCCAACACTTGGCAATGAGGTGCTTGAACCTTATTTGGCACAGTTTATTATGCCTGATAACACTATGCGAAACTTCAAAGCTTTCAATGAAAAAGT
>JANRBI010000182.1 GCA_030727625.1 Salibacteraceae bacterium
AGGGTTTAGAACAATTGGATGATGATGCCTCTACCCTCTCACAATCTTTACAATTCTGCTGTAAATGATCTCGGCCAAATTCCAATCATAGCCATTAAAATTGGTGGTGTTGTTAAACTGAATGATGACAGTATCACTGTCTTTGTGGTATTTAGCAATACTCTGATAGCCAGGCAGCAAGCCTGTGTGTTCATATTCGTAAATAGCAGAATAGATTTCTTGTTCTCCTGAATTAAACACTGAGCCATCGTTCAGTGCGCGCAAGAAAATACCTACGTCTTCTGCGGTAGCCAGCATGCCGTATAGATCGTACTTAAAATCGTGGTCGCTACCAACATAATAGCCGCTCATCACGCTGTCTAGGTTCACTTCGCTGATCGAGCCAAAGGTGTGTTTCAGCCCTAATGGATTCAAAATTTCTTCTTTATAGTATTGAAAAGCGCTGTAGCCCACCACTTTCTCGATTATTCTGCCTAGCAACAAATAATTGGTATTTGAATAGCCGTAATCTTCGCCTGGCTCGAAGTTGGCCGGCAAGTCAAGTGCGTATTCGAGGTCTTCTTTTCGGCTTTCTTGTGAATCTAGCCAAAACGCAGGATTGTCTGTAAGATTGGGAATACCGCTGCGGTGTTGTACCATCATGCGCAAAGTGATTTTCTCTACATGCTCAATTCGCCCAACCAATTCTGGAAAGTAATGAGCTAGTGATTCGTCTAAAGACAAGCGCCCCGCTTTGGCCAATTTGGTGACAGCCACCGCATCGTATAGCTTGCTAATGCTTGCTATTTTAAACAATGCTTCTGGGTAAGCTGGTATTTTGTTTGCTCTGTCGTGCCAACCAGCGGCATAAAACTCAGGCGCTTTGCCGGCTTGGTCTACGTAGACAATCATCCCATCAAACCCATGTTCGATGCCTTCTTCTAGCTGCTCTTGCACCGTGTTTGGCAAAGGCAATATCCAAGCTTTCACCAAAATCCACGGCACGAAATAGAGCGAGCCAATACTTGCTAAAATGAATAGTATTCGGGCGATTTGTTTGAAGCGGGCTTTGGTCATAATAAATCAGTGCTTTTTGCTTTTGAAGCGGCAATGTACGTTTTGCGCAAAAAATGGAATTTGATGGTAACAATGCAAACCATGTGTCAAATTATGAAGATGACACTTTTCGATTTCTTCTACATTTCACCCCAAACGCTATTCCTAATCAATCAGCGAAACACCATTGCTATCTGTGGTGAGCACTTCGCTCATGTAGTCAAAAAATGGCCTTACGGCTAAAAAGTATTTCAGAACCAATTGATCAAATCCAGGACTTTCAACTTCTTCATCGGTAAAGTATTTGGAAACGATAAAAGATTTGTAGCGCAGTAAATCAATGGCCGGATGATCTTTTGGAAAACCTTTGGGAGCGGTTTTTAATTGCTCGCCTTTTAACATGCCAAAGTGCTCCTTGAAACTGGCTGAATCAATGATGGCGCGCAAGGGAGCTGGATCGGATGCAATTTCTTCTCGTATTCTGGCTAAATCTGACGCTTCGGGTTGCCAAAATCCTGCGCCAACCATAGAATTGCCGCCTGGTTCTAAATGAAAATAGTAACCGCCTCTCAATGCCTTTGTTGCGCGTTGAAACCCTCCTGAAAAACTATTTTTATACGGCTCCTTGTTTTTTGAAAAACGTACATCGCGATAGATGCGAAACAATTTCATTTTCTCGATGTGATCGTGCTTTTGAAGACCAGCATTTATCTGCGCTGCCAGCTTTTTAAAATGCTCGTGAGCCGCTTGATACGTAGGCTTGTTTGCATCAAACCAAACGCGATCATTGTTCTCGCTTAATGCTCTTAAAAACGTAAAAACTGATTTATCTAAATAGGTAATGCTTTCCATGTTTGCGCAATTTGTAGTACCGATTCAGGAATGATTCAAGCACCATTTCCAGCCACAATAAAATGTCCGTGGGCAATTTAGATACTTTTAATTAATCCTGTTTTCTGAAGGTGACGCGTTTGATGTTTTTTAATCGTCAACTGATTTTAAACTTCAATAGAGCTTCTTTCATTTCAACTCAAGTTGTTCTTGATAATTAGGTTCTTCAAAGCGCAATTCTGCTTGTTTTCTGGTTTCACAATTGTTGACAATCAGTGGAACACTTTTTATCAAGTCGGCAGCAATCATGGGGTAATAATGCTTCTCTTTTTCACTACTAGATTCTTCAAAAATGGCTATTCCCCTTTTCGAGTCAATGATATGAATGACGAGTGTTCTGTTATTCTCATAAATACCAGCTGTTTGAAACTGATAGGTTTGGTTATCGATTTTCGTTTGCTCCAAAATTTTGTTTGCAATAGGTCCTTCTCCCGTCCAATCTATATAAGTGCTGTCGTTGATTGAAGCTTTGAAATGAGCGTTAAAATCACAAGGATGATAGGCATAAAACGCTCCTTCGTATTGGACTAATTTCACCCAATTAACCCAAGTAATAAGTGGCGTTTGTTTACTAAGCGTCCATTTGTTTTCTATCAGGTATTCTTTTGAATAGTCATAACTTCTCTCATCAAATTTTCCAAAACCGAAATAACTTATGCGATCATAGAATTTGCTTTCGCGGTTGCGCTCATAAAAAACGGACTGCGCTGCACCTAGCAAACTATCTTTTTGAATGAATACGGTATCACTAGAATCTTCTTGTCCCAAGAGATTAAATGATATAAAAAGAATGAAGGAGCTTAGAAGATGTCTCTTCATATTTTGATTATAATTTCATGTGAATTTGATTGGAAAGACGGTCATCAACATGCATTAAGTAGTTTCAACTGAGAAAATATTGGGAATTAAACAATCAACAATCCATCACAACTTCTCAAAGCCATAGTCGCGCTCTACTTTAGCTATGCGTGTTTTGAAGGCGCTGTACCATTCCCTGCGGCCTTTGCCTCTGGCAATGGAGTGTTCAGTGTTTTCTTTCCAGTTTTTGATGGCATCTAAATCGCGCCAATACGATACGGTAATGCCAACGCCATCTCGGGCAAATTCAATTCCTAAAAAGCCATCTTGCTGCTCGGCAAGCTTTACCATTTGGTCGGCCATGTTTTCGTATTGGTTGTCAACTTCAGTGCGCAGCGAAGTGAAAATTACAGCGTAATAAGGCGGTTTTGGTGTATTGGCAATCATGGGTTTGGTGGTAAATGGATGATTTGGTTTAAATGATGCTCAAGATGTTTTACATAGTCTACAAAAAGCTCTTCTAACGTTAATAATTCACGGTCGATCATCACCTTTCTTTTGAAATGATCTGGTGATATATGCTTCACTATTTCAAGCAAATGCACATTGTAAGCAGTCCAAAAATGAATGATGTTCTTATGATCCATTTCTTGGTAAAAATTGAATTTATTCCATTGGTTTTGATCGTATGCAATGGCAGGATTGCTTTCAAACTGACCGCGAACAAACCGATGATGGTTGTTTGTAGCGCTATCAATCAAATGCCCAAGAATCTCCTTTTTGCTCCATTTTTCAACAGATGGTTTCAGCGATAATTCTTCTTCGCTCAGCGCGTTCAAAAGCGGTGGAACAGAATCCAAGATTTGACTTAACCTGTGGATGGATGCCTTTATCATAGCTACTTTTCGGTGTAAAATTCATACGTAGCTTTCGCAATATCAGCAATCAGGGTTTCTGCATTATCAAAGCCATCAGTGGTATTATGAATAAAAACAGCAATGAAAATTTTCTGCTGATCAGGCAGCTCAATAATCCCAACATTGTTGACGACTCCTGTTAAGCCTTCCTCCGTAAAAGAGGTTCCCGCACGTTGGGCAATAATCACGTTTGGCAGTTTACCTTTTAGCCTTTTGGTGCCTGTATTGCTTGTTACCATCGCTTGATAAAGCCATTGGGTATGTTCTTCATTGAGCCATTTACCTTCGCTAAATGATTTCAAAAGTTCGGCATAAGCATTTGGTTTGGCAGTATTTACAAACTGGGCTTCCCAACTTTTGTGCATATCATCTTCATTGTTTCTGATCACGAAACCTTCATGAGCTATGAATTGCTCCACCGCTTTTGGTCCGCCAAGCAAGTTAAAAAGCACATCGGTAATGTTGTTGTCGCTATCCACCACCATCCATT
>JANRBI010000183.1:0-2553 GCA_030727625.1 Salibacteraceae bacterium
ACTTCTACCGCATCAAGCATGGCAGCCGATGGCTTCATTTTGACATCTAGTTTTTGCCCTTCTTTTAAAAATGGGATGGTTTGCGGTTCGAACCCTATAAAGCTGATTACGATATTGAAAGGTGGGTTTTGGTTTACTGAAAATGAAAATTTACCATCTAAATCAGTCGTGGTTCCAGTAGTAGTGCCAGCCAAAACAACGGCTGCGCCAATCAAGGCTTCTCCTGTGCTTGGGTCAGTAACCTTGCCGTTTATGGCGGTTTGAGAAAACAATTGAATGCTCAAAAAGAGCATAAAAATAGTCAGTAGGCGTTTGGTCTTCATGTACTTTTCAATAATAGGTAAGAAATCGATTGCCTCGTAAATTACTATGCGATAACTAGCAATTTATGTGTTTTTGTAGGTCATCTTCATCTATTCGTTCAATTATTTTAGAGCTTTTGATACTAAATTGATATTTCTCATCAGAATACCTGATTTGGGTGAGGACCTACTTGTTACAATTGAAATATTTTCGAACAAATGTATTTATATGAAAAACGTCTCTGTTTTAGCAAGCAAAGAAGCACAGTTTCTTGCTTTTTCAAGATTTAAGGATACCCAAGGTGAAAATTTTGAAAATGATAGGTTTAAGAAAGACTTGGCGCTGTACTTTGACGAAAATTGTTTAGAAAAGCCAATGTTGTCCAGTTATAGAGTGAATGTAATTCTTGATTATTTGAAGCAATCACACACCTATTATCAAAATGTGCTGATGCCAAGGATGCAAATGGCGATAACGGCATTTGATAAAAATTTTTCAAATCATCCTGCCACCAACGTGTTGAGCATGTTTTATAATAACTACCAGAATGAACTGCTTGAGCATATCGAGTTAGAAGAGAAAAAGCTTTTTCCTTATGCAGAACAGCTGCTGACTGAAAAGCAGGAATGCAACTATTCAATAGATCAATTTGGCCGCGAGCATAATCATGAAATTGAAGATCGGCTTCAAGAGGTTTTGATCACCATCAAAGAACAATTTCCAGAAGTGAAGTCAGACTTTTCGTTCAAGGCATTCGAGCATCTGTTAGAACGATTTTCAAATGATTTGGCCATTCATCATTACATAGAAGAAATGGTGTTTATCGAGAAGCTGAGAGTTTTAGAGTTGAATCGATGATTTAATCAAAGACCCGAGTCTAAAAAACCATCCATATCTTGATCTTTCGGGTTGTTTTCCCAATTTTTCTTGATCAATTGATATACTCCGTATACCGAGATTAACCCAAGTGGCACAGCTACTAGATTCAACATTATTTCTGGTGTGTTATCAAAAAATCCTGGAGAAATGAATTCAGCAATCATTCCTAAACCAAAGGCAAGAATAAACGCTCCTGCATAGTAACTGACTACGCCAATTACGGCCCAGCCCCATTTCGATTTTTCATGTAAAATGGCCAAATCGTAAAAGTATTTGCCAATAAAGTAGATGAGTAATAAGCCGAGCATGATTTGCTTTTTTAAAATGGTTCGGCCAAAATAGTTAATTATTCACCTTTGCCTGATGACTTTTATTGAAAGCGCTGTTGATACTTCTTATGGCAAGATTGCCTTCAAATCTGTTGGTGATTATAGTAGTAAAACCTGCATTGTTTTTCTACATGATGCTATAGGATCGTCTTCTATTTGGGGTTCTTTTCCGATGAAGGTTTATAAGGCTACGCAACTGCCAGTGCTTGTTTTTGATCGTTTGGGTTATGGTAAAAGTGATGAAGAGCATGGTATTCGCGCAACCAATTATCTGCAATATGAAGCAGAAATCAGAATGCCCGAACTATTTGAAAAGCTGGGTATTAGTGCGCCCATTTTGATCGGGCATAGTGACGGGGGTTCTATAGCGTTGGTTTATGCTGCTAACTTTCAAACGAAGGCTGTCTTTTCTATGGCAGGGCATGTTTATGAAGAAGAAATTACACGGCAAGGAATTATTGACTTTACCACCCAAAAGGATTTTGATGTGATCAATTCAAAGCTCGAAAAACACCATGGTTTAAAGACTAAAAAATTGATTTCTGCTTGGCGAGATACATGGCTTACAGAAGAGTATCGAACTTGGAATATCGAATCCTATTTACCGAAAATTTCTTGTCCTGTTTTTGCTATTCAAGGAGAAAATGATGAATATGCCACTGCCCAACATTTACTCGATATTCAAAAAGGAATAGGGGAGAACTGCCAAATTAAGTTCATTGAAAATTGTGGGCATGTGCCTTACAAGGAAAAGACAGATGAAAGCTTAATGTTGGCTTTGGATTTTATTTCACAAATCGAGTATTAAGGTTAATCATCTATTAACTAACCCCATAAGACGAACCAATTAAATCTTTTACTAACTTTCCGCCCACATGCGAAAGTGGTTACGAGTTACTTTGGTTTGCGTCTGCGTTGTGATTGTGCAGCATAGTTTTGCTCAAAGCATATGGTATGCTTCGGGCGGAACGCGGTTATTTTTAGATTCTCTAGCCAAAATATTTGTTCACGGAAATCTCACGCTCACTGATTCGTCACAAAT
>JANRBI010000183.1:2653-4093 GCA_030727625.1 Salibacteraceae bacterium
AGCTTCCCTTTTACCAGTCAAGTCTATTATGACGAAACCTTGCTTGGAGATTTTAATAGTGGCTATCTAGAGGCTACAAATGCTACAAATACAGTAAATGCAGGTGAAGGTGTTTGGTCTTATTTAGGGCCGTTGCCACTCACATTTGATGCGGTTGGGCCATTGGTTCATGGCACGTTTGATTTTGGTGTAACCCATACTGCGGGTGGCTCAGGAAGCGATCATGATGGTTGGAATTTACTCGGAAATCCTTATGCAAGCACGATCGATTGGGACTTAGTGGGTTGGACAAAAACCAATGTAAACGATGCCATTTATATCTGGGATGGCGAAGCAGGTCAGTTTAGAAGTTATGTGAGTGGAGTGGGCACAAATGGCGGCACTTCTCTTATCCCAAGTTCGCAAGCGTTTTATGTTCAAACCAATGCTTCATCGCCCTTTCTTGAATGCACTGAGGCGGTAAAGTCAAGCACAGACGAGCCGTTTATTTATAAATCAGAACCACAACAATTTGTTCGATTCAAATTAAGTGTAGATGGTTATAAAGACGAAACCGTTGTGCGCTTCAATGATCAAGCAACCCAAGCTTTTGATGGCAGTTATGATGCAGGTAAAACGGCAAGCCAAGAAACCTATTCGCCAAGTTTGTTTACTACTGTTGATTCGCTTGCATTCAGTATCAACACTATTCCGCTTGACGATGAAATTGAAATTCCGATTCATTTTCAAGTGAATTGGAATTATACCTATGATTTTGAAATCACTGAGATAGCTAACCTGCCAACTAATTATTGCTTTCAATTGGTTGATTTAGACAGCAACGAAACTTATGTGCTCGATACCATTGTTTCCTTCCAACTTCAATTAAATACAGGCATTACCTATGATCGCTTTGTGTTAAGAGGCAAGAAAATGTTTGAACTGGAATCAGAAACAGGAAAGTGCTACCGAGATTCACTTGGGTCGATAGCCGTGAACTTGAATCACAATGATTCGCTACCATACCAGCTCTTATTAAACGAAGTTCAAATTAGAAGTGGTTTCTCAAACGGTGATTTAGAATGGACCAATTTACCCGCAGGTGTGTACGAGTTCAAAACCTATTCTCAAGCATGTGGACCAATGAATTGGAGCTTAGAAATAGATGAAATTGACAGCCTTTCAATCATCCAATCGATTACTGCAGACACTGGCGAAAGCTCTGGTAGCGTTGCGTTGCATATAACTGGAGGCACTGCTCCTTATCACACGTTTTGGTTTGGTTCGCTTTCCAGTCTTGGCGATTCGTTGTTTAGTCTTTGGGCTGATACGTTTAATTATCAGGTGATCGATGCAAATCAATGTTCGAAATATGGTTTAGTAATTATTCCTTTTGAAGGAACTAACGGTGAAGCAGAATATGGCTTAGCGAAAGACGTATTGGTCTTTCCAAATCCTGCT
>JANRBI010000184.1 GCA_030727625.1 Salibacteraceae bacterium
ATAGTGTTTAGGCTTTGGTGTAGATTATTTGTGAAGTGAATGCAGGCATAGTTACAGTCGCTTTTCCGTTGATTACTTCAACAGAAATTTCTTTGTTTAATAGGTCGAACGCTGCATTTTGGAAAGGAACTTCAATGGTTTTTGGTTTGTCAGAATTGTTGAATAGCGTGATCACCACATCGTTTAAGTATGTTCTGGTGAAAACCAAAACAGCATCGGATGCTTCATTTATTTCAACATCGCCATAGTTTAATGCCATATGATTTGAGCGAATCCTAGCAATAGCTTTTATGTGTTCTTTCACAGCTTGCTCTTCTGGCAAAAGATTTTCAAAACGCATCATTCTGCGGTTGTCAGGATCATTGGCGCCTGGCATTCCTATTTCGTCACCGTAAAATATCACCGGAATTCCAGGAATGGTCATGATGAAGGTTTCAAGCATTTTTAGCTTTTCATAACCAATCGGGTCTTCCACTTTAATGTCGCGTTTCCAGCCCGCTTCTTTTTGGTCTTCGTTATCGCTCACCGCATGGCTAGCAAGGGTTATGAATCGCGTTAAATCATGGTTGCCCGTGATGTTGCACATTTGGTGCAAACTGCCATGCAAATTCATGCTTGCTTGCATAGATTCGGCAAGTTTGCTCATGCTTGCGGTGGTGTCTTTAAACACGCTCACAGCATCAAAATAGAGATTGAAATCAAATTGGCCGTCCATCATGCCCGAGCCAATATAGCTTTGAATCAACTCTCGGCTGCCAAAGGTTTCGCCCACTTGAAAGTAGTTTTTACCTGTTTTCTCACCCAACGCTTTTAGCTTTAATGTGGCTTCGCGCCAAAAGCTTTCGGGAATGTGCTTTGTAGCATCGTGACGGAAACCATCAAACCCAAATTCTTCAATCCACCAAACTGCGCTGTCGCTCATTACATGGCTCACTTCTGGGATGGAATAATCAAGCGTAGGCAAGAAATCATCAAACCAAGTTGTTAGTCTGAACTCATCCCAAATACGCAGATTTCTGCGGCCGTCTGGCAAATCGAGTGTGGTTTTCCAATCAGGATGCTGCTGGATGATTGGATGTTCCTCGTGTACATGATTGCACACATAATCAAGGATGATATTGTAGTTTTTATCGTGCGATTCTTTGACCAAATCTTTAACCGTTTGGTTGCTCCCAAAGCGATGATCTACTTTTTTGAAACTCATTGGCCAATAACCATGATAACCCGAAAACCATCTGCGTGGCTCAGGATATTCTTGGTAAGCGCCTTCTGGGTTTTGTGAAATGGGTGAAATCCAAAGGGTATTGATTCCTAGTTCATCAAAATATCCAGCGTCTAATTTTTGCTCAATCCCAGCAATATCGCCACCGTAATAATTTGCGCGTGGCTTAATACGATCATCATATACGGGTGCATCAATACTGCTATCACCATTCACAAAACGATCTACCAGCATAAAATACATGATGCTGCGCTCTTTGTCATTTCGAGTGAGTTGGCTAGTTGAGCTGATCACTTTTCCCTTTTCAAGTGGAATCCGGAGCTCGTTGCTCAAACCTTCTGTAGTTTGCGCCCAAACGCGCACAAAACTTCTTTCTAATTGGCTTGCAATGGATGGAATTTCAAAACTAATCGCACCATTTTCTGATGCAATTATTTGGTTTTCCCAAAGGACAAAAAATCCTTGGTTTGAAACCGAACTGTTTATGTTTACTGTGTTTTCATCTGCAGAAGCGAGCCGAATGTGCGGTATCTTACCTAAGTTACTGGCTTCTACTTTTAAGAATGAATTGAAACCACCAAATCCGTTCGAAACCGAATCTGGATTACTTGGATCGAGCATGTATTTTCCATCAACAGAAAGTTGATAAGGATAACCACCAGGATTCAATTTTTTAGTCAGTTTCCAGATCGTGCCATCAAATTCGAAAGCATCTGCACCAGCGCTCCAACCGTTTAAATCGCCCACTAAATCTATAGTGGTATAGGTTTTTCCTTTTGGGTCGAATTCAAAATTTACGGTTTCGATGGCTGCATTACGCAACATAATCACCGTTGCTTCGCCTTTGCTAAAGACATAAATGGGCGCCATCCAATCGGTGGTTTGCCCAATCAGCATCAGTTCGTTTTGTCCTTTTTTCCAATCTGCAACCAATTGTGGTGGAAAAACCAATGAATCAATCGCATTCACATCCTTGTAAAAATCAGATAGATAAACCGTGTTTGTATCGCCACTGAGCAATACAGGCACATTCAGGCTATAAGTATTTTGCTCTAACGAAGCGCTTTTTACCTCTTCTTTTGGAGCTTGATTACTGCATGAAATGATAATGGATGCTGCTAAGCTGATGGAAAAGAACTGATGGATTTTCATGTTTAAGCTTGGGTTTTATTCTGTTTTTACAACAATGCTGTTGCTGCCGTCCAGATCAAATTTATCGTTATAAACTTGAATACTTATCGGTGCGTTCGATTTCAGTTCAACGCCATTTTCGCGGCATTTGATCGAAACTCTCACGCCTCTAAATACAATGCTAAACTCAAAACTTGTCCATTCTTTTGGCACGTGTGGCCTAAAGGTGAGCATGTTGTTTTCAACGCGCATTCCTCCAAAACCTTGCACTAGGGCAATCCAAGTTCCGGCCATGCTGGTGATGTGCAAACCTTCGTGCACTTCGCGGTTATAGTCGTCAAGATCTAAGCGAGAAGTTCTTAAAAACAGGCCATAAGCTTTTTCATTGTAGCCCAATTTGCTGGCAAGCACCGAGTGAATGCAAGGCGAAAGCGATGATTCGTGCACAGTACGCGGCTCATAAAAATCGAAGTTTGCTTTCAGCTCATCTTGGCTAAATTGATCTTCGAAAAAGTAAATACCTTGAAGCACATCAGCTTGCTTAATGAATGGCGAGCGCAAAATTCTATCCCAGCTCCATTTTTGGTTCAATGGTCGTTCGCTCAAAGGCAAATCTGCACAAGTGATGTTTTCCTTGTCTAAGTAGCCTTCTTGCTGCAAATACACATCGCTGTTTTCCATTTTTGGGTAGTGCATATTGTCTGAAATATGCATCCATTTATCTTTTGATTCTGTTAAATCAAAATTCAATTTCCCACAAAGGGTAACGAACTCATTGCTGTGATTTGCTTGTAAAAACTCCGCTACTTCCAAAGTGTATCGCAAACACCAAGCTGCTAAATAGTTGCTATACCAGTTGTTGTTTACGTTGTTTTCGTATTCGTTCGGGCCAGTTACGCCAAGCATTACATATTGCTTTTTGGCTTCGCTCCAATTTACACGTTGTGCCCAAAATCTTGCTATTCCTACCAATACTTCAAAGCCGTATTCAGCTAAGTAAACGCTGTCTTCAGTATGTTTTACATAGTTGAAAATGGCATAGGCAATGGCTCCATTTCGGTGAATTTCCTCGAATGTAATTTCCCATTCGTTGTGGCATTCTTCGCCATTCATGGTCACCATTGGGTAGAGTGCCGCACCATTTTTAAAGCCTAATTTCTCGGCATTTTCAATTGCTTTTTGCAAATGCTTGTGACGATAAATGAGCAATGTGCGTGCTACATCTTGGCTGGTTGTGGCCATGTAAAAAGGCAGGCAATATGCTTCGGTGTCCCAATAGGTGCTTCCGCCATATTTCTCGCCCGTAAAGCCTTTTGGGCCAATATTTAATCTAGGATCGTGCCCTGTGTAGGTTTGATAAAGTTGAAAAATATTGAAGCGAA
This sequence comes from Salibacteraceae bacterium, assembly GCA_030727625.1. GTDB lineage: Bacteria > Bacteroidota > Bacteroidia > Flavobacteriales_G > Salibacteraceae > SHAN690. The sequence goes on from JANRBI010000184.1 coordinate 3,736, forward strand.
TGGCTTGCTGTGCCGCCACATCGCCTTCTATCACAATGTCGCAATCTTTCCAAGTAGCAGCCCATTTTGCAATGTGATCAGCTTCTAGTTTTTCAAAACCATGCATGTGGGCTTTTGCCAATGCATCGTGGCATTTTTCTTCCAGCGTAGTTGCATCACAATCGCGGCTGGTGCAGTTAGCTACTAGCTTTTGAATCTTGAAAATATCGCCTTGCTCAAACTTGTTTTTTACAACAACAGCTGCGTATTTTTTCTTCGACTGTTCGTTGCCTTTAAAGCTGAGTTCTTGCTTGTTTTTGATGATTGAAAACTTCATGGCTGAGCCAAAATAGAAGTCGAGCTTCTTGGTTTTCATCTCTAAATAAGCCTCGCTATTTCCGATCTGCTTTTTGGTTTCTTCCCAAAATTTCAACTCATAGTTCGAGTCTTCATTCATTACATCACCATCCAAAAATGGCTTGATTTGAATTTTTCCTTCTCCTTCTATGATGGTCAATTCATACTCAACCACGCCAATTTCGCGATCTACCGCTGAGCAATATCTCTTGGCCTTAACACTTATTTTTTCGCCTTCAGGCAAAGTGGCTACAAAGCTGCGTGTGAGCAAGCCAGTTTGCATATCAAGCGTGCGCTCAAATGATTCGATTTTGGCTTGAGCCAAATCAATTTTCTGATCGTTTAGTTTGATCGAAAGACCAATCCAATTGGTGCTATTAATAACCTTGGCAAAATATTCTGGATAGCCATTTTTCCACCAACCAACGCGCGTTTTGTCAGGATAATAAATACCTGCCATGTAGCTGCCACTGTGCGTTGCACCGCTAAAATCTTCTTCAAACGTGGCGCGCTGACCCATGTGCCCGTTTCCTATGGCGCAAAGGCTTTCGTACTTTTTATTGTTTTCATTTGAAAAACCGTTTTGAATGATTTTCCAAGGATCTTGAACTACTAAATCGCTTAGTGGATTCATAGAAGTGATAATGCTTTGGTGATGGTTATTTCTGAAAGATCGGATACGATGATGTCTGCACTTTTGAGCACATCTTCGGTTCCAATTCCTATTGATTTCATGGATGCAGTTTTTGCAGCTTCAATACCAGCTACAGAATCTTCGAACACAATGCTTTGCTGGGCACTGCAACCAAGCGCTTCAGCGCCTTTTAAAAATACTTCGGGGTCGGGTTTCGATTTTGAAACGTGATTGCCATCTACAATGGCATCAAACAAAGAAAGCATGCCGATGCGTTCTAAAATAGGAACTGCATTTTTACTGGCCGAGCCAAGCGCAATACCTATTCCAGCTGCTTTTGCTGCTTTAATAAACAGATCTGCTCCAGGTAAAATATCGGCAGGAGTTAGGGTTTCGATCAACTCTAAATACCACTCATTTTTGAGGTGCATGTATTTAGCTATTTCGTCTTCATCGAGACTTTTGCCGCCCCATTCGGCTATTTTGAGTAAGCTTTCTCTGCGGCTTACGCCTTTGAGTTGCTCGTTTTGTTCTTCGTTAAAATCGATTCCTATTTCGTTTGCCATTCTGCGCCAGGCAACAAAATGAAATTTGGCAGTGTCAACAATTACTCCATCAAGGTCGAATAAGAAACCTTGCTCGAATGATTGGGTATGATTTGTCATGCTTTAAAACTAGCTAATTGCATGAATAAGTTTTGATGACTCGTTAAAATGATAAGCCACCAATTGGTCAACTGGATTTTTTACAATTTGACCCAATTTGCAATCGCGTTTTTTCAATTCTTCTTCGAGTATATCTTGGTATACATGAGCCATTGTACCTACAAAACTCACTTCGTATTCATGAAATTTCGAGAAGCTTGTAACGTGCACGTCTATGAATCTCGCCATGCCTTCGCGCACTGTTTCTATCACATAAGCATTGTTTCTATGCTTGGCCAAAAACTTCATAAAGCTGGCTAAATACACGTTGGCGTGAATGTTTTGATACACTTTTTCTACGGCTTCGCTCCAAGTCAAGTTAAACTCTTTTTTGAAGTCGTGCTGCATTTCGCTAGGCAATCTGTTGTAGAAATAATCAGCTAAAAGACGTTTTCCAAAGTAGCTTCCGCTGCCTTCATCTCCCAAAATGAAACCGAGAGCAGGAACTGATTCAGTAACCTTTTCTCCGTCAAAAAAGCATGAATTTGAACCTGTGCCAATGATGCAACAAATTACTGGTTTACCTTGATAAAGAGCATAGGCTGAAGCCACTAAATCATGATCAACTTTTACTTTGGCATTGATGAAAAAAGTAGAAAGCGCGCTCGTCACAACGGCATTCAAATCACTTGAAGAACAACCTGCGCCATAAAAATATAACGCGGTAACCGCCTCGCTGTGGGTTTTCAAATTCTCAGAACCTTCAAGATGTTCTAGAATGAATTTTTCGTTGTGGAAATATGGATTGAATCCAACTGTTTTTTCCGAGAAAAGTAAATTTCCTTTCTCGTCAAGGATGGCCCAATCGCATTTGGTAGAACCGCTTTCTGCAATTACTATCATCTTAAATACAATAATCGTTTAATAATGAAAAACACGAAAATGATCACCTTATCTGAGGGCGGTTTTCGTGCATATCTGTTTTGCTGTCTTGTTGCAATATTAATTAATGTTAGTGTATTTTGTACACTTACCCTAAAAAATCAGGGCTTATCGGTAATCTGCCTATATTTGCGCCCCTACAGATCAATTTTGTTTAAATGACTGATACTTCACAGCTTACACCGTCACCTAACCCTAATGTGTCTACAGATTGTGTGGTTTTTGGTTTTGATGAAGAAAAATTGAAGGTGTTGTTGATTGAACAACGAAAAATTGGTGATTTTAAGGTTCAATATGCGCTTCCTGGTGATCACGTTTTAGAAAATGAAGGACTTGATTCTTCGGCTAGCCGTGTATTGAAAGAGCTTACTAATTTGGAAGGAATTTACTTAAAACAGTTTCAAACCTTTGGTGATCCGGATCGATTAAAAGACATAAAAGATCAAGAATGGCTGCGCACTTTTAGAGCCGATCCCAACGCCAGAGTAATTACAGTAGCCTATTATTCTTTGGTAAAAATGGAAGCTTACCATCCAGAAGCTGCATCGTTTGCCGGGAACGTAATTTGGCAGCCAGTTGACGAAATTCCGCAATTGGCTTTTGATCATAACAAGATCATGAATGCGGCATTAGAGCGCCTTCGCGAAGATTTCGAATACCAAAATATTGCCATAGAATTGCTTCCCAAAAAGTTCACGCTAAGCATGCTTCAGTCGCTACACGAAATGGTTTTGGGAGTGAAACTTGACAAGAGAAACTTCAGGAAAAAGGTGAAAAAATCGAGCACTGTTACAGCGCTTGACGAAAAGCAAAAAGGCGTGGATCACAAGCCAGCTCAGCTTTTCAAATTTCACTAATCCGGTTTATGGAATTTCGAGATAGACTTCATCTCTAGAGCGTTCCACTTAAATTGAATCTACATGAAATTACGTTCGCTCCTTTTATTGGTCGCCATACTTCCTTTGGCTGCGGCCATTCCTACTACCAACATATCAATCATCGCAAAAGATAATAATGCTTTTGCTTTTGACCTTTATCAGGATATTATCAAAACAGAAAAAGGGAATCTCTTTTTTTCGCCATTCAGTATTTCCACTGCATTGGCAATGACATATGCAGGTGCAGCTAATGACAACGCAGAAGAAATGGCAAAAGCCATGCATTTTCAAGATAATTCAGATCAATTTCACATAGATTTTGGAAGCTATATCTCTGAAATCGAAAAGAATGCAAATGGAAATATTCAGCTCCGAATAGCGAATAGATTGTGGGGCGAAAAGGATTACAAACTCAAAAATTCATTCATAGAATTGAATGAACAAGCGTATAATTCTCCTTTGCAAAAGGTTGGGTTCTCGATTAATGCAGAAGCTTGTAGACTGGAAATAAACGATTGGGTTGCAACCCAAACAGAGCAGCGCATCAAAGATTTGTTACCGCAAGGTGCTGTTGATCAGGATACAAAGCTGGTGTTGACCAACGCTATTTATTTTAAAGGTGATTGGCTCTATCAGTTTGATAAGAATGAAACGGATGAGCGCGATTTTCTTATGAATAATAGCACAACCAAAAGAACCAAGTTTATGAATCAGCAAGGTCAGTTTCAGTATGCTGAAATTGCGAATGCTCAAATGATAAGATTGCCTTATAAAGGCGCTCGACAAAGCATGATTGTGGTGCTTCCAAACAAACCAAACCAGCTGGAAAAAGTGGAATCAGCTGTAAATGCAACCACACTTAAAAAACTGTTCAGCAGCAATAATGAAGAGGTGATTTTGGCTTTGCCAAAGTTTAAAATGACGTTGTCTTTGAACTTAAATACACATCTTAAAAACTTGGGAATGAATTTGGCGTTTGGTGATGGTGCTGATTTTTCTAACTTAAGCGAGGGCAATAATCTACATATCAGCGCAGTAATTCATAAAGCATTTATTGAAATAGACGAGGAAGGCACCGAAGCTGCTGCAGCCACTGCGGTAGTTATGACCGTAGAATCTATTTCGGTTCACGAACCACTTTTACCAAAACGGTTTATTGCTGATCATCCTTTCCTATTCTACATTGTGGATGACGCAACCAATGCTGTTTTATTCATGGGTAAAATGATGGATCCTTAAAGCGAATCGGCTTCTTGAAAGGCCAAAGGCTTTTATAAAGTCGTCAACCTATCCGTTAGTTCGAGCGTCTCATACTTGGTGTACAAAGTACACTTAGTTTTATATTGCTTATTATTGAATAAATTCTTCGACAGATATGATACGTTTTTCGCTTTCCTTTTTAGTAGCTATGTCAATGTTTTTGAGTGGTTTGAATGCTCAAGTTACGCTCGATCCATTTTTTGCAACTGCGAATGACATTGTTACAGTAACCTATGATGCGAGTCAAGGAAATGGCGCTTTGGTGGGTCAATCTCAAATTTATGGGCATTGTGGTGTGATCACAAACCTTAGCACAGGCCCGAGTGATTGGAAATATGTACAAGGCGCTTGGGGCACTGCCGATCCTAACACCGCAATGACCAATCAAGGTGGTGACATTCATACATTGACCATTGATATTCCTAATTTTTATAACGTGCCAGCGGGTGAAGAAATCATTGAGCTGGCATTTGTTTTTAGAACGGCAAATGGAAGCATTGTTGGTCGCACTGCAAGTGGTGGAGATATTTATGCGCCAATCTATTCGGGTTTTGGTGCCGTGCTTTTAAATCCGGCAGAAGATTTCTTTTTTATTCAATCCAATCAAACTATTAACGTTTCTGCTTTGGCTTCAGAGACTTCTAATTTAACCATATTCATAGATGACAGTTTGGTCCTTCAAAATCCTGCAGCCACTTCGTTGACTTATACCCTCAATACTGCAGATTTTAGTCCTTCCAAGCATTATATCAGTATGAGGGCAATCGCGAATGGGGACACTATTGTTGACAGCTCTTCCTATATTTTTCAAACTCCACCAACAATTGCTGCTTTGCCTGTAGGCATAAATGATGGGGCAAATTACATCAATGACACTACGGTGATTTTAAAGCTCACCGCGCCATTCAAGCCTTTTTCATACGTCATTGGAGATTTTAATAATTGGGAATTTGACGATGCTTACAGCATGAACATTACGCCTGATTCTTCTGCTTTTTGGATCGAGATTTCTGGTTTGAATGCTGGGCAAGAATACCGCTATCAATTTGCGGTAGATCATGACCTGATCAGAATTGCCGATCCTTATGCAAACAAGATTTTAGATCCATGGAATGATCAGTATATTCCAACTACAACCTATCCAGATTTGATTTCATATCCAGTAGGAAAAACCAATGAGCCAGTGAGTGTTTTGCAAACTGCCATGCCCGAATACGTTTGGGATACGACCATCAATTTTACAAAACCAGCTAAAGGAGATTTAAGGGTTTATGAGCTTTTGATCAGAGATTTCACAACCGAAAGAACCTTTCAAGCAGTGATAGATTCACTTGATTATTTCTCCAAGTTAGGAATCAACGCCATTGAGTTTATGCCTGTAAATGAGTTTGAAGGCAACGAAAGCTGGGGTTATAATCCGTCATTTCACTTTGCGCTGGACAAGTATTATGGCACGCCAGATAAGTTTAAAGAGTTGGTAGAAGAAGCACACAAAAAAGGCATCGCAATTATTATCGACATGGTGTTGAACCATCAATTTGGCCAAAGTCCGATGGTGAGAATGTATTTTGATGGAGCTACTTACAAGCCAACGTCAGACAACCCTTGGTTCTTAGAAGATGCAGCACATGATTTTAATGTGGGTTATGATTTTGACCATGAAAGCCCATGGACGCGCAAATTTGTAGATGATGTAATGCGCTATTGGGTAGAAGAATTTCATGTAGATGGCTATCGAATGGATTTATCGAAAGGTTTTACGAGCAAAAACACGCTTGGCAATATTGGTCTATTCGGTCAATATGATTCTTCAAGGGTTTTCAACCTAACCAGAATGGCTGATGAGGTTTGGAATTATGATTCAACCACCATCATTATTCTAGAGCATTTTGCAGATAATTCTGAAGAGAAAGTGCTTTCAAACACAGGTTTTATGCTTTGGGGAAATCATAATTACGATTACCGAAATCTTTCGAAAGGTGGAGCAGCCAATGTGTCTTGGTCAAGTTATAAATCCCGAGGATGGGATAATCCTTATTTGGTTTCTTACATGGAAAGTCATGACGAAGAGCGCATGATGTATACAAATACGCTGGAAGGCGCCACGCTTCCTAGTTACAACATCAAAGAGCCACACCTAGGTTTGAAGAGAGCTGAGCTTTGTGCCGTTTATTTCTTGAGCACACCTGGCCCAAAAATGATTTGGCAATTTGGTGAATTGGGCTATGATTTATCCATCAATCGTTGTGAAGATGGTTCTGTCAACAACAATTGTCGACTTTCAAACAAGCCACCGCGTTGGGAATATTTAGAGAATAGCGACCATAAAAGATTGTTTGAAGTGTACGCTGCAATGAATCATTTACGAGAAGAATACCCAGCTTTTTCATCTTCAGACTTTAGCATGGATGCGCAATATGGTGTGAAAACCATCAAGATTTCGGATCCTAATATGAGTGTTTTTACCATTTGTAATTTCAACACGGTTGATGCTACTCCAGAAAAATCACTTCCAGGAAATGGAGTTTGGTACGAATACTTTACAGGTGATTCTATTACGGTAACAAACAATACTTACAGCTTTGAATTGGAAAAAGGAGAGTACCGACTTTACACTACCAACAAGCTTACAAAACCAGAAATTACCGCTGGTTTAAATGATGTTATTTCAGAAGAAACTGATTTCTTGGTTTATCCAAATCCTGGAACTGAAGTGATGAACATCGTACTGCCTTTTGCCCTAAATTCTACAAACGATATAACGGTATATGATTTGAATGGCAAACGCGTTTCGACTAAGATTAGCGGAAGTGAAAGCATTTTTCAGCTCAACGTTTCAGATTTGAATGCAGGTTTATATTTGATCTTAGTATCGCACGAAGGCAGGCTTATGAAGCAACTTGTTTCTGTGCAATAATGGAATAGGATAAAATTGAAAGGGTGATCGTATCATTTGATACGATCACCCTCTTTTATGTCAAATCAAAATCCTTCTGAAACCAAGACCCACCAACGGCAAATACGTTGCTAAGCGCTAGAAATTCGCTGCTCGATTCTTTTGTAATTCCGCCTGTTGGGCAAAACAATATATCTGGAAAAACAGAACCATAAGTCTTCAACCCTTTGATACCACCAAAAAGGTGTGCTGGGAAAAACTTCAGCGTATCTAATCCAAATTCGCGTGCTTGCATTATTTCGCTGGCTGTTGAAACGCCAGGTAAATAGGGGGTTTTACATGCAATAAATGCTTCGGCCAATTTAGGTGTCAACCCTGGACTCACGATAAAATCGCCACCAGCGGCTTCCACTTTTGCAATGTGCTCTGCTGTTGTAACAGTGCCTGCACCAACCAGCATCTTATCGCCAAATGCTTTTTTCAAGTGCGCTATGGCTTGCAAACCATATTCAGTGCGAAGGGTGATTTCGATGCATTTCACTTCTTGCGAAAGCAAAAATTCTGCGAAAGCATCTACTGTATTCATATCGTTGAAAGTAACTACAGGCACCAAATGATGCCCTTTCATTACTTCTCTAATTCCGTTCTGTGAACTCATGTTTTCGCAGGATTAAATGATAAATGAAGCACCTTCTTCGCTTTCGCTAACCAAAGGCTTGAGTCTGTTAAACAACTCGCGGCCAACACCAAATGAGTCATGGTTTTCGGCCATTACAAATGGTCGGGCATTTACTTTTTCAAAATTTTGAACGTTGAGTTCGCCTGTTTGTCCATTAAACTCAATGATGTCGCCATCTTCAAGCTTTGCAATTAATCCGCCTTTTGCCGCTTCGGGGCTTAAGTGAATGGCTGAAGGTACTTTTCCGGAAGCGCCAGACATGCGGCCGTCAGTTACCAAGGCAATTTTATAACCTTGATTTAAAAGCAAACTCAATGTTGGTGTAAGCTTGTGTAATTCAGGCATACCAATAGCTTGAGCGCCTTGGTTTTTTACCACCACAATTACATCACGGTTCAATTCGCCTCGCTTAAATGCTTTGATCACATCGTCTTGATCGTCAAAAACGGCTGCAGGGGCAGTAACTACCAAATGCTCGTCTTTTACAGCCGATGATTTTATCACCGAGCGACCGATGTTTCCATTCATAATACGCAAGCCTCCTGTTGCTGCAAATGGATTTTTCACACTTCGCAACACCGTTTCGTCAAGAGAATTTTCTGGACAATCTCTCCACTCCAATCGATCGCCATTCATAAATGGTTCTTTGGTATATGGTTCCAATCCTTTACCCATAATGGTGGTTACATTCTCGTTCAAGTAACCGCCTTCACGCAAGGTTTTCATTAAGAAGCCCATGCCGCCACATGCTTGGAAATGATTAATATCTGCATTGCCATTTGGATACACTTTAGTCAATTGTGGAATTGCTTCAGAAAGGTCTGAAAAGTCTTCCCAATTGATGATAATGCCAGCAGCGCGTGCTATAGCAACAATGTGTAATGTGTGGTTAGTAGAGCCGCCTGTTGACAACAAGCCGACCAAAGCATTTACAATACTCTCTTCGGTGATTACTTCATACATAGGAATGAAGTCGTTGCTTTGCTTTGTGATTTTTGTCAATCGCTCAACGGCAAAATCAGTAAGTGCAGTTCTTAAGGGTGTTCCAGGAGTTACAAATGATGCTCCAGGCAAATGTATTCCCATGATTTCCATGAGCATTTGATTGCTATTAGCTGTGCCATAAAATGTGCAAGTTCCTGCTGAATGATAAGATGCTGACTCAGCTTTCAATAATTCTTCACGGCCAATTTTTCCAGCAGCATAATCTCTTCTAAAAGCAGCTTTTTCTTCATTAGTAATTCCTGATTCCATTGGTCCACCAGGCACAAAAATGAATGGTAAGTGACCAAAACGAAGTGCTCCGATCATCATTCCAGGAACAATTTTGTCGCAAATACCAAGGCAAAGACCACCATCAAACATGGCGTGGCTCATACCAATAGCCGTAGACAAAGCAATAATGTCGCGGCTAAATAGCGAAAGCTCCATGCCTAGTTGACCTTGGGTAACACCATCACACATGGCTGGTACACCGCTTGCTACTTGGGCTACAGAACCCACTCTGCGGGCTGTTTGTCTTATTTGTTCTGGATAATACTCATAGGTTTTGTGTGCCGAAAGCATATCGTTATAAGCAGTGATAATGGCTAAGTTGGCTTTTTGGGTGCCGCTCAAATCCATTTTTTCATCTTCAGCACAAGCTGCAAAAGCATGAGCAAGGTTTCCACAAGCAAGGTCTTTACGGATTACTCCATCTTGCTCGGCTGCCTTCATTTGCGCCAAATACTGAGTTCGTGTTTTTGCCGAACGCTCTTTAATGCGATCGGTTATTTGTTTTACTATCGAGTTCATAAACAAAGATTTAAGATGCCCAAAAAAGCTCAAGGCTTAGTTCGGGCTGATTTATGAAACCAGCTATCGGATGAGTGAGTTCATCACCAGATGTTTTTGCGGTTTCGAATACTTCTTTTTTGTCATCTCCGTAAATATGGAGAAAGAGATTTTTACTGTTTAATAGTGCTCTTCGCGTAAAGCTAACGCGGTGATATGGTGCAACAGGCGGAACTACACCAATCAAATCATTAGGATTGTTTTTATCCATTCCAGCTTTCAATGCTTCGGCTTCTGGAAAAAGAGACGCTGTATGCGAATCGCCACCCATACCAAGCACTACGCAAGAAAATGGTCGTGGAATTTCACGCACCATTTCAGTTGCAATTTCCATGTTATTAGCAAAGTCATTTGCGTCAAAAACCAAAGGAATGAAATTAGCCGCAGCGGCTTGGTTTACCAGCAAAAGCTCGTTAACCATGGCAGCATTTAAGTCTTTGTGCGCATCAGGCAAAAAACGATCGTCAACCAAGCCAATGGTTACTTTGCTCCAATCAAGTTCAGTTTCTGAAAGCAATTTAAAAAGACCTTTCGGTGTAGAGCCACCAGAGACTAATAGCGATGCGCAGTTGTTTGCTTCGATATCTGCGTTTAGTGCCTCAGCAATACGATTCGCTAATTGCAAGTCAAGATTAGTTCTATCCATTTTTCTTCGCTTCGTTTTCTTGAACTTTTGCTACGTGGCGAGATCTAATCCACTCGTGTTCAGAGTTCATAATGCGATGTCCTGGTCCCCAAGTTCCTGCTTCGTAAAGAATGTTTGGTTGCTTAGTCGCGCTCCAGTTTTTCAAAATAGATTCTATCCAAACCCAAGAAGCGCGCACTTCATCGCGTCTCATAAACAGGGTTTGATTACCGCGCACTACATCCATCAACAAACGTTCATAAGCATCTGGAAAGCGCTGCGTAAAGTGATCAGCATAATCTAATTCTAAGGAGAATGGCTTATAGCGATATCCACCTGGCCCAGGTATTTTAACCATTTGAGTCAGCTCAATACGCTCTTCAGGTTGTAGACGAATCGTAAGCTTGTTGTTCACCATTTTTTTCCTTTCTGGGAAAAGATTGTGTGGCACTGGCTTGAAGTTGATGACGATTTCCGAATAGCGGTGGGGCATGCGTTTTCCTGTGCGCAGATAGAATGGAACACCGCCCCACCGCCAGTTATCGACATATGTTTTGAGCGCGACAAACGTTTCGGTTGACGAGTCAAACTTTTCTATTTCTTCCAAGTAAGATTTTACTGGTCCATCGCCTGTGTTGCCTCGGGTAAACTGACCTCGCACAGTGTGCGTTTTGATGGTTTCGGTAGTATATGGACGAAGCGCTTTTAGCACTTTCAGTTTTTCATCACGCACCAAGTCAGCTTCAAGCGTTACTGGTGGCTCCATGGCAATCAAACAAAGCAATTGCAACAAGTGATTTTGCACCATATCGCGCAAAGCACCATAGTTATCATAATAACCGCCTCTTGAGCCAACACCAATAGATTCAGCTACGGTGATTTGAATATTATCAACGTCTTGTGCGTTCCAAGCACGTTCAAAAATGTTGTTTGCAAAACGCAAAACCATCAAGTTTTGAACGGTTTCTTTCCCCAAATAATGATCAATACGATAGATCTGTTCTTCAGGGAAATACTTGGCCACCTCGGTGTTCACATTTTCTGAACTTTCTAAATCACGGCCAAGCGGCTTTTCTAGAACCACTCGTGCGCTAGGAGTGATGTAGCCTTCGTCATTTAGGTACTTACAGATGTTTCCAAAAATGGCTGCCGGAGTTGCTAGATAAAAAGCGCGCACCTCTCGGCTTGTATCATCAAACCATGTTTTAAGACGCTCATCTCGTTTAGGATTTGTTGCATCTTCTGGTATGTAGCTTACCATTTTTACAAACTTGGCTACATCGGCCTTGTTTGCATCTGGCACATGCTGAAGAATATGTCCTTTTAATGTTTTACCAAATTCATCACCTGGGTATTCAGTTCGTGCGATGGCTAGAATTCTGCTCTTTTCGTCAATCTGGCCTTCGTTAAGGCGATGATAAAGCGCAGGAAAAATTTTGCGAAAAGCCAAATCTCCATCTCCTCCGAAAATAATGAGGTCGAAATCTGGAATTTTCTGATTGTTATCGTCTGACATATAAAATGTTATCTATTTAAAAGGCTGTCGTATTAAACACGAGCAGCAAGTTCGGCTAATCTATTGCTGTAGCCATATTCGTTATCGTACCAAGATACAACCTTCACCAATCCGTTGTCTACAGAGGTAAGTTCGCTATCGAAAATACTAGAGAATGGGCTTGCAACAATATCGCTCGAAACTAATGGATCGGTGTTGTATTCCAAAACACCTTTTAAATCTGTTTCGCTGGCAGCTTTCATAGCTGCGTTTATTTCTTCAGCAGTTGCATCTTTTTCAAGTTCAAGAATCATGTCTACGCATGAACCAGTGATTACCGGCACACGGTATGAACCACCTGTGATTTTACCTTTCAATTCAGGGAAAATTAAACCCAAAGCTTTTGCTGCGCCTGTAGATGTAGGTACAATATTTACAGCTGCAGCTCGGCCTCTGCGAGGATCACTATGAAAACTATCGTTGATTCTTTGATCTGCGGTGTATGCGTGAATCGTGTTTAAATAACCTCTTTTTATACCGAAATTGTTTTCCAACACTTTGATCAATGGCGCAGAACAGTTTGTAGTGCACGATGCGTTTGATACAATTTTTGGATTGTTTTCAAGGAGGTCGTCATTTACTCCGAGTACTATGCTTGTAATGGCATCATCGCCCACGGGATAAGAAAGCACCACTTTTTTAGCACCAGCTTTTAAGTGACCTTCTGCCTTTTCATACGTTTTGAATAAACCTGTGCAGTCAACTACTACATCTACATTCAGCGCTGCCCAAGGCAATGCTTCTGGGGTTCTTTCTGATGAGTATGCAATAGATTGGCCATCAACATGTATGGTGTTGCCTTCTACAGTTAGCTCTTTTCCTAATCTGCGATAAACAGAATCGTACTTAAGTAGTTGAGCAATAGATGAAACATCTGTCAGATCATTCAACGCAACGATTTCAACATCCGTTCTATCAAGTAGTATTCTGAACGTGGTTCTACCAATTCTTCCTAATCCGTTTATTGCAATTCTTGTTTTTGACATAATGATATCTGCTTGTTTTAGCGAATGTATGAAAAAGACTTAGTGTAAATTCTACACTAAGTAAAATGATTGTTATTATTTCACATCGCTTCGACTAGCAAGATAGCCCGTTAAATCAACTTTTGTAGACTATTTCCTTAAACAATTTCAAAGTAAAAAGGACGAATTTCCTTACTGTTTGACAAAGATTTTCTTACCAATTTTTGAAAACTAATACGAGCTTGGTTTGCGATTTTTCATCCCTACAATGGTTTCAAAATCGGGCAGTGAACTCGGTATTCCTTGAAATTTTGAGATGTCGTTTAAGCTTTTCATAAAGGCAATTACATCTTTTATTTCGTTTTGGGTTAAGCCCAAATGTGCATCGGGCAAAGTTTGATTTGGAACGTCTAAACCCAAGCCAGCGCCACCGCCATTGTTATAAAACCACATTATTTCTTCTAATGTGTTGAACGCGCCATTGTGTAAATAGGGCCCTGTGAGTTCAATGTTTCTGATGGTTGGCGTTTTGATAGAAAACATGAAATGTTCTGCATGCTCACTTCGTTTGCCATTGGCAAAGCGGCCAAGATCATTGTCAAGCGTTGGATTAAGCGAATCTGGAGCCGCAAGCACGCCAAGCACTTCGCTTTCGGTGTCGTCATAAAAAGGCGGAACAATTCCACTGAAGTTTGGTGCGAAATGGCACGTTCCGCAAGCCGCTTTTCCCATAAAAATATTGAATCCATTTTGCGCAGATGCGCTCAATTCTTCGCTTTCGCCACGAATAAATTGATCAAAAGGACTGTCCCAACTTACAAGTGATGATACATAAGTAGCCAACGCACTCTGAATGGTGTGTGGTTTTATTGCGTCAAGCATACCTGGATATGCAGTTTGAAAGAGTTCGCGATAAGCGGTGCTTTTTTTCAGTTTCTCGGCTAGTTCTAAAGGCTTTACATTGAATTCTAAAGGGCTCACCATTACATGTTCTGTTTGCTTTTCTAGGCGATCGGCACGTAAATCATGAAAATATGCTCCCGAAAACAAAGCGTTTACGAGCGTTGGTGCATTTCGAGCAACTTCGGTGCTTTGATCATTGCCCAAGCTTTTGGCTTTGCCGTCTGTAAAAGCCAATTCTGGATGGTGGCAACTGCTGCAAGAAAGGCTGTTATTGGCCGAAAGCGCTGGATCAAAAAAGAGGAGTTTACCTAATTCAAGTTGCTCCTTATACTGCGATTGAATATCCGTTTTTAGAAAGAATTTTTTGTTGAGGAGATTGATGTCAAAAAGTGAAGTGGCGTTGTAGTTGGTAGCGATGGGCGAAGAGTTGGTTTCTGACAATGTTTCAATGCCTAGATCTCTATGAATTTGATAAAGGATTTTGAAGATTGGATCGCTTACATTTTTGATAAATGATAGTCTGTCGAACGTATTGAAATCAGCATTTGCTAGCTGTTTTTGTCCTTTTTCAAAAAGGTAGTTTACTTGGTCGGCCTGTGCCTTGCCAGCTAAAGTAGCATAATGCATGGCGGGTGATTTCATAGCATTGAAGCTCACCTCAATTTCTGCAAAGCAACTGTCTGTATTTGCTGGGTTTTCAAAACCTGTAATACCAAGTGTTGCAATTCTTAGGATTTCGAAGCGCATGGCTTCAATCATGTTTCGATCATAAATTGCAACGCGTGGGTGGTATAAAATGAGTTGGTCAAGGTTTCGAGCAAGCGCTTGGTTGATCGTTTTTAGATCGTTCCAGTTGGTTTGTTCATCATAAATCAACTCTTCCAGCCGCTGAAAGCCTTGTGGTTCAAACACATTCAGGTCAGCTACTTTTTTTTCGATCTGCGGAAGCGGTGCTCCATTAACAAAGCTCTTGATGGTAGAATGATGGTAGTATTCAAGAATGAATTCGCTGCTTTTATAATACCTTTTAGCTTGGTGAAAAGCCTTTTTAGCGAGCAATAAATCTTCATCTGTGATGGCTTTTTCTAATTGCTTCAGAGCACTTTTCACGGAAGTGAGACTTGCTTGGCTTTTTTCTTTTTGCGCAAGCAGAAATGAATTTTGCGAAGGGCTAAAACCTGCACTAACGATGAAAATGAAGGCGAGCGTGAAAACTAGTTTTGATAAAAGCGATTTCATACTTGAAAGTGAGTTAACTACAAAAAGCCCGCAGATTCTGCGGGCTTTCGTTGAATTATAAAAGGTTGAAAAAGGATTACTGAACAATCAGTTTTTTGCTAACACCATTTGCGTTTTGAACAAAGTAGATGCCTGCTTCAAGATCAAGAATATCGATGCTTGAAACCTGACGCTCAACTCTGATTCTTTTACCGCTTGCATCATAAATAGCGATGTCTTGTACTTCGTTGAAGTAAAGCACACGTGATGCAGGGTTAGGATAAATTGAGAACTCGTTCTCGTTAAATGCTGGTTTTTCGAAAATTGAAGTAGGAATTTGATCCCAACCTGTTAAGGCAATGGTTAATGAGTGATTGTATGGATATACATTAGAACCAGCCGGGTGTTGTGAATTGAACAATAATGTTTTTCCGTCAGGTGTAGCAGTAGCTCCTGTGATTTCAGCACCAGTTGGCACAACTGCAATACGCACTAAATCATCATAACTTGGGGTAGCTATGTCAAGATCAAGCATGAATAATTCGCAAGTAGAGTTATTTACTTCTGCTGGTACACGACCATATGAACGACCATTCAAGTCTTCACAAATCAATAGGTAATCTTTTTCATTGATAGTAATAGAACTCAAACCATCAGGATTGGTCAAATGCACGTTAGGGTACTGACCTAATGTTGTTGGCTCAGCCAAATCAGGACCACCTTCTATCAATACACTAGTGTTATTTGTAGCCAAATCAAGTTTAACCACACGGCCGTAGTAATCAACATAGCTCGTGCTATCAGGTCCTGTACCTTGAGCTGCAGCTCTTGCTAAGTGGTGTGGTGCATGCACAGCACCTGATTGATGCTCGTCTTTCCAGCTATTACCTGGGTTATCTCTACCTGTTTCTGTAAAGTAAACAGCATTTGTTTTTTCGTTGAAAACAACCCATTCTACACGGTTAAACATAGTAGCTCCAGCTGCAACAGCTTGCGACTTGTAGTTTAGCATGTTGTCTAAGTTGGTGTTGTCAATTTCTACCCATTTGTTAGCATCATCATGCTTGTAAACATAAAGTTTACCTGTGGTGAAGTCGCCCGCATTGTCAGCAACAAACTTTGAAAGCCATCCTGGTGTTCCGTCTTCACCAAGATAAACAGTTTTGTTATCAGGTAATATGCAACCACCTTCAAAACCTTGACGACCCCAATTGTATTGTTTTCTGATAGCCACTGCTTCTCTTGGATCAATTTCAACCATCCAGTTTACGTTTTGAAATTTCTGAATTGTATCTCCATTAAAACCAGGGAATCCAGCTGGTGCAGCTTGTCCGTTTACCGTTCCTGTTCCGATCACGAAATCAGAAATATCGCGGTCTGCAATGCTGTTGTTGCTTGATTGAAACCACTCTTCAGCAGTCCAAATTCTACCATCAAAAGAACTCTGAATACCACCGCAGTTCATACCTGTTTCGCCAACGGTATTTACGAAATCTACTGCGAAAAACTTGCCTGTTCTTCCATCAGCAAGGGTTTGATCCATTACTATTAGTGTGTCGTTGTTTGGATCGCGTGTTACACGAAATGCAGTCATACCACCACCATCGCCAATGTGATCATCTTGAACGATCATTTCGTGGTTGATTGACAACCAACCAAGGCTGGTTTCAGTTTCATCTTGAGTAAAGCCAATGAAATCATGCCATTCTTTTGCTGGGTAAGAACCAGCAGGATTGCCATAGGTTGCATTGGTTTCTACGTTGTGAACACCACCAATAAATAGTATTTGTTTAATCAGTGGAGACTCTGGTACCACAACCTCACTGGTGATGTAAGTTGGGTCGATGCTTGGGTCAAAGTTAATTTGAGCCTGTGTGCTTATCGCAGCTGTGATGGCTAATGCGGATAAGTAAATTTTTTTCATGTCGTCAGATTTATTTTGACAACAAAGGAACCTGCGACATATTAGCTTTAGTGCATGGTTTGTATTAGTACTTGGTTAAAAATTGAGACGGCTTGTATTTTTTAATGCATTGATAATCAGTATTTAATTTGTTCGTGCAAGTATTAAATATTAGAAAAACATCTTCGAAATTGGTCTAAACTGCGAGTGA
>JANRBI010000185.1 GCA_030727625.1 Salibacteraceae bacterium
CTTAATGTTTCTCCTTTTTCTTAACCATTAAGGGATTAAGGATAGTTAAGATTTTTGTTGAATCTCTTAATGCATCCTCACTACTTAGTGGTTCTAAATCTTTCAACCATTAAGGGATTGAGAGTAGTTAAGTATCTTAATGTCCCTGCACTTCTTAATGGTTCAAAAACTACAGAATCATTTGCCAATACCCTACATCTACCCATCGATTAAACTTAAAGCCAACTTCGCTAAAATGTGCCGCCTTGCTAAATCCCAAACGTTCATGTAGAGCTGCGCTTTCACGGTTTGGTAATGCTATCACACCCATTAATACATGAAATTGATCTTCTTTCATTTTATTAATTAGTGCTTCATATAGAGGTTTTCCTAATCCTTTTCCAATCGCCTCAGGCGACATGTAAATGGTAGTTTCAGCCGTTGCTGCGTAAGCTTTTCTTTCGCGCCAAGCCGTTGCATAAGCATAGCCCAATAGTTTTCCGTCTACTTTTATTACGAGCCATGGATATGTTTTCATTGTTTGTTCCATTCTCGATTCCATTTCCGAGCTTGTAATTTCCGTCAGTTCAAACGTGATGACTGTTTCTCGGATATAATGGTTGTAAATCTCGGTAATGGCTGCAGCATCAAGAATACTAGCGCTTTCAATCGAATAATTCATTTGTCGGGGTGCAGCGGTTTTTCGCTTGCACAAATGTGCTAAAAATGCCTTTTGTTTATTCCATCCCTGAAATCAGTGAGTCGACAATTTCAAGGTTTATGGTATTTTGAAAGCGTGACAGTCAGTTCAAACAAATTCTATTAAAAATTGGAATGCTTACAAGCTGTATATCAGTCTGCACACCGTTGAAACATATCGCAAGAACTTGATCAGCAAGCTTCAAGTGTGCAACAGCATGGGTTTGGTGAAATACGCCATGCAAATGGGCTTTGTAGATTAAGCTTTTCTGCTAAACTTTATCTATTGGCGTGCCTTCTGTGCTGGCCCATTCGGTCCAAGAGCCATCAAATATAGCTTTCGGTTGATCGTTTACCAATTCGGCAGCAAGTAAAATGATGCATGCTGTGAGTCCTGAGCCGCAGCTAAAAACCAATGGGTTTTCGTTTAGCTGAAGTGAATCAAACAATGATTTTAGTTCACTGGTCGATTTCATGAATCCATTATCGAGCACCGTTTCAAAAGGCAAATTACAGGAGTTAGGAATATGACCGCTGCTCATGCCTTCGCGTGGTTCGGGTGCGGTTCCGTCAAATCGTCCTTTTGATCTAGCGTCAATAACAGTGAAGTTTTCTTTATTGATGTTGGTCAATACGTCTTCAATACTTTTTACTTGACTTTTATCAAAATGCGCTTTGAAATTCCCTAGTGTTTCCGGCTCTGAATGAATGCTTTGTGTTTTGAAATTTCCTTTTACCCAAGCTGGTAATCCACCGTCTAAAACCGCAACGTTTTCGTGTCCCATTGCCCTAAACATCCACCATGCACGCGGACTATTGTAAATTCCTAAGTTGTCGTAAATCACAATCACGCTATCTTCATTCACGCCAAGTTTTTGCGCTTCTTTTTCAAATGCTTCCGCAGAAGGTATAGTGTTTGGAAAGCTTGCTTGAGCATCGCTGAAGTTGTTTTTCAAATCAAAATACCTCGATCCTAAAATCTGTAGATCATCATATTCTGATTTCTTTCCAGAAATGTTGGTTTTGGTGCTGGCGTCAAGTATGATAAGCCGCGGATCATTCAAATGATCGTTAAGCCAAGCTGCAGAAACAAGAGGTGATTGCATGAAATCTGTTTTTGTAAAGATAATGTGGCTTTTTACTCTTTTATCTCCACTTTAAACATACCTCTTACTTGGTTTTCGGCATAACCGGTTGCCCTATCTTCTGGATAGCGGGTCTTTATTTCGGCAAGCACTTCTGGCTTTATGTTTTTATCAATTGCACCATGACATTGAAGGCACATTTGATTGGTAACAATCGGTTTGTAAAACCATTTTTTGCCGTTTGATTCTAAAAGTTGAGGAGCTAGCGCTGAACCGTTTTTCAGTTGTTCTTGATAAGCAATTATCATTTCTATTTCAGCTTCGTTGGCGCTGTTTTTATGATTTCTAGGTTTATCGCTCACGCGTTGAATAAACGTTTGGTATTTATTCATCATACTGTCAGTGAGTGGAATAGCTTGTGTGTTGCAAAATGCTAAAGCACCAACGGTACCTTCCGTTTTGATTGCACTCATCAGATTTTTTCCAAGGAGCTGTTTGGTGTTTTTAGTGATTTCACTCCCTAATTTCAGACTTGCGTTTTCTGGTTCGTCTACAGCCGTTTCGTCATCATTGGGTTTTTCAAAAGTGTTTTGATAGATGTACTCAGCAATTAGCGTCAGGTCTTCTTTTGGATAGCTCATGGCTGGCATTAATCCGAATTTTTTCACCGCAGGTTTTAGAATCGCTTTTTTGATACTTGGGTTCAAAACAAATTCGGAAATAGCTGCCACAAAATTTTCTTCCGTTTTGTGTTTCATTTTATAATGCCTCTGAATGGCAATGGCAGGTGGGGCAACTGCTCCGCTGCTATTATGACACGAGCCGCAATACGCATCAAATTTTGCCTTTCCAGGATGTTCAGTAGCAGTAACTGGATTGGAGTTGTTTTGACATGCTTGTCCAATAATGCTTGCAATTGCTAGCGTGAAAAGAAGGGTAATCATTCGCATGATTCGAAAGTAGGTGTGTGAGGGTAATCCTTTTGTGTGCTTCCTCACATTTTGATTGTGATTAAAACTATTTTCTTTGGATTAGAGAATACCTTGTATGAAATTTAAGTCGTAATCATCGTTTTATACCATTATTGCATGAAAAATCATACTATTTATTGTTTTTGTTTCTGGAGAAAATGCATAGCTTTGTATGAAATAAAGCGCATAATCATCTTAATTTAGCATTAATGACTGGTAATTCATACATAGATTGGATTT
The DNA here is from genome assembly GCA_030727625.1 of Salibacteraceae bacterium. Taxonomy (GTDB): domain Bacteria; phylum Bacteroidota; class Bacteroidia; order Flavobacteriales_G; family Salibacteraceae; genus SHAN690. The sequence goes on from JANRBI010000185.1 coordinate 2,975, forward strand.
CAATGAGTGATGTTTCCTTGATGGAAACCATCGGTCGTTTTGTACAACACCATCGTTTACAGCAAAATCGCGCTCAAGGCGAAGTGGCTAAAAGTGCAGGTATTAGTAGATCTACACTCAGTTTAATGGAGCGTGGCGAAAAGACCAACCTTAATAGTTTGATTCAAGTGCTTCGTGTGCTCGATTTACTTCATGTGATGGATGTTTTTCGCATTGAAAATGAAATTAGCCCTATCGAATATGCTAAGCTTCAGAAAAATAGGCGTCAACGCGCTAGCGGAAAGGTAGAAGATCCAAACCCAAATGATGATTTAGGATGGTAGATGCTGCTGAAGTTTGGATTTGGGGTCAATTGGTTGGGGCTGTTCGCTGGGATGAAGCAAATCAGCTGGCGAGTTTTCAATTTGATCAGAAGTTTTTATCAAAAAACATTGATTTGTCACCTCTAAAAATGCCCATTCAGCAGGGCAATCGCATTCACCGGTTTCCTGAATTGCGAAAAGCGAAAGATGAACAGGTGGCTACGTTTAAAGGTTTGCCGGGTTTGTTGGCTGATTCACTGCCCGATCGGTATGGTAATCAATTGATTGAAGTTTGGCTTTCGCAAAATGGACGTGCTGCAAATAGCATGAATCCTGTGGAGCAACTTTGTTTTATTGGCGCTCGCGGAATGGGTGCTTTGGAGTTTGTGCCATCTAAAAACAAAGAGGCGAAACAGACTTTTTCTGTAGACATCAAGAGCTTGGTAGAAATGGCGCATAAAATGATGAGCAACAAGGCAGATTTTAGCACCAATTTGCTGCAAGATCATGAAGAAGCCATGCGCGAAATCTTGAAAATAGGCACTTCGGCTGGCGGTGCGCGGCCTAAAGCTGTAATCGCTTACAACCCAAAAACAGGCGAGGTGCGTTCTGGTCAAACCAGCGTGCCAAGCGGTTTTGAGCATTGGTTGATCAAGTTGGATGGAGTGAGTAGTGCGCAATTTGGTGCAAGCCACGGTTTTGGTCGTGTTGAATATGCTTATTACCTCATGGCGAAAGATTGCGGCATTGAGATGATGGAATGCAGATTACTTGAAGA
>JANRBI010000186.1 GCA_030727625.1 Salibacteraceae bacterium
ATTCGCTTGTTTTACGAATTGTAAATCAGCGAGCATTAAATTCAGCTAGAAGGGCTGCAAAATCAGCTACTTCGGCTGCTAGTTCTTGGTGTATTTGGCCATTGGTGGCTATCAATGATTTACCGAATAGGAAATGATCACCATTGTAGAAATCGGTTACGTTAGCTCCAGCTTCTTGTGCAATGAGGCTGCCAGCGGCCACATCCCATGGATTCAAATTAAACTCGTAATATCCATCTATTCTGCCAGCGGCCACATAGCATAAATCAACGGCTGCAGCACCATATCTGCGCACACCATGTGTTTTACGAGTAAGTTTTGCGAACAGCTCGATCCAAGGGTCAAACAACTCATTTTGCTCGTATGGAAAACCGGTAACTAACAGCGATTCGCTGAGTTTTTCAGCAACGGAAACACGAATTTTCTTGTCATTACAATTACTGCCTCCGCCTTTCCAAGCAGTAAACATTTCTTGGTTGAACATTTCGAAAACTACACCAAGCAGAACTTCGCTGTCTTTTGCTAAAGCCACCGAAATGCAATAGGGTGGTGCATGGTGCATGAAATTGGTGGTGCCGTCTATTGGGTCTATGATCCAATTTAGGCCAATTGCATTGAAGTTGCTGGCAGTTTCTTCTGCAATGAAACCTGCCTCTGGAACAACTTTTGTCAATCTTTCTTTGAGAAAAAGTTCTGTAGCTAAGTCTACCTCAGTCACAAAATTCCTACCTGATTTATCTTTCGAATCAACGCGAACATTCCCGCTCAGTTTCGGCTCTATAATTTCTTCAAAAGCGAGCCTGCAAAGGGATTCAACTTCTTTTGTGATTTCTGAAAGATTGAGTTTCAAAGGATAATCTTGATTTTTCATACTACTTACTACCAACTCAATACTACCCACTTTTACCTAGCCTTCGCTTACAAGTGTCATTTTATCTTCAATACCAGCGCTTACCAAGCCACTTCTGTCAATTTCTTGAAGCACTACATGTTCAATAGCGTTGATCGATTTCTCATCAAATGGCTTTTGAACTTTGACGTAGTTTTCTGTGAAACCATGCATCATTCCTTCGTTGTCTGCGGCTTCCCAAAGCACAGGATGGGTGCTACCCACTTGAGTTTCGTAAAACGCACGCTTCTTTTTGAGCGAAAGATTGGTCAAGGTTTTATTGCGCTCTTGGCGCACTTGCATCGGGATGACTTCATCAATGCGCAAAGCCGTTGTGTTTGCTCGTTCAGAATAAGTAAATACGTGCAAATACGATACATCCAATGATTTGATGAAATCTACCGTTTTCATAAATTCTTCATCGGTTTCGCCTGGAAAACCAACAATCACATCAACACCAATACATGCATTTGGCATTTTGGCTTTGATTCGTTCGATGCGTTCGCGGTAAAGTGGCGTTAAATAGCGCCTTCTCATGTTTTGTAACATGGCATCGCTACCAGATTGTAATGGAATGTGAAAGTGCGGCACAAAACGCTTGCTTGTTGATACAAAATCAATGATTTCGTCATTCAATAAGTTTGGTTCAATGCTCGATATTCTGAATCGATCAATGCCAGCCACTTCATCAAGTGCAGTGATAAGCTCTAGAAAGCTTTCGGTTTTTCCCTGGCCAAAATCACCAATGTTTACGCCTGTGAGCACAACTTCTTTTACGCCTGTTTCAGCCACTTCTTGTGCAACTTTAACGGTTTCAGCCACTGTTTGGTTTCTGCTTCTGCCTCTCGCCAGCGGAATGGTGCAAAACGAGCAGAAGTAATCGCAACCGTCTTGCACTTTTAAGAAAGTACGCGTTCTGTCGTTTGCAGAATAGGATGGAATAAACTCCTTAACTTCTTTGATGTGGCCATTTTCGATGTGCGCTTTGCCATTTTCAGGCTGCTTGTCTAAATAAGCTAGAATATTGAATTTCTCATTCGCGCCAAGCACCACATTTACGCCTTCAATATTGGCAATTTCTTCGGGTTTGAGCTGTGCGTAGCAGCCAACCACAGCAATAAACGCATCTGGATTTTTGCTTTTTGCTCTGCGCACCAAATTCCGGCATTTTTTATCTGCATGGTCGGTTACCGAACATGTGTTGATGATATAGATATCAGGACGATCGTCAAAGTCAACTTTGGCATAGCCACCTTGCTCAAACAATCGAGCAATAGTGCTGGTTTCAGAAAAGTTAAGCTTACAACCAAGGGTGTAAAACGCTACTGTTTTGTATGGATTCATAATGCGGTTGCAAACTTAGCTGTTTGTTATTGGCGAGCACGCATTGTTAACTTGCTTTTTAATAGCGGTTTTTATGCAATTTACCGCATTAATTATGTCATATACTTCTTAGACTGGGCCTTGAATTACTTTTCAAATTTTTGCTGGAATTTGAAATATTATATTCGTCAAACAAACAGTTTTAGCATCCCAAAAAAAGCCATCATTCAAAGGCTATTTCCGCTAAACTAAAACATTTTTAATGGTTAAAGTTCAGGATCTCTTCAATGAAGAGTGGAAGCCTCTTGAGGTAAATTTTGATGAGCTAACGGGCATGTTGCACATTAGTACAAATGGCCGAATGAAGCGCATAGAAGCCAACGGTGATGAAAAACTAATAAGGAAAAGTGCTGTAAATGGTTACCCTACTTATTCTTTGCGAGACAAAGAACGCAAAACCAAAACCAAATATATCCACAAGCTTGTAGCCGAGAATTTTCTTCCAAAACCAAGTGATGCACACAAATTTGTGATTCACATCGATTTTGATAAAGAGAATAACTACACGAGTAATTTGCGTTGGGCTACTAAAAGTGATATCGAAGCTCATCAAGCCATCAATCCTAATTGGATAGCTGCCAAAGGTCAAGTGCGCTACTCTAAATTGACAGAAGCTAAGGTTCGTTTGATTAAAAAGAAGATCGCAGATCCCAATCGCAAAACGCGACTAAAGATGATAGCAAAGCAATTTGGAATTTCTGAAATGCAGCTCTATCGCATCAAAACAGGCGAAAACTGGGGTAATATTACGATTGATTAGTTTGTTCTAGCTGCGAGAGCTTTTGTGCGATTTCTAATCGTTCAAATGAAATCATATCAGATTTTCTATTGATGGCGTTGAGCCATGTACGAGCCATATTGGTGTAAATCAGTCTGTTTTCTCCAATGTTTTGCTCCGCTTTATGCAACCATAGTTGAAGCATATAGTCTTCGTTTTGCCTGTTCCAGGCTGCCGCTGCTAGCAATTGATCCAGCTCTTTGTTGGTCAATGCGCTCAGCTTTTCTGGACTAAACTCGAAGTCTGTTTTCAAAATCTCATTCAATTCTTCGAAAAAAATACGTTCTTGCTCAGGTTCTGTGCCCAACATTTTACCGAGCATTGCCTTGAGCACGCGGCCCAATTGCTCAATCTGCACTTCTAAATAGTCTCTTTGATTCATTATCGAATCGGTCTTATAAGCTTAAAAGTAAACAGACCTTCATTCGTGTATAGCGTCAGCAAATAAAAGCCACGTGGTGGAAGATTCAATTCGATATCGAGGAACGCTAGTCCTTCTGAGCTTATGGTTTGCGTTTCTATAAGTTGCCCTTTGATATCATAAACACTGTAACTATTGATGATGGTTTTGTTCGGATAAATAATCAATTCATTTCCACCATTAAAAAAGGCTTCTGTTTTACCTAAAAAAGGATTACGAAGTGGCAATGTTGTTGAGTTTGTGTCTTCACAACTTGGATATAAGCCTTTGTTGCACAACACAATGTAGATTAAGTCTGCATTTTCTGCATTGTTCAATAAGGTGTCATTTTGCAAAAGCAACACTCCCGCGTCTATCAACAGCATATTTTCATAAAACCCAAACAAGGTTTGGATAGCCAATTGGTCTGTCTTTTCTTTCCCAATTAAGTTGGAAATTTCGCTTAAAGCGGAAGTCCAAATAAGACCATCGCCATAAATATTGTTTTGCAAATCGCTTGGATAGGTTCTGAAAAGCGGAATGGTTCTTCCAGACCAAAATTCATTATGGCCATCCCAATTAAAGATTTCATTGGAATT
>JANRBI010000187.1 GCA_030727625.1 Salibacteraceae bacterium
CCAATATTTACCACTCCGTCACTTCCAGAAAAGTAGTTTCCGATGGTTTGCCCGGCTTGATCTTTCACGGTAAGTTCAACATCGTTTAGCTGACTAACAAACATTTGAAATGCCAGACGCATTGTATCAGCTTCTTCAAAAAACAAGGTGTTGATCGATAGGTAGATGTCGCTGAAAGTGTCTGCACGATTGCTCGTAAAATACAATTCGTCTTTTACCAAAAAGGGAAATCCATCAAATCGTGATGAGTTAACTGGCGCACCCAAATTCACAGGTTCGCTCCAATTGGTAAAGGTGCTGTCTTGCCTTACTGCATAAAAAATATCACAATCGCCCAAACCATTATGTCCGCTTGACGCGAAAAGCAGCACTTTATTGTCCTTCACCAACATGGGCGAAATCTCATAACCAGGAGAGTTAATGTTAGAACCCATCCATTCAGGACGACTCCATTTGCCATCGGTTTTAATGCTGATGTATAAGTCTTCTTGACCTTCGCCTCCTCTGCTTTCCATCGATAGGATGAGAATGTTGCCCTCATTATTTAGCCAACCGCCATAAAAATCAGAGGTGAATTTTAAACTGGATATATCAAGTTCAGTAGGTTGTGACCAATCACTATCTGTAAACGCGCTAGATGAAAAACCTTGCTGTAAGTTTATTTTTTTGGCATAAGATCCGAGCAGAAAAAGCTCATTTCCTGTTTTGGAAACACCGATTACCGAATTGTTTAAGTAGTTGTTTAAGGTTGGTAAATCATTGCTTGGCATACTCCAAGAAGTGGTTGTTTTTTTTGAAAACCAAATGTCTTGACCAGCCGAAGCACCGCCTTTATTTTCAGGATGAAATGTTCGTGTAAAGTAAAGTGTCTGTGTATTGGGATCGAAAATGGGCGAAGATTCTTCGTACTCTGAATTGACGGCTGACGAAAGTTTTTGTGCCGTTTTGAATTCAAATTCGTTTTGCGAAAGTCCATGTTTTGAGATGAGCACCGCAAGAGTAGAAAGAAAAAGGATAATGTGTTTTGGCTTCATACTAACGACTAAAAAACAGCTTTTTCTTTGTTGAATAAGTTGATACCAAGCACAAGCTCATGACTGCCCACATTGCGATATTGCAAAGATGAAAGCGTGAAATCGAAAGAATATCCAAGTTTAAATGTGCTAGATAGATTCATTCCGATCATACCAATAATACTGTTGCTATTTCGGTAAGACAAGCCACCCCAAATCCACTCTTTGTAATCGGCCATCAAATTGATATCAAATGAAAATGGATTTTGGTTTACATAGCGCAACATCACACTTGGCGAAAGCTTCAGATTGCGGTTTATCTTGTAATGATAGCCAGCAATAATGTTGTGATGCGCTCTTAATGCCGTAAGCGATATTTGGCTTGTAAGCTCAAGTCTATCGCCAAGCAATTGGTTTGAACTATAGCCAACAAAAAACTTTTCGTGACTCAACCAAAAGGCAACATTGATATCCATTTTAGTGGAGCTGCCTTGCATACCAGCATAGCTATCATAAGTCGGATCACCCGATAACTCAACCACAGCTTTGGTTTGATTAAAAGACGTTTGTCCAAAACTCACATTTGGTGAAAAGCTCAGCGAAAGCTCCTTTGCAATAGGAAGGTGATAAGTGTAAGACAAGCTAGCAATGTTCATAGCATACGGCCCATAAGCATCGCGAAGAATGTAACCACCAAGCGCATGGTATGCCTTGCGTCTGATGTTGTTGTAAGTAGTTGGTGTACTAATGCGCACCGATCCTTTTTCTGGGTTTATGCTCAATCGCTCGCCCAAAGGATGCGTAACGCTGGCGTAAATAGTTTGTGGACTATTTTCTATCCCAACCCATTGGCTTCTGAACGCCATGTTTACTTCGGTGTAATTGTGCAAACCGGCTGTGGCCGAATTGAGCAAATACTGGTTTTGTAAGTATTGGCTAAACTGATAGGCTTGTTGCGCTTTCGCGAAAGAAAAAGTAACAAGTACCAAAAAAGCCGTCAATATGTTTTTAACTATTCTCATCTGATTACAGTTATTGATCCGGTTAATGGAATGATTTGATCTCGATTTACTCGAATGACATAATAGTATGCGCCAATGTCAACTGGGTTGCCATTGTAAGTTCCGTCCCAAGGTTCGTTATAACCTTCAGAGTTGAAGATTTTGTGACCTGTGCGATCATAAACTTCTACGGTACAATCGGGATAATTGTCTAATTCTTTGATGTTCCAAACATCGTTCATGTTATCGCCATCTGGAGTAAATGCAGTAGGTAAGCCAAGGTCGATGTTTACCCCAACATACACCGAGTCTATGGCGCTACAACCAAATTGCGTGAAACCTTCTACATAATAAATTCTAGGTTGGTCTGGCTGCACAGTGGCAACCGAAAGCGTGTCGTTATAGATGTCTTCTTTCGGCCACCAATTCCAGCTCGTAGCCAAATCGCTTGTAGCAACTAAGTCAACCGATGATGGCAAGAAGATGTATTCTACATCTACCGCATCTACCACAGGCAGCGGATGATTGTTTACATAAATCGTGTCGAAAGATGCAGGGCAAACTCCGTTTTCAACTTTCCAAACAAAGTAGTAATCGGCCACAGCCAAACCAGAAACAGAAGTGACGTTGGCAGTGCTGTCTTCAATTACACCAAGTTCTTCGGGGTTAAGCCAAGTTCCAAAACCTGACGTTGGCGCTTCAGCAGAAATGCTAGCAGCTGTAGTATCACACAAACTCACATTTGCATCTACAATAGCCGTACTCGGAGTTGGGAAGTTTTCAATGCTTACCGTATCTCGCGCTGCAGCACACACTGCGTTTTCGATGCGCCACTCAAGCAAAGTAACGCCATCGATAAAGTTGTTTACAGTAGTAGTTGCATTAGTGCTATCTACTATGCTTGCCGAGCCACTCACAATGGACCAATATCCAGTTCCAATCGCAGGGTTATTACCGGCCAAGTTGGTTGAGTTTCCAGCACAAAATGCTTGATCAGCACCTGCATCGGCTAAGCTTGGGAAATCAAAACGAGTGACAATGAACGAGCAAGTATCGCTGTTTCCGTAGCTGTCTTCTACCACAAATGTGTTGGTTGTATTTCCAACTGGATAAGCTTCTCCGCTTGCAATACCCGCAATTTGAATCACATCAAAACCACCACAATTGTCTGTGTAAGTTGGGATTGTAAAGGTGAAAACGCTGTCACAAATCGAAGTGTCTGGCTGACAAACAATCACTGGCGCTTCCACATCTTGCACTTCAATAGTGAAGCTGCATGTGTCTGTATTGCCAGAATGATCATAGGCTACATATTGCAATTGAGTGATTCCAACTGGGAAAACCATTCCTGAATCTAAGCCCGTAGTATCAATTTGAATCACACTATCGATGCTACAATTGTCTGTGGCTTGCGGCCAGTTGAAGCTTACAATAGCTCCGCATTGACCAGCATCGTTGTTCATTACAATTGGTGCTGGGCAAATAATTTCTGGCAGAATAGTATCTAATACCGTGATCTCAATTTCGATAGAATCGGCATTTCCGTTTACATCCACACCAACAAACCAAATCGTTTCAACCGAATCAGCTTCAGCACATGTAAACACGGAGTCGCTCAAGTAAATCAGATCTGCGCCACAAGCATCATTTGTACCATTGTTAACGGTGTTCACGTCAAGTGTAAATTCTCCATTTGCATCTAGGTAAACGGTGTCGTTCATCGCTAATACTTGCGGAGCAATCGTATCGAACACATACACATAAGCAGTATCGGTAATTGCGTTGCTATTCACGTCAGTGGCAGTGAAAAGAATGGTCAGTGTATCGCCATGATCTGCGCATGTAAATGCCGTTTGACTAATGCTGATGCTGGCCACGCCACAGCTATCCCATGTTCCGTTGTCAAGATCAGTAGCTGCAATACTTGCTACACCGAAAGAATCGAGGTAAACGTTGATGTTTTGAGTAATGATTTGCGGAGCAATCGTATCAAGCACTGTTACTGTGG
>JANRBI010000188.1 GCA_030727625.1 Salibacteraceae bacterium
TTAATCACTTCTTTTTTAGATTCAATCTCGGTCTTTTTGGTTTCGATGCCAGACTTGTTGTCTTCAATGGCTTTTTTACTGTCCTCAATTTTTTGCTTGTAATCTTCTATGTCTTTTTCAAGCTTCTTGATGTCTTTTTCCAAATCTTCCTTGGCTTTTTCAGATTCTTTCAAATCATCTTCAGCCACTTTTATGTCGCTGCCAATAGCTTCTTTGGTTTGTTCTACACCAAAGTCATACATCATCTTTGATATTTTAGCAAAGTATTCTTTATGACTAGCTGCGCTTAAATATGCGCCTCCGAGGTCGTAAGCTGCGATCACTTTTACGCCATTGTCCACTTCTTTAAGCATTGCATACACATCAAATGTGTTCTCACTCATGTCCTTAATCAGGCAATCATCTGCAAAAACTTCTTTCTTCACTTTCACATCACCATTGATGTCTTTCAATTGCTTTTTCCAAGCTTTTTCTGCATCGTCATAGCTCATGCCATAAACCGTCACAGTGAGTGTGTTTACACTGCCTACCGAAAGTGTGTTTTGTTCTTCCGTTACACTAATTTTTTTCTGAGAAAATCCAGCAATTGCAGTGGTGATCAATAGTAGCGTAGCAATAGTTTGTTTCATAAATCTTTGGTTAATGGCTAAATATGCAATGAATTCTTGGTTACGGCAAATTCGGTGATTCGTTCTATGAATTCCCAAGAAAAAAAGAATCTTTTATTCGATGATATTTTCATTTCACAAACACAGTGCGTAAAGCTACCTTTGCCGCCCTTTTAAACTGGAAAATTTTTCTGAACGATGAGTAATATAAACATTACACTGCCCGATGGCTCAGTAAAACAGCATGAAGCTGGAGTTACTGCCATGGATGTGGCAATGTCAATAAGCGAAGGCTTGGCTAGAAACGTGCTTTCGGCCAAAGTAAATGGTGAAGTATGGGATGCAACGCGCCCAATCACAACCGATGCTCAGCTTACACTACTCACGTGGAATGATGACGCAGGTAAAAACACCATGTGGCACAGTTCGGCTCACATGATGGCCGAAGCGCTTGAGTTTTTCTATCCAGGAATTAAGCTTGCCATTGGCCCGCCCATTGAAAACGGTTTTTACTACGATGTAGACTTTGGAGATTACAACTTCACTGAAGAAGACCTTCAAAAAGTAGAGAAGAAGATGCTGGAATTAGCAAAAGCTAAAAATCCATTCATCAGAAAAGAAATGCCAAAAGCGGAGGCAGTAGCTTATTTCACCGAGAAGAACGATCCTTACAAATTGGAGTTGCTCCAAGATTTGGAAGATGGAAACATCACTTTTTACACTCAAGGTGAATTCACTGACTTATGCCGTGGACCGCACATTCCGCACACTGGATATATTAAGGCTGCTAAATTGCTTTCAATAGCTGGTGCTTACTGGCGTGGAAACGAAAACAACCCGATGCTTACGCGTATTTATGGAATTACATTTCCTAAATCGAGTGATCTTACTGCATACTTAGAGTTGCTGGAAGAAGCAAAGAAACGCGATCACCGTAAGTTGGGTAAAGAGCTTGAGTTGTTCACGTTTGATGACGACATTGGGCCAGGTTTGCCATTATGGTTGCCAAACGGTGCTTTTTTGATCGAGCAACTAGAATGGTTGGCGAAAGAAACAGAGCGCAAAGCAGGCTATCACCGTGTGCGTACTCCGCACATTGCAAAAGAAACCTTGTATTTGACCAGTGGTCACTTGCCATACTATAAAGACAGTATGTTCCCTCCAATGGAAATGGATGGTTCTACCTACTATCTTAAATCAATGAACTGTCCGCATCACCATAAAATTTATGATGCGTCACCAAAAAGCTACAAAGACTTGCCATACCGCTTGGCTGAATACGGTACTTGCTATCGCTATGAAAAATCGGGAGAGCTATTCGGTTTGATGCGTGTGCGCAGTTTGCAGATGAACGATGCGCACATTTATTGTACAAAAGAGCAGTTTGAGCAAGAATTTAAGGCGGTAAATGATATGTATTTGAAGTATTTCAAAATTTTTGGAATCGACAAATACATCATGCGTTTTTCTACACACGATCCAGCTCGTTTGGGTAAAAAGTATGTAGACAAGCCAGAGCTTTGGAAAGAAACAGAAGACATGGTTCGCAACGTGTTGATCAGCTCTGGAATACCATTTAAAGAAGTGCCAGATGAGGCCGCTTTTTATGGTCCAAAGATCGATGTGCAAGTGTATAGCGCTATTGGTAAGGAGTTTACATTGGCAACTAACCAAGTGGATTTTTCTCAGCCATTGAGCTTTAATTTGACATATACCACACCTGAAAACGAGCAAAAACATCCAATCATCATTCACCGTGCTCCACTTGGAACGCATGAACGATTTATAGGGTTTTTGATCGAGCATTATGCAGGTAAATTCCCGCTATGGCTGGCACCATTACAGGTGAAAATTTTGCCAATTAGCGAGAAATTTAACGAAGGCTGTAAAAAGATTTTACAATCCCTTGAAAATTACGATATTCGCGCCTCCATTGACGATAGGTCTGAGAAAATCGGTAAAAAAATCCGTGATGCAGAGTTATCTAAGGTTCCATTGATGATTGTCATCGGTGAAAAAGAGTTGGAAGAGGGATTAGTTTCTGTCAGAAAACAAGGAGAAGGCGATCAAGGAACCATGCCTGTGGAGCAATTTGCTGAAGCGATTCAGCGAGAAATAAAAGAACTTTTATCTGTATAACTAAACAACAAACGCGATAAGACGTCCGAATAGACAACCTCGACAAGTAGAACCTGAGCATCAAATAAATGATAGAATCAGAGTTCCCAAAGTAAGAGTAGTAGGTGAAGGTGAGCCTCAAGTGCTATCCACAACCGATGCTCTCAAAATTGCAAGAGAAGAAGGTCTCGATCTTGTAATGATTTCTGAAAAGGCTGATCCGCCTGTATGTAAAATTTTGGACTACAAGAAATTCTTGTACGATCAAAAGAAGAAACAAAAAGAAATCAAAAACAACGCGCAAAAGGTTGTAGTAAAAGAGATACGTTTTGGACCAAACACTGATGAACACGATTTCGAGTTTAAAAAGAAACACGCAGTTAAGTTCTTAGAAGAAGGTTCAAAAATTAAATCATATGTCTTCTTTAAAGGAAGATCAATCTTGTTTAAAGACAAGGGTGAAATTTTACTTTTAAGATTGGCAACCGAAGTTGAAGAACTTGGTATTGTAGAATCAATGCCGAAACTAGAAGGTAAGCGTATGATTATGATGCTTGCCCCTAAGAAGAAGAAGTAATTTTAATCGTTAATAAATAGGAAGCAATGCCTAAAATGAAGACCAATTCTAGTGCTAAAAAGCGTTTTCGCTTGACAGGCTCTGGAAAGATCAAAAGGAAGCACGCATACAAGCGTCACATCCTTACGAAGAAATCGAAAGATCGTAAGAGAAGATTGACTCACGGAGCGTTAGTGCATCCAGCAGACAGAGAGAACATCCTTAAATTGATGGCTCTTAAGTAAAATGGTTTGTCTCGACCTTAATCGAGACCAGTGTTTAACCCGGATGTGAGCAAAAAGATTCCCTTGAAACGGAACGCTTAACAACCAAAAAGCAAAAAAGAAATGCCAAGATCAGTAAACAGTGTAGCATCACGCGCAAGGCGAAAAAAAGTGATGAAACAAGCCAAAGGATTCTTTGGTCGTAGAAAAAATGTGTGGACCGTATCTAAGAATGCCGTTGAAAAAGCGATGCAGTATTCTTACGTTGGTCGTAAACTTAAGAAAAGAAACTTCCGTTCTCTTTGGATTCAAAGAATCAACGCTGGTACAAGACTACATGGTTTGTCTTACAGCGAATTCATTGGAAAAGTGAATAAGTCGGGTATTGAATTGAATAGAAAAGTTCTTGCCGATTTAGCCATGAATCACCCAGAAGCTTTCAAAGCTGTGGTTGACAAAGTGAAGTAAGAAACACATATTGTTAAAGAAAAGGCGA
>JANRBI010000189.1 GCA_030727625.1 Salibacteraceae bacterium
TGAAAAAGAGGTGTTTTTAAAACATGCAAAGCAAGATTCGGAGCGTGAATGCGCCCCTGATTGCAGCGGCTATCCTCTGCTTTTAATAAAGCAGAGATAATAGCGGAAAGCAGGAATTGGCGCCCAAATGAATCTTATGAAACCATTAATTCCTGCTTCGGAGCAAGTGACGTTGGCAGTTTGGGTTTATTTTCGCTGAAATGAGAATTTTTCTATCCCTATTAATGCTGCTGAATTGCCTGTGGGCGATGGCTGGCGGAGGCAACGAAACTGGCGGTGGCGCTGCCGTGGGTATGAATGGCGCTGTGGCTACACAAACCAACGTGTGGAGTACTACGAACAATATTGGTGCGCTTGGTTTGCAAGATAAATATGCGGTGGGCGTGGCGTTTGAAAGCAGATACATGCTGCCCGAAGCGGGTTTGAAAACCTTTGCCGCTGCGGCTCCACTGGGAATAGGAACGGTGGGTTTGGTGGGCCATCAATTTGGCTACAGTTCTTACACTGATAGTAGATTGGGTTTGGGCTATGGAATGAAACTGAGCAAGCAGGTGAGTTTGGGTGCGCAGGTGAATTATTTGCGTGTGCAAATGGGTGATATTTATGGAAGTAGAAGCACGCTGGCTGCGGAAATTGGCTTGCTGATTATGCCAAACGATCATGTGAAAATTGCCGCTGTGGCTTATAATCCAACACGCGCAAAGCTGGCAGATTTTGATGACGAACGCGTACCAAGTACGCTCACTTTAGCAGGACAATATTTGTTTTCGGAAAAGGTGAACGGCACGGTACAAGTAGAAAAAAGCTTGGATTTGCCGATCAATATCATAACCGCAATTGAGTACAAACCTGTAGATAATTTGGCAATAAGAACAGGTTATGCCACCGCGCAAGGTAGCTTGAGTTTTGGCTTGGGTTATTTGTGGAAAGAGCTTAGGATCGATGCAGGTGCAAAATGGCATCAAACCATAGGGTTTAGTTCGGCTGCTTCGCTGAGTTATGAGTTTGGAAAGCGCAAAAAGAAAGCATGAAAAAGTGGTTTCTGATTTTTGTGTTTTCGGCCGCTTTTTTAAGTGGAAAGGCCCAATACAATGGTGATGATGGCGATAAACAATCGGCTATTGACCAGATTATTGAGCTGGTGAGCGAAAATTTGGAGTCTGAAAATTTAGATTTTACAACGCTTCTCGAAGATTTAAATTTTTTCTATGAGCGCCCTTTAAATCTAAATAAAGCCACACGAGAAGATTTACAACGCTTATTGATTTTGGATGATTTCCAGATTCAAGCATTGCTTGAGCACAAAATGCGCACAGGCCGAATTTTGTCTTTGTATGAATTGCAAGGTTTGGAAGGTTGGGACTTAAACTTGATTGCTTCGGTGTTGCCTTTTATAAAAGTGACAGACGATGGCAGCAGACCTCGATTAGATTGGCAAAGCATAAAGAATGAAGGTAAGCACGAAGCATTTGTGCGTTTTCAGGGCGTGGTGGAAGATCAGGAAGGCTATTTGCCAATAGACGATAGCACGCTGGCTACAAGTCCGAATAGGCGCTATTTGGGTTCGCCCATGAAAGTGCTTACGCGATATCGTTTCAGGTATTTAAACAATATAAGCATTGGCCTTACGGCAGAAAAAGACGCAGGCGAAGAGTTTTTGCAAGGTTCTAATCCACAAGGTTTTGACTTCTATTCTGGTCACGTTTATTTCGGAAATTACGGAACGCTGAAGCACGCTATTGTTGGTGATTATCAAGCGCAATTTGGTCAAGGATTGAACTACTGGACGGGATTGGCTTTTGGTAAAAGTGCCAATATTGCTGGGATAAAAAGAACGGCTAGGGAAATAGTGCCTTACACTTCGGCAGACGAAAACAATTTTATGCGCGGAGCTGCAGCTACTCTTCAGTTTTCGAAACTGGAAGTAACCGGTTTTGTAAGTAGTAAAATGGTAGATGCAAACATCACCAATACAGATACAACTGGTGGCAATGACGAAGGTTTGGTTTCTGAGTTTTCATCTTTTCAGTTGAGCGGTTTTCACCGAACGCCAAGTGAGTTAGAAGACAAAGACGCGATAAGAGAAACCAATGCTGGTGGGCATGTGCGCTATATTCAAGACCAGTTTCAAGTTGGGTTTACGGGTGCTTACACCAACTATTCTGGAAACATTGGAGGCAGCAGCTCGCTTTACCGAAAGTTTGAACCGTTCTCAAAATCGTTTTTTGTTGGTGGTTTCGACTATCAATTTTTGATCAGAAACATTATTGGTTTTGGTGAGGTTTCATCTCGCAGTGATGGCGGAAATGCCATGCTCAATGGAGCGATAATAAGTCTAGATCCTAAGTTAGATGTTTCGGTGTTTCAGCGTTCGTATGCAGCTAATTACAGCAATCCGCGTGGAAACGCCATTGGCGAAAACAGTAGGAATAACAATGAATCGGGCGTATACATGGGTGTGAGTTCTAAGTTTACCACGCGCTGGACATTTAATGGCTACATGGATTTATTCAAGTTTGATTGGTTGCGTTTCAGAACCGATGCTCCGTCAAACGGAAAAGAATATTTGGCTCAATTAGAATATAAACCCACAAGAACATTTAGTGCTTATGTGCGCTACAGGTTTGAAGATAAGTATGAAAATGTTTCAGGCACAGATCAAGCAACAACGCCCATTGCGGTGTTGCACCGCCAGTGGTATCGCCTTAATTGGCAATACAGCATCAACAAGACTTTGACGCTTAGAAACAGGATTGAAATGGTGTCGGTGACGTTGCCAACTGGTGCAAATGAGCGCGGTTATTTGCTTTATCAAGATTTGGTGTATTCGCCAAAATGGCCGGCCAAATACCAGATAAAATTGCGCTATGCGTTGTTTGACACAAAAAGCTATAACGGTCGTATTTATGCTTATGAGCACGATGTGTTGTATTCGTTTTCGGTGCCTGCATATTATTTCCGTGGCAGCCGATTTTATTTGATAACTTCTTATGATTTTGCCCGCTGGGGCGATATCACGGTTAGGGTTTCACAAACGTATTATTCTAACCAAAAAGAAAATGGAAGCGCGTTGAACACGATTGAAGCACCAACTAGAACAGAGGTGAAGGTGCAGCTTAGGGTGAGGTTTTAGCGCATCGGCCTCACATCCACAAACTTCTCTACTTCTTTCCAAAAGCTGGGATAAGATTTTGAAACTACCAACGGGTTTTCGATGATGATTTCGTCAAACACCAAACTCAAAGGCGCAATGGCCATTACCATTCGGTGATCGTCATACGCTTCAAAATACTGGTTCGGGTTGGTCATTTCGCCCGCATTGATGGTCATGCTATGGCCATTTACAGTGGCCGAAATCCCGATTTTTTTCAACTCGGTTTCTACTGCATTGATTCGGTCCGTTTCTTTCAATCGCAAATTATCAAGGCCGTGCATGGTCAAATTGATTTTGCCAATAGCAGCTGCAATAGAAGCTGGCTGCACCAAATCAGGATGATCTCTTAGGTTCCACTCAACACTGTTGTTTTCAGCTTCGCCTTTTCTAATTCTGAGTCCTTTTTCGGTGTATTCACAGCTTACTCCAAGAGCCTCGAAAAGCTCAACACAAGATTGATCGCCTTGAATGGATTTAGGTTTTAGGTTCAGGAGTGTGAAATCAACTTTTCTTCCAGCCACAGCAAATGCCATCCAAAAGGCGGCAGCGCTCCAGTCTTGCTCTATTTCATAATCTTTTGAGCGATATCGACCAGGCATGATTTCAATGCGTTGCTCGTTTATTTCAACCTGAGCGCCACAGCTTTGCATCAGCGCTTGGGTCATCAAAATATAGGGTCGCGAAAGCGGATCGCCTTCAATTTCTATGATCAATGATTGTGGTAGCGTAGGGCCAATCAGCATCAAGGCAGTGATGAATTGACTGCTAATATTGCCAGCTACTTTTAGGGTTCCACCTTGAAGTCTGCGGCCATCAATGCGCAAAGGCGGATAGCCTTCTTTT
>JANRBI010000190.1:0-12095 GCA_030727625.1 Salibacteraceae bacterium
AAAATTCACCCGAATGATGATGTGAACAAGAGCCAAAGTTCTAACGATACTTACCCAACAGGAATGCACATTGCGGCTTATAAAATGGTGGTTGAAACTACTATTCCAGGTGTGGAAACATTGAGAGACACGCTTGCCGCGAAATCGAAAGAATTTATGCATGTGGTGAAGATTGGTCGCACGCACTTGATGGATGCTACGCCACTTACGGTTGGGCAAGAATTGAGTGGATATGTGAGTCAGTTGAATCACGGGTTGAAAGCTTTACGCAATACGCTTGAACACTTGAGCGAAGTAGCACTTGGCGGAACAGCTGTTGGAACTGGAATTAATACTCCGAAAGGCTATTCGGAATTGGTAGCGAAATACATTGCTGATTTTACCGGCCATCCTTTTGTGACTGCAGAAAACAAATTTGAAGCGCTAGCTGCGCACGATGCTATTGTGGAAACACATGGCGCATTGAAGCAATTGGCGGTGAGTTTGATGAAAATCGGAAATGATATTCGTTTGCTAGCTAGTGGTCCGCGTTGTGGTATTGGCGAGCTTTTGATTCCTGAAAATGAACCAGGATCTAGCATTATGCCAGGCAAAGTGAATCCTACACAAAGCGAAGCATTGACCATGGTTTGCGCGCAAGTAATGGGTAATGATGTGGCCATAACAATGGGCGGAGCAACAGGTCATTTTGAGCTGAATGTCTTCAAACCAATGATGGCTTACAACCTATTGATGAGTGCTAGATTGATTGGCGATGCTTGCATGAGTTTCAATGATAATTGTGCGGTTGGAATCGAAGCTAATCATGCTCGTATCAAGCAAAACTTGGATAATTCGTTGATGTTGGTTACTGCGCTAAACACTAAAATTGGCTACGAGAAAGCAGCTAAGATTGCTAAAACGGCTCACCACAACGGAACCACTTTGAAAGAAGAAGCAGTGAACTTAGGTTACTTAACTGCGGATGAATTTGATCAGTGGGTTGATCCAACTAAGATGATCGGTTCTTTGTAAAAAGTCTGTGGACCATGGTCTATTGTCCATTGTCTTTACTTTATTAAGAAAGTGGTCTTATAAATCTTTGGTAATACCATAATTAGAAGCCTGTTTGAATGTAATTTCAAACAGGCTTTTTTTGTGTGATTTAGTGAAGGCTTAGTATTGAAACAAAGGGTTTTAGGTTTTATGGTTTTGATGTTGGCTCCAGTGTTTATGGCATTAGGACAGCAAGCTAATGACCAAATATTTCCTGACCAATACAATAAGAAATACTTAGAACATCTCATTAAAACAAAGGTGGACAGCGTGCGCGCTGTGCATGATTTACCGCCTTTAGCCAACGATTCTGTTTTGTACGTAGCAGCGCAATACCATGCTGATTACTTGAAACGTACCAATCGATTTTCGCATTTTGAAGATGACATTCCAAAAATGAAAACGCCACAGTTGCGCATCGATTCATTTGGAGCTGTGAATGTGTTGGCTGGCGAAAATTTGGTGAAATCGTTCATTCAAAAACCTTTAAGGAATAAAAAAGGCGGAGATGTTTTTTGCAAAACATACCAGCAAACAGCTTGGCATTTAGTGGATTTGTGGGTGCATTCACCCGGCCATTTCTCCAATATTATTCGCCCGAGTTGGGATATCACAGGCGTAGCAATTACGATGGATACCAACACGGGTCAAGTAATTGCTGCACAAAAATTTGGTGATGTGCTGTTTGCCTATGAGTTTGCCGAAAACAAAGCATTTTTCAATTATTCAGACTATAAACCATCACCGCCAATCACTTCTTTTTCTGGAATAGATTCAAACCTTTTGGTGCGCAAACATGAGTATGGAACACTGCCTTTGGTTTGGAGTCCGAATGCGGTGGGTGCGGCTGCCGTAGTGGAAGAGCGGAAGTATAAAATTGATACTTATACCAGTGGCAAGAAGGTGGGCATCGAAACCTACAGCACCGAAATGCTTTACAATTTTTTATCGCTACACCGAAAAAACGGGCTTGCCTTTGAGTTCGTGCCGTTCGAGCCTTATGATTGCGGAAATCCAGCTTATTATACCCAATCAAGCCGAAGAAATGGTCAACGGATTTACAGTGGTGAAATCACCGAACCGCTCTATCGAAAGGACTTGATTGGAGGATTTAAGCGAAATAAGTTTGAGTGGTTTTGGCGCGCCAACCGAAAATCTGAAAGAGATAAATTCAAGATGATTTTGGGCATTCAACCTGAAAACAGTATTTATTACGAGCGTAATATTTTGTTTTACTACAAAAAGCAATTGTTGCGTGTGATGCATCTTACGGGCTATTGCGGAAACGGCACCATCGATTTTCAACTCGAGCATCCTTCGCTTGGTTTTGTGAAGTATGAGCCAGAAAATCAATTGTTTGTGCCGCCAGCTATTGATAAGAGTATTGCGTTTGAAGTTCCTTTTGAGCGCGGCAAAGTTGATTTTACGGGCGAAAATGCAAATCCAATTTTGGATAGTATTCGAGTTCGATTTACGCGAATTGATAGTTTGAAAATCAATGCATACAGCTCGCTTGAGGGCGATAGTGCTGTGAATGCTCGATTGCAAATAGCGCGTTCAGAAAACATACTCAACCTAATTGCCAGCAATGAGCCGCATAAAACGATTCCTTTTCAAATCGCTTTAAGCGAAAATTGGGATAAAATGTATGAGCAGATTGCCGATTCTATTGGGGCAGAAGATTGGGCAGAATGGTCAAAAACAGAAATAAAAAAGCAGTTGAATGCTGATCCAGATTCGTTTGAGTTTTTGCTCAAAGAACAACGAAAAGCGGTGGTTCAAATTGATGGTGTTTTCCGTCAAAACCTTCAAGATTCTTTGGATTATATCCGAGAAAAATATGAGAAAATTTTGGCCGTTGACAAACCAGAAATTCTAGAAGTATTAGATGATACGCTGGCGAAATACTATGCTTTTTATGCGAAGCTTGTAAATTATGAGGAAGACAAAATGTTGGCTTTACCTGAGTCACTTAAAATGGTTCCTCATCTAGACCAAACACGCTATTGGATTGCACTGTTGCACAGTATCAATGATTGGAATAGCCAAACCGAGTTGGGTGAAATAAATGCGCAATTGCAGAATTGGAAAAGAAGCTCAACTTCGATGGCCGTGTATTATAACTGCTTGATGTTTGAGCTAAAGCTTGATGCGGATTCGCATCGCGTAGATTACATTAAATTATACCAAGAAGCCAAAAAACGAAGTTTTGGAAGTGCGCTGATTGACGGTGTTTCACAGTCGAGAATAGATTCTATTTGGTTGTTGTTAAACATCAGAACAGCGGATCAAATTTTGGCTAAAGGCCGAAATGATTTTCAAGAAAACTTAAATGTTGTTTTTGATTTCTATGAAAAGGATCCAAGTAAAATTGCCATTGAATCTGATGTGGTTCGGTTGGCTAATTTCTTCCTGAAATTTGATGATCAACCTTTTGCACACCACTTTTTAGAGCCTTGGGCAAATGCGGAACATTTAGAAGCATTAAAACTCTTCGCGAAAATCAATTACCATCATATTGAGGAATATCCTGAATCGGTATATTTTGAATGGCTAATAAAAATTCAAGAATATTTACCTCAAGAAGATTGGTGTTCACTGTTTATTGGCGAATGCAACATTCCGTTTCAGGTGTTTGATTACGAACCACTAAAGCAAGAGTATTGCGAAAAGTGTGACGAATACAAAAACTACGTTGAGCGTCTTTACGAAACACAACTACTCGAAAAAGACTAAAGAAACTTGTTGTGTTTGTCTTGCTTCAGGTCGTTTACAAACTGTTTGATTTTTTGCTCTTCGTCTTTTTGGCAAATCAATAAAACATCTTCGGTGTCAATAACGATGTAGTTGTTCAATCCTTGAATGACAGCGAGCTTATTGTTGTTCAGTCTTAAGATTGAATGCGAAGTGTCATACGTTCTGATATTCTTACTGAGCTTCACGTTTTTGTCTTCATCCTTAGCCACTTGATCGTAAAGTGAACCGTACGTTCCAAGATCGCTCCAACCCAAATCAGCCAAAATAACATCGGTATTTGGGGCTTTTTCCATCACACCATAGTCAATAGAAATATTTGGACTCATGGAGTAAATCTCCGTAATGGCTTTTACTTCGTTTTCGGTATTTAGATGTTCTAGTTTCTCTTCGAAAAGCTTTGCTAAATCAGGCAAATTGATTTGAAAAGCCTCTACAATGGCTTTGGCTGTCCAGATAAACATGCCTGAATTCCAGTAAAAATCACCGCTTTGAAGAAATTGCAGCGCCAACTCAACTGATGGTTTTTCAGTAAAGGTTTTTACCTTTTTTACATTCTCATTTTCATAATCCGATTCTTTTAAGAATTGGATGTAACCGTAACCAGAATCAGGTCGTGTTGGCTTGATACCAACTGTTACTAAGTTTCCTGTGTTTTGAGCGTGTGCAATCGCAGTCTGCATGGTTTCTTCAAAGGCTTTTTCCTTCAAAATGACATGGTCAGCTGGCGAAATCACCATTACAGCATCGGGGTTTTCTTTGTAAAGTTTGTATGCAGCATAAGCAATACAAGGAGCTGTATTTTTTCGCGCTGGCTCTGCTAGAACTTGCTTTTCATTAAGCTCTTGTAAATGCTCAAGCGTCAAATCCACATAATCATCTGATGTAACAATCATGAAATTTTCTGCCGGACACAAGTGATTTAGTCTATCGTAAGTCAACTGAATGAGAGATGAGCCTGTGCCCATTATGTCTAAGTACTGTTTTGGGAAATGTTGACGGCTAAGTGGCCAGAATCTACTGCCGATTCCACCAGCCATAATCACGCAATAAACATTCTTCATAGTGTCGAGGATTTTTAAAATCGTGGCGAATGTAAGTCAAGCTTCATAGTTCAGTTTGAAGTCAACGTTAGGTTTTAGGATATTTTATGCACTTCTGCTTGACTGCTTACCAAATACCAACGCTTGTTTTCTGTGTCTTGGCATTTGAAACGCGTTCGTTGCAATTCTCCCTTAATGAATTGTCTACCGCTTTTGAGAATAAAATGCGCGCCAAATTCAAGGTCTTTAAGTAATAAGGTGTCTACCTCATCAAACTGTCTGAGGGCTTCGTTCAGTTCAACATCAGAACATGAAGCTGCTTTTGGACTTCGTATATGCTTGATAATAGCCTTATCTATACTTTGCGGAAATGCGCCTGCAGCATGCAGCTCAATCATCAAATTGCTGTAAATCCGTTTCCAATTTTCACCGTGAGGTTCGCGCAAGGTTTTGCGCTCCATGTAATCGTTCAAGTGCGCAATTTCATGCGTTAGCGTTACCAAAAAAGAATAGTGGTTGAGGTTTCCGTTTACCGAAATTTCAGGAATAGCGTGTTTTGAGCGCATTCTAAAATCTCCAAGCTTTGAATTTCTTGGCTTGGTTATTTTGATTTTGAGAGGTTGTCCTTTGATCCAATGATAAACTACGGCAATCGATACAGCTGGAATATATCGTCCAATTCCGCTTACAAAACTCTCAGGAATCATTTTTGGGCAGTGATCACTTGCACATCAGTGCTTGTACCATGGCTCATGCTCCAACTCGGGCAATCGCATTTCTTTTTACTGCCACCGCGCGAAGCAGTGCATGATGCTAATAAAGCAATAGTAAAAAGGGCGAAAATTATTTTTACAAAACGCATAGTTCAAAGCTAACGAATTGTTCATTTAGCCTCACATCAAATAAGATTTACATTTGTCGCTATGGCATCGTTGCTCTATAACATCGGAAAGTATTTCATCCTCATGTGGAGGGTGTTTAGCAGACCAGAAAAATTCTCCATTTACCGAAAGCGTTTTTTCAATGAAATGGTTTCTCTTGGGCTCGACTCTTTGGGTATCATCATCATTATTTCTGTTTTCATGGGAATGGTAATCACCATTCAAACGGCCGCTAATATTGATAGTGCCTTTATTCCCGCCTATACCATTGGTTTTACGACTCGTCAATCATCTATTTTAGAATTTAGCCCAACCATAATGGCGCTCATTTTAGCGGGAAAGGTTGGGAGTAACATTGCTTCTGAAATTGGGACAATGCGCGTTACAGAGCAGATTGATGCTTTGGAAATAATGGGTGTTAACTCATCTGCATATTTGATTCAACCTAAAATAGTTGCTGCGGTTTTGATCAATCCTTTTTTGGTGATCATTTCCATGTTTGTGTCCATTGGTGGCGGTTACGCCATAGCTATGCTGACAGATATTGTTTCTGTAACAGATTATGTTCAAGGAATTCAGCTCGACTTTAGACCATATCACGTAGTGTATGCAGTGTCAAAATCTGCAGTTTTTGCGTTTTTATTTACTTCTATTCCAGCCTTTCAAGGTTATTACGCCACTGGTGGCGCACTTGATGTTGGTACTGCCAGTACTAGAGGAGTAGTGCAAAGTTCTATTGTGATTTTGTTTGCTAATTACATCATCACGCAACTGTTTTTGATATGATAGAGGTAAAGCATTTATCAAAAACATTTGGTGATCGAAAAATTTTAGATGACATCTCTTCGGTTTTTGAAGATGGTATAACAAACTTGATCATTGGTGCTAGCGGAAGCGGGAAGAGCACGCTAGCTAGGAGCATTGTGGGCCTAGTTGAACCCGAAGAAGGTGAGATTTTGTTTGATGGAAGAGACTTTCTTAAAATGTCTCGAAAAGAGCAAAAGGAGCTTCGCAAAGAGATTGGGTTCTTGTTTCAAGGCAGCGCATTGTTTGATTATATGACCGTTGCTGAAAATGTTCGTTTCCCATTGGATATTCTTACCAATCTTTCGATTAAAGAAAAAGAGGTGCGCGTTGATACCGTGCTTGAAAGAGTAGAGCTGTCTCATGCAAAAGCATTATTTCCTTCAGAATTGAGTGGTGGTATGAAGAAGCGAGTTGGAATTGCCCGAGCTATTTCGCCAAGACCTAAATACCTGTTTTGTGATGAACCAAATTCTGGTCTCGATCCTCAAACATCCATCGTAATTGATAATTTGATTCATGACATCACGATTGAATACAACATTACCACTTTGGTAATTACGCATGATATGAACTCTGTTATAGAGATCGGAGACCATGTGTTGTTCATTCACAAAGGTGTAAATGCATGGGAAGGCGACAAGACATCAATTCTTAATACCGAGAATCAAAATGTGATTGACTTTGTATACGCGAGCGAGTTCATGAAAAGCTTGCGCAAAAAATAAAGGCCCGATATTTCTATCGAGCCTTCTTCTTCATATTATTCGATTATTATCTAGGTTGGAAATCGTTTAGGATGCTGATTGCTCCCGACTTTTCCATGTATTCTCCGCCATCAGTAAAGAGTACAATATTCCAAGAGTAAACGCCCATCGGTAGTCTTTCACCTTTGTAAAATCCGTCCCATTCAAAGTCCTTATCCGTTGTTTCAAAAACGAGTGTTCCCCAACGATTATAGACCTGTAGGTTCATTTCTTTAATACCTAAACTACCGATATTCCATTTGTCATTTATACCATCATTATTAGGTGTGAAACCAGATGGTATGTAAAGTGAAAACTCTGATGCTACCACAACTGTGTGAACATTGTTACATCCATTTGCATCAGTTGCGAGCAAGTTTACAGTGTAAGGGTCTCCATTAGGTAAAAGAATAATCGGTGCTACATCTGTAGCGAAATATCCTGTTTCGTCTACTGTCCACTCAAAACCAGCAATTGTCGTGTCAGACCATGAGTTGTTCGTTAATTCCACTTCATAATCTTGAACGTATTCATATTCAAAATCTGCTAGAACCTGAGAAACATTAACCTGAACAGTTTTAATTCTAATAGAATCGCAATTATCAATAAGTCTTACGGTATATGACCTAGATTGAGTAGGTGTGAATGTGGGTGTTGGTCCACTTAAGTTGGCGTCCAGCCAATTGTATGCATACTCTCCACCTCCATATAAACCTTGAGCATAAAGAGTTACACTGTCTCCATAGCAAATAGTAGTATCACCAGTTAAAGAAAGATCTAAATCAGTTTGACTTGCTATAACGGCATGAACAGTTAGCTCAACAGTATCTGCTCTGCAGCCATCAGTCAACCAGATTGTATATTCTTCATTTTCATAAATGATAGATTGTGTTTGGTTGGACGTTGTTTCGAAATTATCCCAGCTAAATAAATATCCCCAACCAAATCCCCCGTTGGGTACAGCAGGTCCAAAATGCACTTTTACACCTGGGCATGGAACAGTATCGTTGATCACACCATAAATGTTTAGTGGATCAGCAACAGGAACTTCCACTTTAACACTGTCTACATAGTCTACCAATCCGCAAACATCTTGAACAGTTACATAGTAGTATTGAGTTTGGCCCGGATAAACATTAGTAGATGCGTTTGCAGCACTTGTACTCCATTGATAGGTGTAAGGAGGATATCCGCCAGTAGCATCAACACTAATCCCAATTTCATCGCCTGGACATTCAATGATTCCTAATGGAACATCTTCTGTACTAGTTTCTACTGTATCATTTTGGGTAAACAGATTGAATGTTTGAACCACCGTTTCGCCTGTACATCCTCTTGTAATAGTTACAGAGTATGTTTCATTGGTTGTGGAGAACACAGTAATGGTGCTGTCTGTTGATCCGGTAGACCATAGATATGAAATGTCTCCATGCCAAATTGCATCATTAAAAGAGACAGATACACCCATGCTTACAGGCGGGTCAATACAAGAAATAGTTTGATTATTTCCAAATTTGATAACAGACCAAGGCACATTAAAGACACCAACATTTACAAAGTCAGTTTCAAATTGTTGGCCACACGCATCGTTTACCGTGACTGTATAGCTTGTAGTTTGGTTTGGGTTGACAATTTGAAAATCATTCGTTATCAAATTGCTGTTACTCCAAGAATACGTAAATGGTGGAAGTCCATCTGAAACTGTTACTCCAATTAAGGCTGGGTTACTATTACAATCTAAGGTGGTGTTCCCGTAAGTGTTAATTGTTAAGTCGGGTTGATCTAAAATCGTGAGTTCGATCGTATCTCCAGATTGACAACTCAATTGTATACTATCATCGATGGCTATAATCAGTGTTTCTATACCTTCATTAAGTCCATCATTAAATACATTAAATGCTATTGCAGCTGAATCTTGTCCTGCTGAAAAAATTAATGCGCAATCCCATCTGTTAAATGTAGGATTCCAAACACAATTTGGAATGGTTGAATAATCTGCACTCATTTGAGATGTTCCGTAAACACTGTAATTCAAGTTTCCAGCAGGTAATACTGAGTCCGTTCTAACAAAGTAAATTTCAACATTTCCGCAGCCTTCGTATAATGCTGTATCAGCCCCAAATGGGTTATAAGAAGGGGTGGGGGCGATAATCATTCCGGTAGACGTGAAGCTATTTGCTTCTATAAAGACTCCTGTATCAAGTATTTTATCCGATCCATCGGATACTGCCAGTTTCATATGAAATGTATCGCAAGCCTGAACAATTAAAACAGCAGTGATAGGGTCCGTATATCCGTTGTATGCAAGACCTGATGATCCAGAACAAGAGGGAGTGGTGCAAGATGTTGCTAGTCCCCAAGAACTCGAGTAGTTACAATTGAAATATGCTCCATTTAATCCACAATGTATGGTGCTGATCGAAATCGGAAGAGCGGGGGAAGAATTTGGAACCGTGGCCACATTAATAGCATTGTTAGAATATGGACCTGAAATACCGGGGCCCGATAAAAAGAAACCAAATGCATCGTTGTATGAAGAATTTACCCAAGTAAGGTATTCTTCTGATCCAAAAACATAATCAAATTCTACAGTGTCTGATAAAGGCACAAAATCGAATTGGATTACAGATGCGTCCCACGTGCTATTAACACTAAAAAATTGACCAATTAGCGATGGAACGCTTTGGGCTACAGAAAGTAAATCAGCATCTCCCGCTCCTTGTCCAACAGCATTGGGGATTGATGTACTTGCTCCCACTCCAGAACTAAGTGGAATGTTGAAAATACTACCTGAAGACAACACGATTCCGCTATCTATACCAATCGATGTACCTCCATTGGCAAAGAAGCCTCGTTGCATGGCATTTCCGTATGAAGTAACGTTTATAGCTACAACACCTTGCCCCATTAGGACATTGTTAACCAAATTTGCTGCAGTATTGTATGGGGCCGCATTGGTTGTTGTTATCTGTGCATTAGCATTGTATGCAAAAAGCAAAAAGAAGAATACAGCTGATATATGATATAAGTTCTTCATGATTATTTTGTCCTGATTATAGTAATGGTGCCGTTCTTGTCAAAGGTTGTTCCTGCTGAGGTTGTTCCTATAAGTTTGTATACAAATGAATTGAATTGATTTTCTGGATTTCCGTCAAATCCATTCCACTCAAAGTACTGGTCGTTAGATTTATAGATTAGTTGCCCCCAACGATTGAAAATTTCAATTTTAAAATCAACTAATATTTCTTCAAATCTAACAGTAAAAACATCATTCAAACCATCTCCATCTGGCGTAAATGCGGTTGGCGCGTCTACGCCATCACGAAAGACAATGGATCTTGTGTTTGTTGCTGTGCAACCATTCTTATTGGTGGTTACAAGAGTTATGGCATTGCCTGTGCCTGCAACTAATTCTAGTTCAAATGCTTCCGAAGTACTTACTGTATATCCATTCAAATACCATTGATACGTTTCGTAGTTGGAATTTTTACTTTTTAAGTCAACGGTGTTGCTTCCGATATGTGTGTTTGATTCGAAATCAGCTTCGATTTCGTCAATTTTTATGGTTTTGTTAATGCTGTGCTGCTCACCGCACTCGTCAATGTACGTTAGGTTAATCATTTGATTCTCCTGAATTTCTTCAAAATAGCTTGTAAAAAGTTGTCCTTCTCTCCATAGATAAAACTGAGCATCTTCTGATGCCGTTAGGTCAATCTCAGAACCTTTACAAATCATTTCATCTTTCGATAAAGGAATGATAGGATCTCTTTTACCAAGTTTTATACTCAAGTCCTTTGTTTGAATACCACACTCATCTGTGACTTGGGCTACATAAACATCGCCATCCTTTGGCGAAACAATAATTGATTGGTTGTCGAAGTCATTTCCTTTGAGACGAAAGGTATATCCATGGCCAATTCCACCACTTATTGCGTTTAGGTCAACCGTTAATTCCAAATCTTGGTTGCTGCAAGTGAACGGGATAGTTTGATCAACTGTTTCAAGAGGTTTTTGTTCTTGTAATTTAACGGCAATTACGGCTTCACTTTTAGTCAAACATTCGTCCATCACAGTTACTATGTATGAGCTAGATGAAACAGGAGCAACAGTCACTTCTGTTCCGCTTGCTCCAAAGTTCCATTCAAATTGTAATTCACCATGTCCACCAAAGGCAGTTACTTCAATATTAACTTCCGCACCAGGACAAAATTCATTACTGACTTCAATCGTTTGATTTTCAATCGTTATTGGGTTGTTTGTCACATCAACTTGAAAGCTGCTTACATCAATTGAATTGAAATCTGGATGTGAAATTGTCACCGAGTATGACGTGCTTACCAAAGGCTTCACCTGGATCATACTATCAACCTCACCGGTATTCCATAAATACTGAAGCCCTGGAATCCAGTTTTCTACCGTTACACCTATTGTTTCTGGGTTTGAAAGGCAGTTTATTTCACTTTGAGGATTTATTCTAATGCCTCTAAACGAGGGTCCTTCTTGGGCACTTGCATCTAGCTGTAGCAGACAAATGCCGATAAGTATTGCTAGAGAATATAGAAATGCCTTCATATGCTGGTAAATTACTAGAGCTTACAAGTTTAAAGATTTTGAAGCGTATTCATGGAACTTATTATTCCTTTTATCGATGTTTTGTACCTGTTGGTGAGAATCCAAAAACCCGATCAACAAGGTTATATTTGTTCTCTGTTAAAACGAAAAACAATTTAAAGGTTGCTTATGCTAGATAGAGCCCAAATCCTTAACTACATTGAGGATAACAAAGACAGATATATTGAAGAACTTATTGAATTACTCAAAATCCCATCGGT
>JANRBI010000190.1:12195-14552 GCA_030727625.1 Salibacteraceae bacterium
ATAACAAAGACAGATATATTGAAGAACTTATTGAATTACTCAAAATCCCATCGGTAAGTGCTGATCCGGCATATAAGGGCGATGTAAAAGCATGTGCTTCGGTGGTAAAACAGAGCTTGATAGACGCAGGTGCTGATTTGGTTGAAATATGCGAAACAGCAGGTCATCCAATAGTCTATGGTGAAAAAATCATTGATGCCAGTTTGCCAACAGTGCTCGTTTACGGTCATTATGATGTGCAGCCAGCAGATCCTGTTGAGTTGTGGCATTCACCTCCGTTTGATCCTGTTATAAAGGATGGGAAAATATATGCTCGTGGTTCTGCTGACGACAAAGGTCAAGTGTTCATGCACGTAAAAGCATTCGAAATCATGATGAAAAACAACGCATTGCCTTGTAATGTGAAGTTTATGATTGAAGGAGAAGAAGAAGTTGGTTCTGTGAATCTTGGAATTTTCGTGAAAGCCAATAAAGAGAAATTGGCTGCGGATGTGATTGTGATTTCAGATACTTCTTTGATTGCCAATGACGTTCCGTCAATCACGGTTGGTTTGCGCGGTTTGAGCTATGTAGAAGTTGAAGTTGTTGGTCCAAATAAAGACCTACACTCTGGAGTTTATGGCGGAGCAGTGGACAATCCAGTAAATGTGCTTTGCGATATGATTTCGAAAATGAAAGACGCTGATGGACATATTACCATTGAAGGCTTTTATGATGATGTTGAAATTGTGAGCGATGCCGATCGTGCTGAAATGGCAAAAGCTCCATTTGATGAAGAAGCGTTTAAAAAAGGTCTTGGAATAAAAGCTACTCGTTCGGAAAAAGGGTTTTCTGCGCCAGAAGGATCAAGCATTAGACCAACACTTGATGTTAATGGAATTTGGGGTGGATATATTGGCGAAGGAGCAAAAACCGTTTTGCCTTCAAAGGCACAAGCCAAAATATCAATGAGATTGGTTCCTTACCAAGATCCAGCTAAGATTACGCAATTATTTAAAGAGCATTTTGAGCGTATTGCTCCACCTTCGGTAAGTGTAAAAGTTACTCCGCATCACGGTGGTGATCCGTTGGTTATTCCAACTGATTTCCCAGGTTATAGGGCTGCTTCAAAAGCAATGGAAGAATCATTTGGTAAAACGCCAATACCAGTAAGAGGTGGTGGTAGCATTCCAATTGTAGCGCTATTTGAAAAAGAGCTTGGTTTGAAATCGATTTTGATGGGCTTTGGTCTTAATTCAGATGATATTCACTCGCCAAATGAGCATTATGGAGTATTCAATTACCTGAAAGGAATAGAAACTATTCCATTGTTTTTTAATCATTTCGCGAAAGCGAGCAAATAAAAAGCTAGCGCAAAAGTGTGAAACTGCCTCGGTAAGAGGCGGTTTCGCCAAGTGCGTCTGTTGTGTCTAAAATGTAGAAGTAAACTCCATTAGCGGCTTTATTAATCAAAGATTGGCCATCCCAACATTGCTTGCTGTTTTCAGACAGAAACACTTGATGTCCCCATCTGTCATAAATAGAAAATGTAAAGTCTACCACGTTTTCTAGCTGAACACAGTATTCATCATTTATGCCATCGCTGTTTGGTGTAAAAACATTTGGAACTTTTATTTTTCCTGGGCAAGAGTCTGTGAACGAAATTTCGTCATAAAAATAGCAGCCATTTGTATCTATAATATTCGCGCTGTATGTTCCTGGTGCGCTAATCAAAACGCTTATTGAATCAGTTCCTTCACTCCAAATCGCGCTTTGCACTTCCACATTCTCAATCGCAATTAGCTTACTCTCGCCAGGGCAAATAATCAAGTCACTCGGAGGTTCTATGCCAATTGGATTAGCTGTTTTGATCGAAATAAAACCATCCACAGATCCACAGCGGTTGGATGCAGTCACCGTATAATCTCCCGCAACTGCATTTAATATCGGCTCTGTTTCGTTGGTATTCCAGCTATAGCTGAAAGGAAAGTTTTGCAATGTATCGCCAATGCTTACTAGCGTAGATTCATTACACACGGTGGTGTCTTTTCCTATTTGCAGTGTGTAGTTAGTATCCCAATCTAAAACGCTAAAAGTGTCAGTTAGCGCACCGCAAACATTGTTTCCGATCACTGTGAAAACTCCAGATTCTGTAAGCTTAGTTGTGTCGCCAATCACACCGTTGCTCCAAGCGGTAAGTGTGCTGTTGACTATTCCGCTGACTGCGAGCGTATCGTTGCCACCACAAAAAACATATCTCTCAAGAAGATTGGAGATCACAGGTTCTTGAATGGTTAAGCTCATAGTGTCAGAAACAGTAGCGCAAGCATTTGAAACCGTAACACTGTAGTTTCCTGAGTTTTGAAAAGTTCTGATGG
>JANRBI010000190.1:14652-20774 GCA_030727625.1 Salibacteraceae bacterium
CAAGCATTTGAAACCGTAACACTGTAGTTTCCTGAGTTTTGAAAAGTTCTGATGGAACCATTGAATCCATCATTCCAATTGTATGAAGCGCCTAAAAAAGTAACATCAAACGTTAGTGGAATGGTATCGCAACTAATAGTGTCGCTCGGGAAATTAAGAACGGGCTGAGCAGCTTGATTTATAGTTACCACAATGGTATCTGCTGCTGTGCCGCATGCGTTACTGGCTTCAAGCCAATAGATTCCGCTTGAGTTGATGGTAAAAGTGGTGTCGTTTGATCCATCTTGCCAATTGTAAAATGCGTTTTGAAGATCAGGATCAATCTCAAAACTTACGCCCAAGCATACAGCTGTATCTGCGCCTAGTTCAAACTGAGGCACATCGGCTACTTCTGTTACAAAAACGGAATCGCGCCAGAAGCAACTCTGGTAGCTTACATCTACCCAATACCAACCTTCTTGGTTTGTGCTGATTGTGTTATTTGTTGAGCCATTGCTCCAATTTAAACAAGCGTTGTACCAATTGCCATCCAGTGTTACTGATTGTCCTTGGCAAACGGTGGTGTCATTTCCCAATAGGTTTAAATCTCTATCCCAAACGAAGACATCTCTGGTGAAAGTTTCGGTGTTTGTTCCGCTGAAAACTTGCAGCGTTACCGTGAAGGTGTCGTTTGCATTTGAAAATATGTGCGATGCGAAAATGCTATTGCTCGTGTTTTGTCCGCTAGTTGGGTCACCAAAATTCCAATGTGCAGAATCAATTCCCAAAGTGTCTTCAGGTCTGAAAAGTGTTGCTATTCCTTCGCAATTGGTTCCAAAATCAAAGAATATTCCATCACTTAAATAGCTACTGGCAAAGTTTGTGAGTCCGCCAAATGTGGTCATGTTATTGGCTACAACTTGCCCGTTTTTCTGAAAGTTGTTTGATGCACCTAGCAGTTGCGGATTGTTAATTACACCTAAAGAGTCTATTGGAACTCCTCCCTCGTAAAAATTTACATAGATCTTTTTGTCGATTCCTAATTGGAGGTCTTTGTAGGCTTTAAAGAGATCGTTGTGACTGAATAAGTATTCACTTGCCAAAAGGCATTCTTCAGAAACATGGTCTAAATCGAAACAATGCATGTTTGAGGCGCTTGTGAAATTGGTAAAATCTTCTCCGAAGTAAAGTTTTTTGCTGTCAGCGCTGAATTCAACTCCATGAATAAACTGAGTGCTGGCATTGGAAAGTGTGATTGGATTACTCACTATTCCAGTTGCGTTGTCAAAATCAAAAAGCTGAACGGTGCCTGAATTGAAGTTGGCCGTGGCAAGTTTGGTTCCATCAGGCGAAATCTTCATGTTCCCTTTCATTTCGCCAATGGCCGTGGCAAAAGTGTGCAGGATACCAACTGAGCTTACAACTGGAGTCGTATTTAAAACGCCCGAATTATCGAGCAGAAAAGCGTGAAATTCTGTGGAATTTGTTTTGTGACCCACAATCCAGTATCCGCGATCATCAGCATGTTTTGTAGCAGCGAGTTTTTCTGTACTTGAGTCAATCAAGTTGGTTGGAGCCAAAACCATTCCTAAGCCAGCGTTTAAGCTCATTTCAATTTCATAAACGTTTAGTCCGTTACCAACACCATAATTGTCATTGGTAAACAGAAAATAACGAGTCGGATTAAAAATCGAAGGAGAAGGCAATAACAATGAAGATTGCGAACTTTCCTTGTCTCCAAGTAAGTTATTTCCACCAGGAACAATGTCGCCATTTCCATCCCAAACCTTTTCGCCATTGCTATAAAGAATGAGGTCTCCGTTTTGATTGCTGATGGCCGAAGTTCCGCTAATACCTGTAAGTGAATCAAGACTTGTAACAGGTGCGCCACCGCTAAAATCAAGACCATGCTCGTTTGGGAAAACCCAATGATTGGCTCTAAACGCTTGCCCAAATGATGTTAAATCACCAAGGAAAACGACAACAAAAAGTAATAGAATGTGCTTGAGGAGAGTTTTCTTTGCACTTTTCATATTCATAAAAAATTCTTCGATGCTTAGACTTTTCAGATTATCTGCGGTTTTAATATTAACGGGTGTTCTTTTGGGTGGCTGTGAATTTAAGGACTTAACATTAAACCGAGTTGATTCGTTCAAGATAGACGAAATGTCGAAAGAAGGAATGCGTGGCACTATTTCGTTAGTAATAACCAATCCGAACAACTACGCCATTAATGTGACAGGTGCAGATTTTGATTTGTATTCGTCTGGCGTAAAAGTGGGTGATGCACAACTGCACAGGTCTTTCAAAATAAAAGCGAATAGCACCGAAACTTATCCTGTTCAGCTGAAAGGCAACTTGCCAAACCTTTTGGCTGGAGGTATTACCAGTTTAATTGGAGCGCTTTCGGGTAAAAGTCCAGAAATTAATATCAAAGGCGACTTAAAAGCCCGAGCATTTTTAGTTTCGAAAACAATTCCGATTGACGTAAAAACTAAAATTCCGCTTGACGGATTTAAGCGTTAGAACTGCATTCCTAAGCAAATTTTTGCGCGAATGATGCGCTTTACTGAAGCATAAATCTGATTGCGAAGGGCTTCGTTTTCATTCATTTTAGTTAAAATACCATTCAGGGTGCCTAGTTCGTCTACTGGCATCAAAATCATATCGCAACCTGCTTCAGCAGCTTTTACTCCGCAATTTGGAATTGCGTTTACCGCACCCATGTTCATTGCATCTGTAATGATCAAGCCTTTAAAGTTCATTTCGTTTCTGAGTAAATCGGTTACAATTGGCTTACTCAAGGTAGAAGGCATGCCATTGGTGTTGTACTTTTCGTTGTTTTCAATAGCAATGTGACCTACCATTATACTTAAAACGCCAGCCTCGATGATTGGTTTGTAAAGACCAACTTCGGTCATTTCACCATCAATAAAAACGAGTTTTTTGTGTGTGTCGCCACTCACTCTTCCGTGACCAGGAAAGTGCTTTGCGGTAGCAATTACTTGATCTTTTTGAGTTGCATCAACAAAGGCTTGTGCCATTGGAACCACCGTTGCCGAATCGCTACCAAAGGTTCTGTTTCCAATCGCTTCGTTGTTTGCAGAAAGATCTAAAACGGGGGCGAAATTTTGCTGAAAGCCTACTTTTTTTAGCGTTTCATCAATTATGCTCACTGCTTCTTCAACTTGAATTGAAGTTTTAAGATCTGCGGTATTTGACATTTGCGGAGTGCCAGGCATTCTTCTGTTAAACAGACTTGGTTCAGCATCCATGCTCATTAGCATTGGCCAATCAGTATGCATGGCATTAATGCTGTCAATCTTGTTTTCAAAAATTTTAGTATCGCCACTTAAAAAAATAATTCCGCCAATTTGTTTCTTTTTAATGAGTGGCTCAACTGCAGCATATGGCTTGCCAAGTTTGCCTAAAGAGGCAATGATCATTTGGGCAACGCGCTGTTCGTCATTAAGTTTTTCAAATACAGCATCTACTTGCGCATCAAGTGTCTTACTGGTTTTGTAATAATCTTGAAGCGTAAAGCTTTCAGATGTTTGAGCAGTTTTTTCAGCCACTTGTGCTTGGCAAGAGCAGATCAAGGCCATGCTCAAAACAGAAAGAATGAATTTATTCATAGTGCTCAAACCTAGGTGTTGTAAATTGTGCCGCAACAGCGTAAACGAGTTTTTTTGAACTTTGCGCTTTTGATTCCCTTATGCAGAAAATAAAAAGCATTTTAAGTTATTTCCACAGCCGAATTTGGGATGTGAGACTAGAAGATCGCTCTCGCTGGACGGCATTTTTGTTCAAGCAATTGCGTATTATTCTTATTGTATCAAAAAACTTCGCAGAAAATAAACTTCAAGTTCAGAGCGCAGGACTTACGTTTTACACGATGCTTTCTGTTGTGCCTGTAGTTGCACTTGTTTTTGCTATTGCGAAAGGATTTGGAATACAAAATTCGCTCGAGGTGCAGTTACGAAGCTCACTTACAGGGCATGAAGAAGTAGCAGACCAGATCATGACGTTTGCCAACCGTATGCTTGATAATACAGAAGGAGGATTGCTTGCTTTGGTGGGGATAGCCATTTTACTATGGACAGTGATGAGTTTGCTTTCAAACATTGAAACGGCTTTTAACGATATCTGGCAAGTGGCCAATGGCCGCTCTTGGATTCGTAAATTCTCAGAGTATTTTTCAATCATGCTTATCGCTCCTGTACTCATTATTGTATCCGGAAGTATGCAGGTTATTTTGACAAGTGGATTCGAAAATCTTGTTTCAGGAGTTGATGTGCTCAAGTTGATTGGTCCTGTAGTTTTCTTCTTTATAAAAATGGTGCCTTATTTGCTTATTTGGTTGGTTTTCACGTTCGTTTACATAGTGATGCCAAATACAAAGGTGAATTTTAGCTCAGCGCTGATTGCAGGGATTATTGCAGGTACAAGCTTCATTTTAGTGCAATGGGTTTATATCTATTTTCAAGTTGGCGTGAGTAGATACAACGCCATTTACGGGAGTTTCGCAGCATTGCCATTATTTATGATTTGGGCAAATACTTCGTGGTTGATTACACTCATTGGTGCTGAGGTGGCTTATGCCAACCAGAATGTTTCTCAAATAGAAAATGAAGTTGATGGAAATATGCTAAGCACAACACAAATTCACGTGTTAGCCATGATTTTATGTAAGCGTATTTCTGCCAATTTTATGAATGGTGAAAAACCGCTTAGCGCTAAAAAGTTGAGTGAATCACTTCGTATTCCATTTGGAGTGACCAATAAAGTGTTGGAAATTTTAGTCGTTTCCAAAGTTTTAACAGAAGTGGAACAGGTGGGCGAAGAAAGTAATGTTTTTTTACCCATCAGAAGTTTTGAAACCATCACTGTTTCAGATTTGATGAAAGCAATCGATACTAATAATTATACAGCTATTCCAGCCATGGCTTCGGCTGAGATGTCAAAGTATTTTATCCTTTATGATGATTTACGAAATTCTCTAAAGACCAACAATCAAGATTGTAAAGTGCGCGAACTACCTGATCTGTACTTAACACAAAGCTAATTCATGGCAACGCTGGCAAGGCATACATTTGCCAAATGATAAAATCGATTTATACCACATTCTTAGCCCTTTTGATCTCAAGTGTTTCTCTTGCTCAGAGTTTTGATACGGTGAGGGTTATGACTTATAATTTGCTCTATTATGGTCAGGTTACTAGTTTTTGTCCTGCTAACCTGAATGTGATTAATGATAAAGATGAGTTCCTGAAAACCATCGCTCATCATGTTAATCCAGACTTGATGGTTGTAAATGAAATGGGGGCCTCTGATGTTTATGCTGAGCGCATTTTAGTGAAATCGCTTAACACGGATGGTGTTTCAAAATATGCACGAGTTTCGATTCAAAACAATAGTTTTTCTGATTTGGTGAACGGTGTGTTTTATAACAAAAACAAATTCGCGGTTCACGCGAAAACCAAGGTAGAAGAGAATGTAAACGGAAGCTCTATTGTTCGTGTAATCGACATTGTTACTTTTTATTATAAAGACCCTTTGCTTTCAGCAAACAGCGATACCACATTTGTGCACATTATAGCCGCTCATTTGAAAGCAGGTTCTAACGCATCTGATGTAACAGACCGAGGCTTAGCCGCAGAAGCTGTAATGACGTACATGCTAGATAATTTGCAGCCCGGTTATTACGTAATGTGTGGCGACTTGAACTTAAAAACATCAAACGAAAGTGCTTTTCAAGAATTGACATCTGCATCATACGGAGATTTTAAACTCAATGATCCAATTGATCAATTGGGCACTTGGAATAACAGCAGCGCGTTTAGTGCGATTCATACACAAAGCACCCGAAATACTGGAAGTAATAGTTGCTTTAGTGGTGGTGGTTTGGATGATCGATTTGATTTGATTTTGATGTCGGGCCAAGTAATGGAAGATACAGGTGCCGTTTCATACATTCAAGATTCTTACAAAGCTTTGGGAAATGACGGCATGCATTTTAACCAAGATATAAATGCTGGTGCAAACACAAGCGTGCCTGCAGCGGTTTTGACTGCGCTTTATGAGATGAGCGATCACTTGCCAGTAGCTGCTGATATGAAAATAAAGTTGATTGAAGCCGATAC